>JBPCNP010000021.1:0-14741 GCA_051001215.1 Acidimicrobiales bacterium
CGGCGTTCGGGCACGCAGCCGGCACGGCGTTCGGGCACGCAGCCGGCACGGCGTTCGGGCACGCAGCCGGCACGGCGTTCGGGCACGCAGCCGGCACGGCGTTCGGGCACGCAGCCGGCACGGCAGCAGGCACCGTTGTCCCGCACGCAGCGCGACGGCTGCTGGCTCCTGGCGTCGCCGATGCCTGGAGCTCGGGCCTGGCCCTGGGTGCCGATCTGGTGGTCGTGGGCACCGCGTCCGACGACGGGTACGCCGTGCACGTGTGCGAAGGCGGCACCGACGCCCGCATCATCCACCGTCACCCCGAGACCGTCGAGGTCGCCGGGCTCTCCCGCGACTCGTCGCTGCTGGGTCTCGAGCACGCCGAGCACGGTGACAACCTGCACCTGGCCGTCCGGGTCGTCGACCCCCGGTCGGGCCAGGCCGTCGGTGAGCAATGGGACGGCCCCGGTCTGGGACTGTCGGTCGCCGGATGGTCACCCGTGGCCGGCGACCAACGCCTGGCCCTGGTCCACGAGGGCGAGGGGCGGGACCGCCCGGCGGTATGGGACCCGACCACCGGGATGCGCCGTGACCTCCCGGTCGACCTGCCCGGCGACGTGACCGTGGCCGGTTGGTGGCCCGACGGATCGGCCCTGCTCCTCGTGCACGACTACGAGGGTCGCAACCGGCTGTGGCGTCTCGACCTCGTCACCGACGCCCTGGAGCCGGTCATCCACGAGGCGGGGACCATTTCCGGAGCCCGGGTCCGCCCCGACGGTGAGGTCTGGTTGCGCGTGGCCAGCGGGGCTGTCCCTCCTACCGTCGAGACCTCCGACGGGACCGAGATCTGCGCCCCAGCGGGCGACCGGGCACCCCTGGGTGTGGCCTACCGGTCCCGGTGGTTCACCGATCCGCCCACCACGTTCGGCGACGCCGCCGACGATGATTTCGGGCCCCCCGCGGGCAGGCCGTCGGGACCGCCGGGACCGGCGGCCATCCACGGCTTCGTGGCCACGCCGGCGGGGCCCGGGCCCCACCCGACGCTGATGCTGGTGCACGGCGGTCCGACCTGGGCCTACTCCGACGCCTATATGCCCGAGGTGCAGGCCTGGGTCGACCACGGGGTGGCAGTTGCCATGGTCAACTACCGCGGGTCCACCGGGTACGGCACCACCTTCCGTGACGCCCTCATCGGTGACCCCGGCTTTCCCGAGGTGGCCGACGTGGTCGCCGGCCTCGACGCCCTCGTGGCCGACGAGGTGACCGATCCCGATCGGGCCGTCATCGGAGGCGGATCCTGGGGCGGTTACATCACCCTCCTGGCCTTGGGCCTGCACCCGCAGCGATGGTCCGCTGCCGTCGCCGCTGTGCCCGTGGCCGACTACGTGGCCGCCTTCGCCGACGAGGCTCCCAGCCTCCAGTCGTTCGACCGCACCCTGTTCGGGGGCAGCCCCGACGAGGTCGGCGACCTCTACCGGGAGCGCTCGCCACTGACCTATGTCGACCGGGTGCGGACCCCGGTGCTGATCATCGCCGGGGACAACGACAGTCGCTGCCCAATCCGCCAGGTCCTCAACTACGTCGATGCCCTGCGGGCCGGGGGCGGCGAGGTCGAGCTGTACCGCTTCGATGCCGGCCACGGTTCGATGGTGATCGACGAACGGGTGCGGCACATGGCCGCCGAACTGGCCTTCGTGCTTCCCCGCCTGGGGTTGGCCTTCGACCAGGCCGGCACCACGCCGCCTCGCTGAGGCTCGGCGCCACCCGAGTACTCACGCCCCGGCGAGCTCGACCAGCTCGAGCACGGTCCGCCAGTTGCGGGTGGTGACGGGCGTCGGGAACACGTCCAAGGCGCGGGGAGCTTCGTCCTGGCCATGCCGTTGGGCAGGTGCAGGTAGAGCTGGCGGCCGGCGAGGACGAACTCCTCCGGAGCGAAGGAAGAGGCGTCGACGCTGTCGAGCGCACCAGGAGGAGGGTCACTGCTCAGGAAGATCACGTGCAACTTGGTGGGCTCCACGCCGGGGAATGGGTTGTCGCGCACGACGGCGGCCATCTCGGCGGCGGTGCGCAGCACGACGGCCACCGCGAAACCCGTCATGGCTTCGATGCGCCGGCCCAGTTCGACCCCGAGCTTGTCGGCGCGCGCCGGGTGTTTGAAGACCACGTTGCCGCTCTGGATGTAGGTGGTGACGCCCTCGCAGCCGGCGTCGGCGAACAAGGCCCTGATGTCGGCCATGGCCACCTTGTGCCTCCCCCCGACGTTGATGCCGCGCAGGAGGGCGATGAACGTCGTCACCCGCTCACCGCTCACCGCTCACCGGTCACCCGCTCACCCGCTCACCCGCTCACCGGATCGCTGTTCACCGGCGCTTGCGACGGTCGGAGCGGCGGGCGTGCTCCTGGGCGCGCAGCTCGGTGGAGCTGGCTTCCTGGCGCAGGCCCCGCCACGAGTCGAGGCGTTGCACGGCCAGCTCCCGGCGCACCACGGCGGCACCGACCGCGCAGCCCGGCTCCTTGTCGTGGCGGCAGTCGCTGAACCGGCAGTCGGCGGCCAGGCCGGCGATGTCGGCGAACGTCTGATCCACGGCGTCGGTCTCGGCCGACACACCGACGGCGCGTACCCCGGGGGTGTCGATCAGGCATCCACCGCCGGCGAGAAGCTGCATCTGACGGGCCGTCGTCGTGTGGCGGCCCCGCGAGTCGCCGGACCGCACTGCGCCGGTATCGGCCACGTGGCGACCGCAGAGGGCATTGACCAGTGTGGACTTGCCCGCCCCGGACTCGCCCACGACGACGACGGTCCGGTCGACGGCATGGGCGGCCAGGTCGCCCACTCCTTCGCCCGCCAGGGCGGCGACGGTGACGACGGTCAGGCTCGGGTCAAAGGTGCGGGCCGTCATGGCATCGGCTGCGGCATCGTCGGCCATGTCGGCCTTGGTGAGCACCAGCAGTGGTCGGGCGCCCGAGTCGGAGACCTGGGCGAGGAGGCGCTGGACCCGTCCCGGCTTCAGTGGACGGTCGAGACCGCACACGATCATGACGATGTCGACGTTGGCGGCGATGGGTTGGTTCAGCCCCGTCGACGGATCGAGGCGTTGGAGCATCGAGGCCCGCTCGAGGAGATGGTCGGTGAACCCGTCGTTGGCCACCACCCAGTCTCCGACGGCCAGGGGCGGGATCGAGCGTCGCAACTGGAGTTGGCACGTGTCGCCGTCGACCGCGGTGAGCACGGCGCTGCCGTCATGGCGCATGACCCGGCCAGGCTCTTGTCCGGGCCCCCGGTGCGGTGCGAACAGCGCTTCCCACCGGTCGTTCCAGCCCAGGGCGGCCAGGGTCAGCGGCGGTTCGGGCAATGAAGCGCCGGGCGTGACGGGCGCTCCGGGCGTGGCGGGCGTGGCGGCGGCAGGGATCATGCAGGGGCTAGGCGCCCTCACCCTCCAGGAAGCGTTCCACCTCGGCGCCCAGCTCGTCGGCCGTGGGCAGGTTCTCCCATCCGGTGGGCGCCAGCCCACCGGCCGCTTCGGCATCGGCCCTAGCCTCGAGCTGGCGCACCAGGGCGCTGTGCTCGGCGCTGTTGGCGGTGAGCTCGTCGAGGCGCTGGCTCGTGGTGGCGGCTGCGTCGACCAGCTCGGCGGTGTCGACGACCACGTCAGCCACCTTGGCCAGGCCCTGGAGGATCAGCACGCTGGCCTCCGGGTAGGCCATGGCCGCGGCGTAGTGCGGCACGCGAGCCCACAAGCCGACGGCGGGGATGCCGATCTCGGCGAAACGCCGTTCGATGGCCACCAGCACGCCGGCGGGAACCTCGAGGGTGCCGCCGACCACCCCGACGCTTCGAGCCAGCTCCGACGAGGTGGCCGTGGCCGCCAGGCTCCCCGGGCGGGTGTGGGGCACGGGCGCCGGGAAGGCCCCCATGCCCACGAGGATGCGCACGTCGAAGGCGACGGCCAGCTCACCCACCGCTTGGGCGTAGGCCCGCCACAAGTGGTCGGGTTCGGGGCCGACGAGGAGGAGCACGTCGTGGCCTTCCTCATCACGACCGCCGCGCAACTCGATCTCGGGCCACACCAGGTCTTCGTAGACGCCGTCGACGATGCGCGCCGTCGGCCTGCGGGCCCGGTGGTCGAGGAGCATGTCGGCGTCGAAGGTGGCGATCACCTCGGTCTCGATCCCGGTCAGGAGCGCCTCCTGGGCGGTGGCGCCGCCCAAGCCGGCGTCGATCCACCCCTCCGGGGCCATCACCAGCACGGGTCGGTCGAGGTCGGGCCGGGAATGCACGACGTACAGAGAGGAGCGATCGTCCATCGGTTCCACGGTACCGTCGATGGCGACGGAACCTTTTCGCTTCCGTCAAGGGTGCACCACCGACGCCGAGGAGCCCGCAATCGCAGCCATCGCCCACAGTCAGATGACCGACAGCCAGCCGTGACCGACGTCACCGACGCCACCTTCGAACGCGACGTCCTGCAACGCTCGGCGCAGGTCCCGGTCGTCGTCGACCTGTGGGCCGAGTGGTGCGGGCCGTGCAAGACACTCGGGCCCATCCTCGAGCGGGTAGTGGCGGCCACGGGCGGGGCGGTGGAACTGGCCAAGGTCGATGTCGACGCCAACCCGCGCGTCGGCGCCAGCTTCGCCGTCCAGTCCATCCCCGCGGTGTTCGCCCTGCGGGACGGCACGGTCGTCGACTCGTTCATCGGTGCCGTCCCCGAGGCGACGGTCGACGCCTTCGTGGCCCGCCTCGTTCTCCCGCCCTCCGAGGTCGACGGGCTGGTCGCGTCCGGTGACGAGGACTCGCTGGCCCGGGCCCTCGAGCTGGAGCCCGACCACGTCGGCGCCGTCGTGGCCATGGCCGAGCTCCTGGTCGACCGCGGCGACACGGCCGAGGCCCTCGAGCTGCTGGCCCGGGTGCCCGACGTCGGCGAGGCCCGCAGGGTCGCCGCCCGGGCCCGACTGGGGCCCGACGAGCACGACGCCCATGCCGACATCGACAGGCGCCTGACCGACTTGTTGGAGCGGGTCAAGGGCGACGACGCCGCCCGCCAGGAGTTCATCGACCTCCTCGAGGTGCTGGGCCCCGACGACCCCCGCACCCCGCAGTACCGCCGGGCCCTCACCTCGCGGCTGTTCTGAGCCAGGATCGACCCTCGCTCATGGCCCTCGAGCGCGTCGACGACCACTGGGTGTGGGTGGGCGGACCCGTCCCCCCCGGCTCCGACGCCATCACCGTGTGGCGGGTGATCTCGGTACGTCGCCGCAGTGCCGGCGACGCCCACCTCATGCGCCACGAGCGGGAACACCTGGCCCAGTGGCGCCATCTCGGCGTGGGTCGGTTCCTGGCCGAGTACCTCGGCGCCTACCTGCGCAACCGGTTCCACGGCTACGGCCACCATGACGCCTACCGCCTGATCCCTCTCGAAGTCGACGCTGAGCAGGCGGCCGTCGACGCCGACCACGCCAGTGGCGGCGACGCCACTCCGCCCCTAGTCTAGGGACGCCTCCCCCCCGTCGCTCGGCGACGCAGCCACTCCCCTCCTCCCGTCACGTCCGGCGCGCCCCGGCGGTCGCTTCCCCGCACGCAGCTTCCCCCGTTCGCCGCCGCGCCCTGGGAGCTCGTCCGTGACCGATCCTGCCGTCCCCGCGCCGTCCCCCAAGCCCGTCCCGTCGCTCGCCGACAGAATCGCCCGGTTGCGCTCCACCGTGAGCACTTCTCCCGCTGGCCGGCCTTTCGACAAAGGGCCTTCCAGCGGAAGCTTCCCCAGGGCGGCCCTGCTCGCCGGTGTCGCCGGCGTCGTGGTCGTCGCCATCACAGCCGTCGTGGCCGTGTCATTCCTCCACCGCTCAGCCGCGCCGGCCCTGACCCTGCCCCGGGCCGGTGGCGGACCGGTGTCGGGCTCCCCACCGGCGACCGGCCAGGACCCGGGGCCGGCGGCCACTGGGGCCGGGACAGCCGAGACGATCACCGTCGCCGCCGCCGGGGCGGTGGCCAGACCCGGCGTCTACGTCGTGCCTGGTCGAGCGCGGGTGGCCGACCTGGTGGCCGCTGCCGGTGGCACCCTTGCCGATGCCGACGTCGACCAGCTCAACCTGGCGGCCAAGCTCACCGATGCCGAGCGGGTCTACGTCCCCCGCAAGGGCGAGACGGTCCCGGTCCCGGTCCCGGCCCCGGGCGACCCGTCGACGAGCGGCTCCCCCACCGGCGCTGGCGGCCCGGGGCCCATCGACCTCAACGGGTCCACGGCGACCCAGCTCGACGCCTTGCCGGGGGTGGGGCCGACGACGGCGAGGGCCATCGTCGCCTACCGCACGGCCCATGGCCGGTTCCGCTCCGTCACCGACCTGCTGGCCGTGCCGGGGATCGGCCCGGCCAAGCTCGACGCCATCCGCCCCCTCGTGACGGTGACCCCGTGAGCGACCTGGCCGCGGTCGTGCTGGCCCTGTCGGCGGCCGCCGGTGCGTGGATGGCGGCACCGTCCACCGGCGGGTTCCTTCCCCTCCTCGTCGCCGGGTCGGTCGCGTCCACGGGCCTGGCCCTGCGGCGTCCGGCGTTGCTGTGCGTCGGCGTGGCCCTGGCCACGTCGGGCCTTGCCGCCAGGTCCTGGGCCGGGCTGCACCCGCCGGCCGACCGGACATGGTCGGGAGTAGCCACGCTCGTCACCGATCCGGCCCGGGTCTCGGGCGCCATGGGGGTGGTGGCACGAGTGGAGGGCAAACGGGTCCAGGCCTGGGCCCGGGGCTCGGCGGCCAACGAGCTGACCGATCGCCTGGCAGGCGAGCGGGTGCGTATGGCGGGCCGTCTGGGGCCCCTTCCCGAAACGACCCGAACCCGATTGGCGTACCGCCACGTGGCCGCCCAGCTGTCGGTGGAGCGGGTGGACGACTGGGCCCCGGGAAACCTGCCCAGCCGATGGGCCAACGGCATCCGCCGCACGCTGCTGGCCGGCACGTCGTCGTTCCCGGCCGACCGGCGGGCCCTGTTCGCCGGCTTCGTCCTCGGCGACGGACGGGAGGAGGCGCCCGAGGTGGCCGACGACTTCCGGGCCTCCGGGCTCGCCCATCTCCTGGTCGTGTCGGGCGAGAACGTGGTGTTCGTCCTCGGCCTGTTCGCTCCTCTAATGCGCCGGCTCGGCCTCCGAGGCCGGCTCGTCCTCGGGCTGGCGGTACTGGGCCTGTTCGGCGTCCTCACCCGTTGGGAACCGTCGGTGCTGCGGGCCGAGGCCATGGCCGCCCTCGCCCTCGTCGCCTCCACCCTCGGCCGGCCGGCGTCGGGCCTGCGCATCCTGGCCCTGGCTGTCACCGGCCTCCTCCTCGTCGATCCCCTTCTGATCACCTCCCTGGGCTTCGGCCTGTCGGTGGGGGCGTGCGCCGGTATCGCCGTGTTCTCCCGACCGCTCACCTCGGCCATTCCCGGTCCCCGGTCAGTGGCGTCGGCCGTGGGCGTGAGCCTCGCCGCCCAGGCCGGCGTGGCCCCCCTGCTGGTCCCGGCGTTCGGCAGCATCCCCCTCGTCACCATCCCCGCCAACCTGATCGCCGTTCCCGCCGCCGGGCCTCTCACCGCGTGGGGCATGGCCGCCGGCATCCCCGCAGGTGTTGCCGCCCGGCTACCGCCCGGAACGGGTGGGGGGGTCTTCGCCGCCGCCGTGCACGTGCCCACCCGGCTGCTCCTCGCCTGGGTGGCCACCGTCGCGCGCCATGCCGCCACCGCTCCGCTCGGACGGCTGACCACCACGCATCTGGTCGTCCTCGGGGTGGGCCTGGCTGTTGCCGGCCTCCTCACCGTCCATCGCCGGCGGTGGATGGCCGTGGTCGGTGTCGTCGTGGCCGGGGCTGTCACCGTGCCCGCCCTGGCCCCCGGGCCGCTCGACGGCCGGGCCCTGTCCCCCGGCGCCCGCCTCTGGCGTCGGGGCGGCGCCACAGTGGTCGTGGTCGACGGGGCCAGGCGGGCGACCGACATCCTCGCCGGTCTGCACGCAGCCGACGTCAGTCGCATCGACGTGGTCGTGGTCTGTCGCCCGGGGCCGGCGGCGGCGACCGTGGTCGGGCCGCTGTTGCGGCGGTTCCCGCCCCGGTTGCTGCTGGCCCCGGCCGGCTCCACCCTCGCAGGCGCAGTCGCCGCCGCCGCGGGACAGACCGTGGCCGTGGGGCCTCTCAGGCTCACGGTCGACGCCGTCGACCCCCGCCTGGTGGTGCGGCTCGGGCCAGCCGCCCCGCAGGCGGAGCCGGCGCCGGGCGACGCTGCCCCCGGGTAGCGTCGCCGGGGTGAGGTTGACCCTGGGCGCGCGCGACTACGATGTCAGCACCCGCAGCCTGATCATGGGCATCCTCAACCGGACGCCCGACTCGTTCTACGACGCCGGGGCCCACTTCGCCATGGACGCCTTCTGCCGGCGAGCAGAGGCGCTGGTTGGCGACGGAGCCGACATCCTCGACGTCGGCGGGGTCAAAGCCGGCCCGGGGCTGCCCGTCGGCATGGCCGAGGAGCTGGACCGGGTGGTACCAGGTGTCGAGGCGCTCTGTGCCCGCTTCGACGTGCCCGTGTCGGTGGACACCTGGCGGGCCGAGGTGGCCGCCGCCGCCTATGAGGCCGGGGCCGTCATCGGCAACGACATCAGCGGCTTCGCCGACCCGCAGTACCTCCCGGTGAGCGCGAGGGCGGGGGCCACGGTCGTGGCCACCCATATCCGCCTGGGGCCGCGGATCGCCGACCCTGATCCGTACTACGAGGACCTGGTGACCGAGGTCCAGTACTTCCTCGCCGACTGCTGCCGCCGGGCCGAGATCGCCGGCATCACCCCCGAGCACATCGTCGTCGACGCCGGGCTCGACCTGGGGAAATCCGCCGGTCAATCGCTCACCCTCCTGCAGCAGTCCGCTCGACTGGCCGAGCTCGGGTACCCGCTGCTGCTCTCGGCCTCGAACAAGACCTTCCTCGGGCGCTTGCTCGACCTCGGCATCAACGAACGGCGGGAAGCATCGCTGTCGGCCGCGGCCATCGGCGTGATCGGCGGGGCCAGGATCGTGCGGGCCCACGATGTCCGCGGCACCCGGCGGGTCTGCGACGCAGTGGCAGCCGTCCTCGAATCGCCGTGAGCCAGGCCTTCGTGAGCACAGGACCCTCGTGAGCACAGGATCCCGGTGAGCACGAGCGAGGCCGTCTTCCCCGCCTATTTGGTCCGGGGGGACGACCCCATCGTGAGCGGTGACGAGGTCAGGGCCCTGGTCGCCGAGCTCGTGGGCGGGGCCGACCCCGCCTTCGCCGTCGAGGATCTGAGCGGCGACGAGTACTCCCTGGCCGCCGTGGTCGAAGCGGCCCAGACCCCACCGTTCTTCGGTGACCGGCGAGTGGTGGTGGCCCGTGGCGTCGGGCGCTTCACCACCGCCGAGGCTGCGCCCCTCGTCTCGTACCTGGCCGATCCTCTCCCCACCAGCACCGTCGTCCTGGTCTCCGGAGGTGGTCAGCTCCCGCGCTCGCTGGTCGACGCCGTGCGCAAGGTGGGCCATGTCGTCGACACCGCCGTGCCCGGGGGTCGGGGCCGGACCAGCTGGATCGCCACCCGCCTGCGCGAAGGCCCAGTGCGCCTCGACGCCCAGGCGACTGCCCTGGTGACGGCTCACCTGGGCGACGAGGTGGGACGACTCGGGTCGCTGCTCACCCTTCTCGCCGCCGCCCACGGACCGGGGTCACGCCTGGGGGCCGAGGAAGTCACACCGTTCCTGGGCCAGGCCGGGCCCGTTGCCCCGTGGGAGCTCACCGACGCCATCGACTCCGGCGACGTGGCTGCGGCCCTCGACCACCTCCACCGCCTCGTGCGCGCCGGCGGCCGCCACCCGCTCGTGGTCACGGCCACGCTCCACACCCACTACGCCCGCATGCTGCGCCTCGACGGGGCCGGCATCGCCGACGAGAAGTCGGCCGCCGCCGCCCTGGGCATGACGGGGTCGACCTTTCCCGCCAAGAAGGCTTTGGCCCAGTCCAGGCGGCTCGGCCACCAGGGCGTGGCCCGCGCCATCACCTGGTTGGCCGACGCCGACCTGGCCCTGAAGGGAGCCGTCGACTGGCCCCCCGAGGCCGTCCTCGAGGTGCTGGTGGCTCGTCTCTGCCGGCTGACGCCCCGTCCCGCGGGGGCCGGCCGCCGTTGAGCTGAGGGCTGACGGGTTACGGGAAGGAACTGCGCTCGCCGGGGGCGGCCAGGAAGGTTCAGGCCGACGGTTTGGCCGCGGCCAGGCGCTTCATGAGGCGAGCCTTGCGGTTGGACGCCTGGTTCTTGTGGATGACGCCCTTGGCCGCGGCCTTGTCAATGCGCTTCACGGCCAGACGGACCGCCTCGCCGGTGTCCTCGGCGCCGCTCTCGGCGTGATGGACGGCGGTCTTGACGCGCGTCTTCAACTCCGAGCGCACCGCCTTGTTGCGGACACGCCGACGTTCGTTCTGACGGTTGCGCTTGATCTGGCTGCGGATATTGGCCATGGCCCGCCAACCTTACCCCGAGACGACCGGTCCCGATCACCTGCGCCACGGCCGGGCCCACCGGTCCCCGGACACAATAGGGGCGATGGAGCTGCGCGGCCGGGAGGGAAACGCCTTGACGCTGTCGATCGTCGGCTACCGGTTTCCCGACCAGGCCGTCGACCCCTGGGAGTCCAACGCCCTCCTGGTGGCGCTGCGGGTCGTGTCCCCCCACGGCACCTGGGAGGTGGTCGACCCGTGCCTCACCACGTGGGAGGCGGCCGAGCTGGCCTCGTTGTTGACGGCGTTCGCCGTGACCGGTGACCGCATGGCGGCCACGCTGACCGCACCCAACCTGACCGTGTCGGCGTCGGCCGCCACCGCCTCGACCATCGCCCTGCGGGCCTGCTTCGAGCTCGAGCAGCGCCCGCCGTGGTTGGCCGCGGTGGGCGGCGACGGCGAGCTGTGCGTGGACCTGGAGGTGTCCACCGGCGACGCCGTGGTCGCAGCCGCATCGCTGCGGGACGACCTGGTCCGCTTCCCCCAGCGGGGCGACGACCCCACGATCTGACCCGGTGACGATCTGACCCGGTGATCCGGCGCGCGGCGCCGGCCGTAGCATGGGCGGGAATGTCCAGCGGCGTCGGAACTCCCTTTTCGTGATCCCCCTCGATCGGACGCGCAATCTCGCCGTCATCAGTCACATCGACCACGGCAAGACGACGTTGTCGGACCGCATCCTGGAGCTGACGGGTGCCGTCGACCCCCGTGACATGCGCGCCCAGTACCTCGACTCGATGGACATCGAGCGCGAGCGGGGCATCACCATCAAGGCCCAGAACGTGCGCCTGCAGTGGAAGGGCCATGTTCTCCACCTCATCGACACGCCCGGCCACGTCGACTTCGGCTACGAGGTGTCGCGCTCGCTGGCCGCCTGCGAGGGGGCCATCCTCCTCGTCGACGCCACCCAGGGTATCGAGGCCCAGACGCTGGCCAACTGCTACGCGGCCATCGAGGCCGACCTCGAGATCGTCGCCGCGGTGAACAAGATCGACCTGGCCGTGGCCGAGCCGGAGCGGGTCTCTGAGGAGATCGAAAAGGTCCTGGGCATCGGGGCCGACACCATCCTTCGCATCAGCGCCAAGACCGGCCTCGGCGTGCCCGAGCTACTCGATGCCGTCATCGAGCGCATCCCCCCGCCCACCGGCGACGCCGACGCTCCCCTCCAGGGCCTCATCTTCGACTCCTACTACGACCAGTACCGGGGCGTGGTCAGCGCCGTGCGGGTGATGAACGGCGTGCTCCGCACCGACAGCCGGCTGCGGTTCATGCAGGCCGGGGTGACCCACGACGCCGAGGAGGTCGGGGCCCGCACGCCGACCCCCGTGCCCGTCGCCGAGTTGGGCCCGGGTGAGGTCGGCTATCTGGTCGCCGGGGTCAAGGACGTGGGCGAGGCCCGTTCGGGTGAGACGGTGACCGACGCCGCCCGCCCCGCGGCCGAGGCGCTGGTGGGCTACCGCGACCCCCAGCCCATGGTGTTCTGCGGCCTCTACCCCATCGAGGGCGACGACTTCGCCGCATTGCGTGATGCCCTGGAGAAGCTGCGGCTCAACGACTCGTCGGTCACCTACGAGCCCGAGACCTCGGGGGTCCTCGGCTTCGGGTTCCGCTGCGGGTTCCTCGGGCTGTTGCACATGGAGATCGTGCGGGAACGCCTCGAACGCGAGTTCAACCTGGCCCTCATCGCCACCGCTCCCTCGGTGGCCTACATGGTGACGCTGAACGACGGCACGACCGTCGAGGTCGACAATCCGGCCGACATGCCCACGGCCAACCACGTGGATTTCGTGGAGGAGCCCTTTCTCAACGCCACCCTCCTCCTGCCCACCGAGTACACGGGCCCGGTGATGGAGCTCTGCCAGGGCAAACGGGCCGACATGGTGAAGATGGAGTACCTCTCGCCCGAGCGGGTCGAGCTCATCTACCGGATACCCCTGGCCGAGGTCGTCGTCGACTTCTTCGACGCCCTCAAGAGCCGCACCAAGGGCTACGCCAGCCTCGACTACGAGCCGTCGGGCTACGAGCGCAGTGACCTGGTGAAGATCGACGTGCTCCTCAACGGCGTTCCCGCGGACGCCTTCAGCACCATCATCCACAAGTCCAAGGCCTACGACTACGGGCGCAAGATGACCGACAAGCTGCGCGAGCTCATCCCCCGCCAGCTCTTCGACGTGCCCATCCAGGCCACCATCGGCAGTCGCATCATCGCCCGCCAGACGGTCAAGGCCCGCCGCAAGGACGTCATCGCCAAGTGCTACGGCGGCGACATCACCCGCAAGAACAAGCTCCTGGAGAAGCAGAAAGAGGGCAAGCGCCGCATGAAGAGCATCGGCCGGGTGGAAGTGCCCCAGGAGGCCTTCATCTCCGCCCTCCGCCTCGATTGACCTCGTGCCCCCGCCAGGACATCGGCCTGGCGGCCCGGGCCCGATGACGACCGCGGTCCTGTGGTTCCGGCGGGACCTGCGTCTCGGTGACCATCCCGCCCTCCAGGCCGCCGTCGCCGCCGGCGACCGGGTGCTGGCGCTGTTCGTCGTCGACCCGAAGCTGGTCGGCCCGGCCGGGGCACCCCGCCTCGCCTTCGGTACGGCTGCCTGCGCGACCTCGACGAGTCCCTCGACGGTCGCCTGGTGGTGCGCACCGGCGATTCCGTCACCGTCGTCACCCGGCTCGCGACCGAGGTCGACGCCGACGCGGTGTTCGTGTCGGCCGACTTCGGTCCCCTACGGGCGCCAGCGCGACGACGCCGTCGAGGCCGCCCTGGTCGGTGACGGGCGGCGCCTCGAGCGGGTGGGGTCGCCCTACGCCGTTGAGCCCGGGGTGCTCACCAGCGCCAGCGGAGGGCCGTTCAAGGTCTTCACGCCGTTCGACGACGACGCTGATGCCGACGAGCGGTTCGCGGCGTGGTCCGCCGGTCGCACCGGCCATCCGCTGGTGGACGCAGGCATGCGCGAGCTCCTCGATGAGGCCTGGGTCCACAACCCGGGTGCGCATGGTGGTCGCCAGCTTCTTGGTGAAGGACCTACACCTGGACTGGTCACGGGGAGCGCGGTGGTTCCTCCAACACCTGGTCGACGGCGACCTGGCGTCGAACAACCACGGCTGGCAGTGGGTGGCCGGCACCGGCACCGATCCGGCTCCCTACTTCCGGATCGTCAATCCCGTCACCCAGTCCAAAGGACACGACCCCGACGGGACCTACATCCGCCGCTGGGTGCCCGAGCTCGCCGCCGTCGCCGCCCCCGCCGTTCACGAGCCGTGGAATCTCGTCGGCGGTCTCCCCGCCGGCTATCCCGGGCGCATCGTCGACCACGCTGCCGAGCGGCGCGAGGCGCTGGCCCGCTACGACGCGGTGCGGGCGGGGGGGCACCGAGGGCCGGCCTAGCGCGACATCGCGTTCGGACTACGCGTTCGGGACGGCCCGGGGCTTTGTAGGAGCATGGAACCGAACGCGAGCCCGGACCCGAACGCAAGCCCGGACCCGAACGGCCACGAGCGCCCCCTCGCCGACCTGGCCGACCCCGAACCGGGGCCGCCACCCTCGGCCGACACCCTCACCGCCATCGTGGCCCGCTACCGGCACCGCCGGACCCGGATGCTCGGCGGCGCTCTGGTGGTGGCTCTCCTGGCCGGTCCCGCCGTGGGCTTCGCCGTCGGTCGGACCGGCCATCGCGGCTCCGGCCAGACGGTGGCGACGGCGGCCGGCGGGACCACCGGAACCGGTCCGCCCGGTCTCCATCCCCGCCAGGACACGGCCAACGGAGGGAGCGTGTCTTCGGGGGGGATGGGGTGGGCGACCTCGACCGGACCGGGAGGCCCACCCCTACCCAAGCGCCTGTTCCTGCGTGACGGGGCCGACGGCGTCCGGGTCCGGGTCTACCTCCAGGACTTCCCGACCGGCGGCGAGCCGGGAATGCCCGCAGAATGCTTTCCCAAGCAGTTCCTCGAGGCCCAGGTGTCGGACGCCGTCATGGTGGGAACTACCCAGGCTCAGCTGTACGCCTCTACGCCCGGAGCCAATCCGGTGTTCGTCGTAGGGGCCCAGCCGGTCGGAGAGATGGAGGGCAGCCCCGTCACGGTGGTGAGCATCCGAACCGCCGCCGACGTGGCCCGGGTGAAAGCGACCTTCGCCGGCGGCGTCGTCGACGAGATGGCCCCGGTGGACGGCTGGGCGGGGGGGGGGGGGGGGGAGGGGAGGGGACCCCCCACCCCCAAGGGCTGTCCCCCCCCCCCCCACCCACCCCCCACCCCCAACAGC
>JBPCNP010000022.1:0-2853 GCA_051001215.1 Acidimicrobiales bacterium
GTGGAACGACCAGGTGCACGCCGGCTGACTCGCCTTCAGGCCGGCGGCGGGGCCTGGCGTTCGGCGCTCCCACCGAGGGCGACGACAACGGTGGCCAGGTCGGCGACCACCTGTCGACGTTGCCGGACGTCGTCGTCACCGGCGCCGATCTCGGTCGTCAGTGCCTGGAGCACGGCGACCCGGTGGGCGGCCTGGTCGGGATGAACGTCTCGCGTCGCCGTCGCCGCCGCCGCCCTTGCTGCCCTCGGGGCCAGGGTGGCGAGGATCGTGACCGCCTCCCGTGGCGCCAGGCGGCCGGTCACCAGGGCGATGGCCGTGGTGATCACGTCCTCGACCGGCCCGGGCGCAGGGTCGTCCACTCATTCGACCGTAGTCCGACGGGTGTCGTCGGCGGGCAGTCGGGGTCAGCCCGACACGGCAGGGTCGAAGTGCGCGAAGGTTCGTGGCGGTCGGCCAAGGCGCCGATCGGCCTACGAAGGAGAGGGAACCGTCATGGCTGTTGCAATGCAGATCGACTTCGATGGGCCGTTCGCTCAGGAGGCCGGTATCGCCAGTCGGCCCCAGTTGCAGTTCTTCGAGGTCCACAACTACTTCACGCCCGGCTCCTCATCGCAGGCGGGGCGGCGGGGCTGAAGGACTTCGAGGCGATGGTCACGAGGAGGGCTCGCTCGGCGGCGGTGGAGGCATCAGGAGGAGGCGGGCAGGTCGATGATGTTGCCTCCGGGGGGTGTCCCCAGCCGGAGCTTCTGATAGCGAGGATCGAGTTCGGGTTCGAGGTCGAGATCGCGTAGCCCATGCAGCGTCCTGAACTTCCGCAACCGGCCCGCCCAGACGCTGAAGCCGCCGAGGGTGAAGATGAACAGCCTGCCGATTTCCGGTTGGCTGACTTGCCACCACCTGGTGATCGCGTCGAGCTGCAGTTGGTGTGGTGGGCGCTCGCAGACCTACCTCGTCTTCCCGGCCTGCTGGGCTTCCCGGGCGTCGACTACTGGGACCGGGGAGACCGCGGCGAGGGAGACCTGATCGGGAGCGATTCGTCGAGCGGGTCGGCTCGCGTCCGCGCGCACCTGGAGGGCAAGTCAGCGGACGCCCAAGACAGCCACGGCAGTGACTGTCCCCACCGGTGCCACCGCAGGTTGTCTCAGTTCGCGCACATGGCCCACGATCTGGAGGCGCAGATCGTCGCCGTCACCCACAGCTGGCGGCGGCTCAAAATCGAGCAGATGGCGGCCGACGCGGCTGGACCCGGCCGGGTTCGGGTCATCTCCTTCGCCGACCTGGCCGATCTGATCGAGGCCGCTCTCGTCGATGCGAAGCCGACGGGCTCACTCCTCGCCGCCCTCCTCGACGTCGAGCCAGCGTGACATCGAGAGACCGACCGCCATGAAGATCCCTACGGCCGCCTCGGCCATGGCTGTCCGGGCTGGCGAGTGCGTCGCACGCTCGGACCCAGGCGCGGCCCTGAATCGATAATTGCACAAGCGGCCGTTTCTGAGACGACGGTCACCAAGCGGTTCGGAAGACTCGACTCCCTGGCGGCGTCCACAACCCGTGTCCGCAATCATCGTCTCGGAACGGCTGCCGATGCCCTTTGTTGGACGCCTGGCCTTCGTGACGCTGCGTTGAGCCCGACTCCAGCCCCCCAGCATCACGACCACGCTCCTTCGCGTTCAGGATCCTGCGCAGATCCTCGTCAGAGGCCCACAACGGACGGGGCAAGCACACGTTCGCTCCGCGTGCCTACCCGCTCGGTGTCCCCGCGAGCCCGAGATCGAGAGTTGCAGGAATCGCGCCAGCGGCCGAGGGTCGCGGCGCCACATCGTCGTCGGGCGGAGGGTCTGGCGGAACAAGATGCCAGGCGCCGGCAGACCCCTTGAGTCGGTAGCCCCCGTGGGTCTTCAGGTAGTGATGCCACCGGCACAATCGAGCCAGGCGATCGAGGGTGGTGGTTCGGGTGAGAGCCCACCCGTCGACGTGATCGATCTCCAGGCCCCTGGCGGTGGCGCACCCCGGCACGACACAGGTCGGGTCGCGCTCTTCCAGGGCGGCGCGCTGGGCAGCGGTGACCGTTCGCCCGGCGTGGGCCACGGCCACCACGTCGACGCCGTTGGTGACGAGGGCCTTGAGCACGGCATCGCCGGCCCAGGCCCGGGCGGTCGCCACAGGGATAGGCCCGACGCCGGGGACCTCGCACATCTCATCGCCGTCGGTATGGCCCCGGACCAGGGCGGCGTGGTCGACGCGCACGTGCACTATGGCCCGGGGACCCGGGGAACCAGTGGCGGCGTCAGCGCCCGCGGCGGCTTCGGCCATGTCTTGCAGAGCATCGGCGGCATAGGCCTCGGTGGGCTCCCGGCGACCGGCGGCACGGGCCTCGGCGAAGGCTCGGTCGCAGAACGGCTTCAGGTTGGCCAGGATCACCGCACCCGCGTCGGGCGTGGTGCGCAGGTCCATGCGGAACGCCCCGTCGGCGTCGTTCCAGTGGCGCAGGTGACGGCTGGGGTGGATGTGCCGTTGGCGGGCGGCCTCGTCGTCGGCGGCCGACGCCTTGACCCGGGCGCAGCGCTGGCGCAGAGCCGAGACCGGTTCCCGCGTGGCGGCAGCCAGAAGGTCGGCCTCGACGCTCGGGTTGACTGCGGCAGCGCCGGCGATCTCTTTCGCCTGGGCCTCCGACAGACGTCCGTCGCGTTGGGCTTCCGCGGTGGCGGGGAGGTCTTCAAGGCGCCGAGCCGTCTCCAGCGTGCCCACCGCCGCACCCACCGACGAACCGGTGGCGGAGGCCAGCCACTCGGCTGCGCTGTGATGACCGCCACCCCGCCACTGGTTGGTCTCCTCCACCCGCCGGGCCATGAG
>JBPCNP010000023.1:0-10836 GCA_051001215.1 Acidimicrobiales bacterium
ACCGGGGCGTCGAGCTCACCGAAGCGGGACGGGCCGTGTCCGTGGCCGCCATCCGGCGCCACCGCATCGTGGAGCGGTTCCTGTCCGACATGCTCGGCTACCCCTGGAACGAGGCCGACCGCCTGGCCGGGGCGTTCGAGCACGACCTGCCGGGCGAGGTCGAAGACCGCCTCTTCGTGGCCCTCGACCGGCCCACGTCGTGCCCCCACGGGTTTCCCATCCCCGAGGCCGAGGGTCACGACATCCCGACCATGGACCGCCTGTACGACCTCCAGCCCGGCGATGTGGCCGTGGTGGCTTTGCCCGGCTCGATCGACCCCAGCCTGGTCGCGTTCCTCGAGACCCTCGGGTTGCGGCCCGACGTGGTCGTCGAGGTCAGGGAGAAGCATCCCTTCGACGGGCCCATGGTGGTCCGCGTCGACCATGCCGACCGCACGGTGGGTGACCGGGTCGCCCGTCAGATCTTCGTCAAGTCCCAGTCGCGAGAGGAGCAGTCCGTATGACCACGATCGTCGCCGCCGAGGGCGGTTACCAGGCGTTCCACCTCGGCAGCGCCGAATGGTTCTGGTTGGTGTTCTCGGCCGTCACCGCCCTGGCGGCCCTGGGGGTGGGCTACACCCTCATGCGCGGGGTGCTCGCCGCCGACGAGGGCACCGAGACCATGAAGGAGATCGCCGAGGCCATTCAGGAGGGGGCCATGGCCTACCTCCGCCGCCAGTTCAAGACCATCGCCGTCATCTTGGTGCCGCTGGCCGTGCTCGTCTTCCTGACGTCGACCCGCATCGCCGACGACCACGGCGGCACGGCCCTGACCTTCGCCCAGTCGGGCATCTTCCGCACCCTCGCATTCCTGGCCGGCTGCTCTCTGTCCGGGCTCACCGGCTTCATCGGCATGAGCCTGGCCGTGCGGGGCAACGTGCGCACGGCGGCCGCCGCCCGCACCGGGTCGCTCCCCGCCGCCCTCAAGGTGGCCTTCCGCACGGGTGGCGTCGCCGGCATGTTCACCGTCGGCCTCGGCCTGTTGGGCGCCACCGTGATCATCATGGTGTTCCAGAACACGGCTACCTCGATCCTCATCGGGTTCGGCTTTGGCGGCTCCCTGCTGGCCCTGTTCATGCGGGTGGGTGGTGGCATCTTCACCAAGGCAGCCGACGTCGGCGCCGACCTGGTGGGCAAGGTCGAAGCCGGCATCCCCGAGGACGACCCCCGCAACCCCGCCACCATCGCCGACAACGTGGGCGACAACGTGGGTGACTGCGCGGGCATGGCCGCCGACCTGTTCGAGTCCTACGAGGTCACCCTGGTCGCGTCGATCATCCTCGGCTTCGCCGCCTTCAAGTCCATCGGCCTCAACCCCGCCCTGGGCGTCATCTTCCCGGTGGTGGCGCGGGCCCTGGGCGTGCTGGCGTCGATCGTGGGCGTCTACATGGTGAAGGCCAAGGAGACCGACAAGAACGCCATGGCCCCCATCAACCGGGGCTTCCTCGCCGCCGGCGTCCTCACCGTGGTCGGCACCTTCTTCGTGGCCCAGTTCTACGTGCACAACCTGCGCACCTTCTGGGCCATCGTCACCTGCCTGGTGCTGGCCCAGGCGGCGAGCCGGCTCACCGAGGACTACACGTCCACCGAGACCTCACCGGTGCGCGAGATCGCCGAGGCGGCCCGCACCGGCCCGGCCACCACGGTGCTGTCGGGCATCAGCTCGGGCCTCGAGTCCACGGTGTTCGCCGTCATCGCCATCGCCTGCGCCCTCGGTGTGGCCATCGGCCTGGGCGACGGCAACATCCAGTTCACCTTCTATCTCGTGGCGCTCACCGGTCTGGGCATGCTGGCCACCACCGGTGTGGTGGTGTCCGAGGACACCTTCGGGCCGGTGGCCGACAACGCCGCCGGCATCGCCGAGATGTCGGGTGAGTTCGACGGCGAGGCCGAGCGCATCATGGTGAGCCTCGACGCCGTGGGCAACACCACCAAGGCCATCACCAAGGGCTTCGCCATCGGCTCCGCGGTCATCGCCGCCGTGGCCCTGTTCGCCTCGTTCATCGAGGTGGTGGGCGACGAGCTCAACCTGCCCACGGCCGACCTGTTCAAGAACCCGGCCACCCAGATCAACGTGGCCGATCCAAAGACCTTCATCGGCCTGCTCATCGGTGGGTCGGTGGCCTTCATGTTCTCGGCCCTGGCCATCCGGGCGGTGAGCCGCACCGCCGGCACCGTGGTGCAAGAGGTCCGCCGCCAGTTCCGCGAGCACCCCGGGATCATGGATCGCACCGAACGGCCCGAGTACGGCCGGGTAATCGACATCTGCACCGTCGCCTCCCTGCGCGAGCTCACCACCCCGGCCCTGCTGGCGGTGCTCACGCCCGTGGTCATCGGCTTCGGCGTGGGCTACCTGGCCCTGGGCGCCTTCCTGGCCGCGGTGATCCTCACCGGCCAGCTCATGGCGGTGTTCCTGTCGAACGCCGGCGGGGCCTGGGACAACGCCAAGAAGTACATCGAAGACGGCCACGAGGGGGGCAAGGGATCGGAGGCGCACAAGGCGGCCGTCATCGGCGACACCGTCGGCGACCCGTTCAAGGACACCGCCGGGCCCGCCCTCAACCCGCTCATCAAGGTGATGAACCTGGTGTCGCTGCTCATGCTGCCGGCGGTGATCTCGCTGCGCGACAACGATCCGGCCCGCTTCGCCATCGCCGGCGCCGCCCTCGTGATCCTGGCCGGCGCCATCGCCTTCTCCAAGCGCAAGACGGGCGGCCTCGATGCCGGCGGCACCAGCGCCGGCCCCGGTCCCGAGGCCAAGGCCAAGGCCATGGAGGCCGCAGGGGAACGCTGAGGAGTGACCCTCCACCTAGGTGAGTCGGCAGGAATCCATCTGGCCGACGTGCACGGGGTGACCGTCAAGGGGGGCACGGTGTCGGGCTTCGAGCCGGCGTGTTCATCGAACGGGGGCATCGTGGGTAACCAGGTCGTCCACAACGGGCCCTTCGACGGCATCGGCGTGCTCGGCCTGGGCTCCGACCACAACCGCCTCGAGGCCAACGATGTGGAGGCCAATACCGACGACAACGCCTCGGGGGTCCTCGGGGGCGGTGCCGGCGTCATCGTCAACCCGTTCCTCGAAGCCGAGGACGTCCGCCGCGGAGAATCGCTCATCGGCAACGACGTGGTGAACAACGTGATTCGCAACAACACCTCGAGCGGCAGCTCGAACCTGTCCAACCTCTACGCCACCATCAGCGGCAACCTGGTCGAGCACAACGGCTTTCGGGCCAACGGCGAGGTGAGCGACCCCGGCAACGGCATTGGCGTCCAGCACCTCTTCATGGCTCAGCCCGACACCCACGACCTGGTCGAGCAGAACCTGGTGCGCAACAACGCGTACGACGGCATTCAGGTGACGAGCGAGGCCAACCGGATGATCGCCAACACCTCGACGGGCAACGGCGACCTCGACCTCGCCGACTACAACGATTTCAGTGGTGGGCTTCCCTGTGACTCCAACGTGTGGCGGAACAACATTTGGGGCCCCTACCTCGCCACGTCGTTGGGCTCGTACTACCCCGAGTGCGTGACCAAGGGCGGAAGCGGACCCCGACCGTCGGGGGCGTTCTCGCAGCCGCTTGCCGCGGCCCGCCAAGACGCGGGTCAAGGCCCCACCGGACGCCGCCGATCTCCCGAACCGGCGGACAGCCGCCGTACAGGGTCGTAAGGCAATTGCGCCGAGGCGTCACTCCGCCGGTGCTCGGAACGGGAACCAGATGACGACGGCCAGGTCCCACAGGGCGTGGCACACGATCGGGGCCACCAGGGTCGTCCGCCAGGCGAACAGGCCGGCCCAGAAGGCCCCCCCGGCCACGGCAGCCAGCACCAGGACAGCCTTGCGCTCCCAGAGGTGGACGGCGGCGTAGCCGACGAGGGCGACGACCACGCCGGCCCGGGACTGCACGAACCCCCGCCAGAAGATCTCCTCACACGGGCCGACCAGCAGGAGGACACCGACCATCTGAGGTGTACGGGCGGTGCCCCGGATGGCGTAGAGCTGGGCCACCTGGCGGGCCATGGCCGGAAGGATCCGGGTGAGCATCAGGTTGCCGACCCAGAAGACGCCGTAGAGCACGGCAGCGCCGACCACACCGATGGCCACGTCGAGGGGTGTCACCTCGAGAAGGTGTCCGAGCCGATGACGTTGGGCCACGATCCCGTAGATGCCGATGATCAAGCCGGCGACGGCGGCGCGATTCCAGAAGCCAGTGGGACCGGCGGCGAACAGCCACGTCCAGGCCAGACCGGCCACGACCAGGCCCGCGAGCACCTGGGCGACCGTGCTCACGGCCACCGCGGGTCTGAAGTCGAGGCCGGCGTGGTAGGTGTGACGCCATGAAGATCCTCGTCACCGGTGCCACCGGCTTCGTAGGACGCGACGTCGTCAAGGCCCTGGTCGCGGCCGGCCACGAGGTGCGCGCCGGCACCCGTCGACCCGACGCCTACCGGGGCCAGGGTGAAGCGGTGGCCTTCGACACGGCCGACCCGGCCAGCATCGAGGCCGCCCTCGAGGGATGCCGGGCGGCCTTCTACCTGGTGCATGCCATGGCTGGCCCGGGAGGCCAGCCCGGGGGCACAGCTGGCCCGGGAGGCCAGCCCGGGGGCACAGCTGGCCCGGCGTTCGTCGAGGCCGACCGACGCGGTGCCGCCGCCTTCGCCGAAGCGGCGCGCAGGGGTGGCCAGCGGGTCGTGTACCTCGGCGCCCTGGGTCGGGAGGACAACCCCTCCGCTCACCTTCGCTCCCGGCAGGAGGTCGGGCGCATCCTGCGCGACGGCGCCGACACCGTGGAGCTCAAGGCCGCCATCGTCATCGGTCGGGGCAGCGCCAGCTTCGAGATCATGCGCCAACTCGTCGATCGCCTGGCCGTGATGGTGTGCCCGCGCTGGGTCACCACCCGATGCCAGCCCATCGCCCTGCCCGACGTGGTCCGCTATCTCGTGGGGGCGCTGGACCTGGCCGCCGGCAGCTACGAGGTCGGCGGTCCGGATGTGCTCACCTACGAGGAGATGATGCGCCGCTACGCCGCCCTCACCGGTCGCAGGCGCCTCATCCTCAAGGTGCCGGTCCTGACGCCCACTCTGTCGGCTCACTGGATCGGCCTCGTCACCGACCAGGCCGCCTCGATCGCCCGGCCGCTGGCCGAGGGGCTGTCCGTCGAGGTCGTCGTCGGCGACGACCGCATCCGGTCACTCATCCCCTTCGAGCCCATGGGCTTCGACGACGCCGTCCGCCTGGCGCTGCGGCCCGGCTCCCCGCCGCACGCGGACGAGCTCGGCGATCACCGGTAGGAACGACAGCCCGAAGACCAGGGCACTCACGGGGTAGAGCCAGCGATGGCCACCGCCCACCTGTCCGAGGGCCCAGCCGGCCAGCACTGCGCCCGCTCCCCAGCCCACGCCGCCGAACACGTTGAACACGACGAACGTGCGCCACGGCATGTCGGCCACGCCCGCCACCACCGGGGTGAAGGTCCGCACGATGGGGACGAACCGGGCCAGCACGACGGTCCTCGCCCCGTGGCGGGCGAAGTAGTCGCGAGCCAGGTCGAGGTTGCGCTGACGGAAGAACCGGGCGTCGGGGCGGCCGAACAACGAGGGACCCACCCGCCGCCCGAAGAGGTACCCCACCTGGTCGCCGGCCACCGCGGCCACCGGGCAGCCGACCACGAGGGGAAGCAGGGCCAGGTGGCCCTGGGAGGCCAGCAGGCCGGCGGTGAACAGCAGCGAGTCGCCGGGCAGGAAGAAGCCGGCCAGCAGGCCCGACTCGGCGAAGACGATGGCCAGGATCCCGACCGTCCCGAAGGCTTCGATCAGATCCTTGGGGTCCACCTGGGCAGGGTAGCGACCGGCGCCCGTTTGACATTGGCGCCCGAACCTGGGAAACCTCTCGCATCGTGGCCAAACCTCTCGTGATCGTCGAGTCCCCCGCCAAAGCCCGCACCATCGGGCGGTTCCTGGGCGCCGACTTCGTCGTCGAATCGTCCATCGGCCACATCCGCGACCTCCCCCGGGGGGCGGCCGACGTGCCCGCCGCCTACAAGGCCGAAGGGTGGGCCCGCCTCGGTGTCGACGTCGACAACGGCTTCAAGCCCCTGTATGTCGTGGCCAGCGAGAAGAAGCACGTCGTCACCAAGCTGAAGCAGTTGCTCAAGCACGCGGACGAGCTCTATCTCGCCACCGACGAGGACCGCGAAGGCGAGTCCATCGCCTGGCACCTGATGGAGGTGCTCTCCCCCCCGGCCGGCGTGCAGGTGAAGCGGATGGTGTTCCACGAGATCACCGCCGCGGCCATCCGGGAGGCGGTGCAGAACACGCGTGACCTCGACCGGCGCCTGGTCGACGCCCAGGAGGCCCGTCGCATCCTCGACCGTCTCTACGGCTACGAGGTCTCCCCGGTGTTGTGGAAGAAGGTGCTTCCCAAGCTGTCGGCCGGCCGGGTGCAGAGTGTGGCCACCCGCATCCTGGTCGAGCGTGAACGGGCCAGGATTCGGTTCCGGGCCGGGTCGTACTCGGACCTCGAGGGCAGCTTCGCCAAGGCCGACCCCCGAAGTGCCGGCTTCGGCGCCACCCTGGTCTCCCTCGACGGCGTGAGGCTGGCCACCGGGCGCGACTTCGGCGACACCGGTGTCGTGGCCGAGGGAGCCAAGGTCGTGGTGCTCGACCACGCCCGGGCCGAGGAGCTCGCCCGCGGTCTGGCCGGCGGCGAGTTCACGGTGCGATCGGTCGAGGAGAAGCCCTACCGGCGTTCGCCCTATGCCCCCTTCATGACGTCCACGCTCCAGCAGGAAGCGGGACGAAAGCTTCGGTTCACATCCAAGCGGGCCATGGGCGTGGCCCAACGTCTCTACGAGAACGGCTACATCACCTACATGCGCACCGACAGCACATCGCTGTCGGAATCGGCGGTGGCTGCGGCCCGGGCTCAGGCCACCAAGCTCTACGGGCCCGAGTACGTCCCCGACACCCCCCGGCGGTACGAGAAGAAGGTCAAGAACGCCCAGGAGGCGCACGAGGCGATCCGGCCCGCGGGCGACACGTTCCGCACCCCCGATCAGGTCGCGGCCGAGCTGGGCGCCGACGAGCGGGCCCTCTACGACCTCATCTGGAAGCGCACGGTGGCCTCGCAGATGGCCGACGCCAGGGGCCGAAGCATGCAGGTGCGCCTGGGCGCCACGACCACTGGGTTCGGGCACGCAGCCGGCGGCGGCGGCGAAGACGCCGAGTTCTCGGCATCGGGCAAGGTCATCGAGTTCGCCGGCTTCCTGCGGGCCTACGTCGAGGGCTCCGACGACCCCCAGGGCGACCTCGAGGACCGTGAGGTCCGGCTGCCGGCTCTGGCCCCGGGTGACGCGCTCGATCTCGACGGCCTCGAGGTCAAGGACCACACCACCCAGCCACCGGCCCGCTATACGGAGGCGTCGCTCGTCAAAGCCCTCGAGGAGATGGGGGTGGGCCGACCGTCGACCTACGCCTCGATCATCGCCACCATTCAGGATCGCGGCTACGTGTGGAAGAAGGGGTCGGCCCTGGTGCCCTCGTTCACCGCCTTCGCCGTGGTGGGCCTGCTCGAGGCCCATTTCGCCGACCTGGTCGACTACGCCTTCACGGCCCGCATGGAGGACGACCTCGACGGCATCGCCTCCGGTCGGGAAGAAGCCGTCCCCTGGCTCTCGCGCTTCTACTTCGGCAACGGGCAGGCCGGCCTCAAGACCATGGTCGGCGAACGCCTCGAGTCGATCGACGCCAAGGCCGTCAACTCCATCCCCATCGGCACCGACGCCGAGGGTCGCGAGCTCGTGGCCCGGGTGGGCAAGTTCGGCCCCTACGTCCAGCGGGGCGACGACAAGGCCACCGTGCCCGACGACTTGGCGCCCGACGAGCTCACCGTGGAACGGGCCGAGATCCTGCTGTCGTCGACCAACGAGGAGCGGGCGCTGGGCGACGACCCGGAGACGGGCCTGCCCGTGCTGGCCAGGGCCGGGCGCTACGGCCCATACGTGCAACTGGGCACGGCCGACTCCGGGTCCAAGGACAAGCCCCGCACGGCATCGCTCCTGACGGCGATGTCGCTCGAGACCATCACGCTCGACGACGCCCTCCGCCTGCTGAGCCTGCCCCGGGTGGTGGGTGCCGACCCCGGCGACGGCGCCGAGATCACCGTCCAGAACGGTCGGTACGGGCCCTATGTGAAGAAGGGCACCGAGAGCCGCAGCCTGGACAGCGACGAGGGCCTGTTCACCCTCACCCTCGACGAGGCGCTGGCGGTGCTGGCCCAACCCAAACGGGGCCGAGGGCAGTCGGTGAAAGGCCCGTTGCGCGAGCTGGGTGACGACCCGGCCACGCAGGCGCCGGTGACCCTGCGGGAGGGCCGTTTCGGGCCCTACGTCACCGACGGCACGACCAACGCCTCACTGCGGGTGGGCGACGCCATCGAGACGATCACTCTCGAGCGGGCGGCCGAGCTGTTGCAGGACCGTCGCGACAAGGGCCCCGCCCCCCCCCAGGCCAAGAAGGCCAAGAAGGCGAAGAAGTCGACGAAGAAGACCACCAAGCGGGCGCCGGCCCGCACCACCACCAAGGGCGCCAAGAAATCCTGACGCCGCCGACCCGGGCCGGAGGGGACTTCCCTGACCTGACGGGGGCGCGGTGACGGGCCCCCGAGGCTGTTTCGTGGCCTTCGAGGGTGGCGAGGCCAGCGGCAAGTCGACCCAGGCAGCGGCCCTGGCCGGCAGGTTGGGGGCGTTGCTCACCCGGGAGCCCGGCGGCACGGTCATCGGCCGCCAGATCCGGGCCCTCGTCCTCGACCCGGCCACAACGGACCTCAACCCCCGGGCCGAGGCCCTGTTGCTCGCCGCCGATCGGGCCCAGCACGTACGCCAGGTGGTGGAACCGGCGCTGAGCGCCGGGCGCCACGTGGTGAGCGACCGCTACTCGGGGTCCACCCTCGCCTACCAGGGCTACGGGCAAGGCCTCGACCAGGGCGAGCTGGCGTGGCTGTCGGGCTGGGCCAGTGGCGGCCTCGAGCCCGACCTGGTCGTCCTCCTCGATATCGACGCGCCCGAGGCGGTGCGACGCCAGGAGGGTCGCTCCCTCGACCGCCTGGAGGCCCAGCGCGCCGACTTCCACGAGCGGGTCCGGGTCGGCTACCGCTCCCTGGCCGCGGCCGATCCCGACCGGTGGGCCGTCGTGGATGGGTGCGCGTCCACCAACGACGTGGCCGGCCGGGTGTGGGCCGACGTCACCCGGCGCCTCGGCTCGGCTCTCTCCCCACCCGGGGCGGCGGGCGGCGGCTTCGGGAGGATCGAGCGTCGGCGCTCCGGCGATGACTGACGTCTTCGCGGACGTCGTCGGCCAGGCTCGGGCCGTGGCCGACCTGCGGGCCGGAGTGCCCGCCCCCGTGCACGCCTACCTGCTGGTGGGCCCGCCGGGCAGCGGGAAGGGGGCCGCAGCCGTGGCCTTCGCGGCCGCCCTGCTGTGCCCCGACGGTGGGTGTGGATCGTGTGACGTCTGCGTCCGGGTCGGCGCCCGGGTCCACCCCGACCTGGTGCTGGTGGAGCGCGAAGGGTCGTCCATCAGCGTGGTCCAGGCTCGGGAGATCCAACGACTGGCGATGCGCACGCCGAACGAGCGCCCTCGCAAGGTCCTGGTCCTGACCGACTTCCACCTGGTCCGGGAAGCCGGGCCCACCCTGCTCAAGGTGATCGAGGAGCCCCCGGCGAGCACCGTGTTCGTGATCCTCGCCGACGACGTGCCTCCCGAGTTGGTCACCATCGCCTCGCGCTGTGTACGGATCGATCTCGCCGCCGTGTCCACCACCGACCTGGTCGCCGCCCTCGTCGCCGACGGCATCGCTGAAGACGTGGCCGTCGAGGCGGCCTCGGCTGCGGGCGGCCGGCTCGACCGCGCCCGCCTGCTGGCCTCCGACCCCGGGTTTGCCCAGCGCCGGGCGACGTGGCAGGCGGTGCCCCGCCGCCTCGACGGCACCGGTGCCGCCGTGGCCGTGGTGGCAGCCGAGCTGGCCGAGCTCCTGTCGGCCGCCGCCGTGGGCCCCCTCGAGGCTCGCCAGGCGGCCGAAGCCGACGCCCTGGCCGAGCGGGTGGCCAGCACCGGCGAGCGGGGATCGGGGCGCAAGGAGCTGGGCGACCGCCACAAGCGCGAGCTGCGACGGCTGCGTACCGACGAACTTCGCTTCGGGCTGGCCGTCCTGTCCGGGGCCTACCGCGACGCCCTGGTGGCGGGAACGGCCGGCGCCACGGCGTGCGCGGATGCGGTCGACGTCCTGCGCATCGCGGCCGAGAACCTCGTCCGCAACCCGAACGAGGCGCTCCTCCTCCAGGCGCTGCTCCTTCGCCTCCCGCCCCTCGGGCCCCAGGCGGGCCAACCCACGTCTCCTACACTGGCGGCCACGCCCGGGTAGCTCAGCTGGTAGAGCAGCTCACTCGTAATGAGCAGGTCATCGGTTCGAATCCGATCTCGGGCTCCAGTAAAATTGCAGGTCAGTTTCCGTTCCCGCTGCGCGGGCGTGGCGCGTGCGTGAAAATGGTGCGTGAGCGAGCCCGTCACGCCGTCGTCTTCTTGGTCCTGAGGCCGTAGATCAGTTTGGCGTGGGGTCCGGCCAGAAGGGTTGCGCACTGTTGCCACGAGCACGACGATCAGACTTTCGGTTCCCCTCCAGGGCCCCCGGGCTCGCTCGTCGCCTGTCAGCCGAGCCACGGAGGTGCCCTTGAAGCCCATCAGCAACGATGTCGAGGAGATCGACGGTGACGAGACCGAACGAGTCCTGAGTTGCGCGGC
>JBPCNP010000024.1:0-40126 GCA_051001215.1 Acidimicrobiales bacterium
TCCGGCAACGTCGACAGGTGGTCGCCGACCTGGCCACCGTTGTCGTCGCCCTCGGTGGGAGCGCCGAACGCCAGGCCCCGCCGCCGGCCTGAAGGCGAGTCAGCCGGCGTGCACCTGGTCGTTCCACATCAGCAGCGCACGCCAATCGTGCTCATGGCTGAGCACTGACAGACTGGCCGTCCCGAGGGCCAGCAGACGGCCCTGAAACGCCGGGAGGCCCACGTAACGAGCGGCCAGGACACGGGAGAAGTGCCCGTGGCCGGCGAGGGCCACGACATCGTCGCCCTCCTCGGGCGCCAGGGAGGCCAGCAGGTCGTCGGCCCGGCGGCCGGCGTCCTCGATGGTCTCGCCCCCGGGGCAGCCGTGGCGGAACAGCTCCCAGTCGGGCCGCTCCTTGCGGATGTCGGCGGTGGTGCGCCCCTCGTAGTCGCCGTAGTCGACTTCGCACAGCCGGTCGTCGATGACCAAGCCGTCGCCGAGGCCGGCCAGTCGGGCGGTCTCGACGGCCCGGACACGCGGACTGGAGAGCCGCATCGTCGGTGCCAGGCCCAGCTCGGCCAGGCGCCGGCCCAGGGCCGTGGCCCCCGCCTTTCCCGCCGGCGTGAGCTCGATGTCGGTGCTCCCGGTGTGTTGGCCGCTGAGCGACCACTCGGTCTCTCCGTGGCGGACGATGACGAGGCGCTTCATGCGCGCAGCGGGTCGACGGCGACCCGAAGGCGGCCTCGGGGTCGGGGAACGCCGGCCAGGGCCTCGGACAGACGCTCGTGATCGGCGGCCCGGACGAGCCACTGGTCACGGTTGGGCCCCATCACCTCCACGCCCGGCCGCTCGGCGACAGCCGCGGCGAACACCCCGGCCGCGGCACCGGAGACGACGGCCACGGCCCGCTCGGGCGGGAAGCCCAGGACGGCCCGCCGGGCCGACTCCACCACCGCCAGCCGGGACGGGTCTGCGTGCACGGCGGCGTCTATGACCTCGTGGTCGGGCAGGCGGGTCTGCACCACGATGCGCCCGCCATCGCCACGACCACCCACCACCCGGGCGGCCCGGACGAGTTGGGCCATGGCCGCCTCGGCGGCCCGCCAGCGGGGGGCGAGCAGCTCCTGATCGAAATCAAGGAACACCACCGTCCAGGCCCGGGCCACGCGATGCAGCACGGCAGAGGTACCGACCAGCACGGGCGCCGTCGGCAGCGGTCCCGGAACGGCCTCACCGGTGACCTCGTCGACGGGGACCGCAGCC
Organism: Acidimicrobiales bacterium; assembly: GCA_051001215.1. Taxonomy (GTDB): domain Bacteria; phylum Actinomycetota; class Acidimicrobiia; order Acidimicrobiales; family AC-14; genus DATAQC01. The sequence goes on from JBPCNP010000024.1 coordinate 1,243, forward strand.
AGGTGCTCGAGGTCCTCGCGGGCCCTGCTCACACCCACGCGCAACACCCGCAGCCGGCTCGATCCGCAGGCCGCGCACATGACCGGGCGCTGGACCTGGCACCGGCGGCACCGCAGGGCGCTGGATGCCGTCGGCGCGTCGTCCACCTCCTCCACCACGGCCCCACACGGCTCACACCGGGCCAGCTCGCCACACGCCGAGCACGCCAGCAGGCGGGCCCGGCCCCGGCGGTTGAGCACGCACACCACCCGCCGGCCCGCTTCGGCCTGACGCACGACGGCCACCAGGCGGGAGGAGTAGAGGCCCGATCCTGGTTCCTCGTGGCGCCGGTCGACGATCTCAACGATCGGCCACCCCTCGCGCTCGTCGCTCCTCGACGGGGTCAACAGTCGCACCGTCGCCAGCGTATCGAGCGACGGGCACGCCGACACGAGCACGCACGGCACACCGGCCCGACGGGCACGCTCCACGGCCACGTCACGACCGTTCCATGTGGGAGCCCGCTCCTCCTGCCAACCCTCGTCGTGCTCGTCGAGCACGACCACCGCCGCCAGTCGGGGGCGCGGCGCCCAGGCCGCTCCCCGGGCTCCCACGGCCACGCATCCCCCGGCCGCGGCGCGGGCCCAGTCGCCGGGCAGGAGGGCCACCACATGGCCGGCCCGGCGCAGGCGGGCGGCGATGAACGAGGCCGCCCCCACCGAGGGGGCGAGCACCAGGGCGTCACCGCGGCTGGCCGCCTCGGCCACGTAGTCGAAGGCGTCGCTGGCCGGCGGCAACCGGACCACGACCGGTCCGCCTGAGAAGGCATCGGCCACCATGGGCGATCCCACCCCGTTCCGGTCACGTTTCGCCGCGCCAGGACCCGCCGAAATGTGAACGGGCCGGTTGGGGGGTGGGGCGGGGGGCGAGGTCACGGCCGGCAGGGTGCGCACCGCCCCCGGCGCCGATGCCGCGCGCAGGAACGCCACCCGCGGCCCGGCCCAGCGCCACGCCGCCCAGCGAGCCAGGTCGACCAGGTCGGCGCCCGGTCCCCAACCCGTGACCTTGGCCACCGGCTTGAGTTGGCGGTCCGTCTCGGGCGCGGCGACGCGCTCGACCACCCAGCCCCGCACCCGGCGGCCGTGGAGCGGCACCCGCACCACGGTGCCGATGCGGATGTCGTGATCGAGGTGAGCGGGAACCAGGTAGTCGAGGGGACGGTCGAGGGCGGTGACGTCGGGGACGACCCTCGCGATGTTGTTGCCGGCGGGCACCCGGATGCTGCCGATCGTGTCCCCCGGGGCCGGGGGGGGCCCCATCCCTGCCGGCAGGTCTGCCCCGGAGGTGGGCACATCACCTACGTCAGGTCGAGAGCCCGCTTGACGTCGTCGAGACGGGTCAGGTGCTCCCAGGAGAACTCCTTGTCGGACCGGCCGAAGTGACCGTAGGCGGCGGTGCGCCGGAAGATGGGCTGGCGCAGGTCGAGGTCGCGGATGATGGCAGCGGGCCGCAGGTCGAAGATGTCGTCGATCATGGCCTCGATGCGCCGAGGGTCGACCGTCTCGGTTCCGAAGGTCTCCACCATGATGGACACGGGCCGGGCCACTCCGATGGCGTACGCCACCTGGATCTCACACCGGCGGGCCGCTCCCGCGCCCACCACGTGCTTGGCCACCCAACGGGCGGCGTAGGCGGCGGAGCGGTCGACCTTGGACGGGTCCTTGCCCGAGAAGGCCCCACCCCCGTGACGGGCCGCGCCGCCGTAGGTGTCGACGATGATCTTGCGCCCGGTGAGGCCGGTGTCGGCGTGCGGTCCGCCCAGCTCGAACTTGCCGGTGGGGTTGGCCAGCAGTTCGTAGTCGTCGTCGGCGAACTCGGCGGGCAGGAGCGGGTGGATCACGTGCTCACGCAGGTCGGGCTTGAGCAACGTCTCGACGTCGAGGCCGGGCTGGTGCTGGGAGGAGATGAGCACGGTCTTGAGCGCCACCGGCCGTCCGTCGCGGTACTCCACCGTGACCTGGGTCTTTCCGTCGGGGCGCAGGTAGGGCATGACCCCGGCCTTGCGCACCTCGGACAGGCGCTGGGCCAGCCGGTGGGCGAGCCAGATGGGCAGGGGCATGAGATCGGCGGTCTCGTCGCAGGCGTAGCCGAACATCATTCCCTGGTCGCCGGCGCCCTGGGAGTTGAGGACGTCCTCACCGCTGTGGCCCTTGCGCACCTCATAGGCCGTGCTCACGCCTTGGCCGATGTTGGGTGACTGCTCGTCGATGGCGGTGATGACCCCGCAGGTGTTGCCGTCGAAGCCGTAGGACTCCCGGTCGTAGCCGATGTCACAGATCGTGGAGCGCACGATCTTGGGGATGTCGACGTAGGCGGAGGTGGTGATCTCTCCGGCCACGACCACCAGCCCGGTGGTCAACAGCGTCTCGCACGCCACCCTCCCCTGCACATCCTCGGCGAGGATGGCGTCGAGGACGGCGTCGGAGATCTGGTCGGCCATCTTGTCGGGGTGGCCCTCGGTGACGGACTCCGAGGTGAATGTCCAGCTGGTCACGATGTGCTCCTGCGCGTCGAGGCCCGGAGGCCGGTCGGATGGGTCGGGCGGTCACGGTTCGCGGTGGCGCCGTTCCGGTTGCTCGTCGCGAGGTTGCTGGCCGTGAGGTTGCTGGCCGCGAGGTTGCTGGCCGCGAGCTTGCTGGCCGCGAGGTGGCGGCCCGCGAGGTGGCGGGCCACGACATCGAGCACCATGGAGGCCAGCACCCGCTTGTCGACCAGCGGTACGTCGGTCGTGGTGCCGTCGGCCTCGATGATGAGCGCCCGGTTGGTGTCGTGATCGAAGCCGGCGTCGACCGCCGACACGTCGTTCCCCACGATGACGTCGAGGCCCTTGACCGCCAGCTTGGCCCTGGCCCCCGGGCCGACGTCACCGGTTTCGGCGGCGAAACCGACGAGGACCTGGCCGGGAGGCCGCACCCGACCCAGGCCGGCGAGGATGTCCGGGGTGGCCTCGAGAGTGAGCGCGGGCACACCGTCGGCCTTCGAGAGCTTGGCGGGCGATCGCCGGTTCGGGCGGAAGTCGGCCACGGCCGCAGCCATGATCACGGCGTCGGCGTCGGGACTGCACGCCATGACGGCCCGCTCCATCTCCGCCGCGGTGCCGACGCCCACGACCTCCACCCCGTCGGGCGGAGCGAGGTCGGAGGCGGTGATCAGCACGACGCTGGCACCCCGAGCGGCGGCCTCGGCGGCCAGGGCGTGGCCCTGCTTGCCCGAGGAGCGGTTGGCGATGAAGCGCACGGCGTCGATCGGCTCGCGAGTGCCGCCGGCGGTGACCACCACCCGACGCCCGGCCAGCTCGCTCGGGCCCGGCACCCCGCTCTGAGGGCCGCTCGGGCCCGGGTCCAGCACGGCTTGGACGGCAGCCACGATGTCGGCGGCGTCGGCCAGGCGGCCGGGCCCCTCGTCGCCGCCGGCCAGGCGCCCGACGATGGGCTCGACCACGTGCACGCCGCGGTCGCGCAGCACGGCCACGTTGTGACGCACGGCCGGGTGCTCCCACATCTCGGCGTGCATGGCCGGGCAGACCACCACCGGCGCCCGCGTGGCCAGGAGCGTGGCGGTGAGCAGGTCGCCGGAGATCCCTGCGGCATAGCTCCCCAGCAGACGGGCGGTGGCCGGTGCGATCACCACCACGTCGGCGTCGCGACCCAGGCGGACATGGGGGATCGGGTCGCCGGCGTGCCACAGCGACGTCTGTGCCGGCTCCGAGGCCAGGGCCGAGAAGGTGACGGTGCCGACGAAGCGGGTGGCGTCGTCGGTGAGAACGGGAATGACATGGGCCCCGGTATCGACGAGGCGCCGGCACACGTCGACTGCCTTGTAGGCGGCAATGCCACCGCAGACGCCCAGCACCACGCACGCATGGCGTGGCCCGGTCGTGTCTGTCATTTCAGTCACCGTGGTCATGCAGCCCTGGTCATCGCCTGGCCCGCCGGGAGAGGCGGGCTACTCCTCCTTGCCGTCCTCGGTCATCTCGCGGCGCGTGTAGGTGACCTTGCCGGCGACGATCTCCTCGAGAGCGATCGACAACGGCTTGCGGGACACCGAGGCAACCTGAGGAGGGACGATCGAGCCGAGGCCCTCGCCCAACTGGCTGAAGTACGAGTTGATCTGGCGCCCGCGCTTGGCTGCCAACGTGACCAGGCTGAACTTGGAGTCGACCTTGTCCAGCAGGTCCTCGATCGACGGGTAGATCATGGTGGCGCGCTCGGCCATCGGGCATCTCCGGGTGAACGTGGGGTGGTGGGCCGCGGGACCGATCAGGCCTGGTGGGCCTGGTCACGCCGCGAACGGTGGTCCCCTACGATAGCAGCGACCTCCTCGGTGGCCCGGGGGAGGTCGTCGTTGACCACCACGTGATCGGCCAGGGCCCGGCCTTCGGCCTCCTCACGGTCGGCTTCGGCCAGGCGCCGGGTCACCGTGGCCTCGCTCTCCCCGCGTCCTCGGAGGCGGTCGGCCTGGGCATCCCGGGACGGGGCCACGACCAGGATGATGACCGCGTCGGATCGCCGGGACCGGACCTGGGCGGCACCCTGCACGTCGATCTCGAGGACCACGTCGTGATCCGGCGGCGGTCGGGGGACGGGAGTGCCGTAGCGATGGTCGAAGACCTGGGCGAACTCGAAGAAGCCGCCGGATTCGGCCTTGCGGACGAAGTCGTCGTCATCGACGAAGTGATATGCGTCCGCCGCCTCGCCGGGCCGGCGCGGTCGCGTGGTCCACGAGCGGCTGAGCCACAGACGGGGGGTTCGGGAGATGACACTTGTGGCGATCGAGCCCTTCCCGACGCCCGAGGGCCCAACGATCACGTAGAGCAGCGGCGAGGGTGACGGAAGGCTCAGGGTGAGGGGAACTGCTTCTTCAGCGCTTCGCGCTGTTGCGCCCCGAGACCACGCACCCTCCGGGAGTCGCTGATCTTGAGCTCCTCCATGAGCCGGCGGGCCCGCACCTTGCCGACGCCGGGAAGCGACTCGAGCACGGAGACGACCTTCATCTTCCCCACGACGTCGTCACCATCGGCCTGGACCAGCAGCTCGTTGAGCGTGGTCGATCCCATCTTGAGCATTTCCTTCAACTCGGCCCGCTGCCGGCGAGCGGCTCCCGCCTTCTCGAGGGCGGCCTGACGGGCGTCGGGTGAGAGCTCCGGAGGCAGAGGCATGCCGGGCACCCTAGCGCGCCGGATACGGGCGCAACCGGGGGGTCGGCCACCCCGCTCCGAAGGGCCGCTCGGGCCCGGCCACCCCGCTCCGAAGGGCCGCTCGGGCCCGGCCACCCCGCTCCGAAGGGCCGCTCGGGCCCAGCCACCCCGCTCCGAAGGGCCGCTCGGGCCCAGCCACCCCGCTCCGAAGGGCCGCTCGGGCCCAGGGGGCGTCAGGCGCGGGCGGCGGCCACGGCGTCGGTGAGGGCGGCGGCGGCGGCCTCGGGGTCGTCGGCGTCGGTCACGGCCCTCCCGACGACGAGGAGATCGGCCCCTGAGGCGACGGCCTCCTGAGGGGTCGCGGCCCGGGCCTGGTCATGATGCTCGCCGTGGGCCAGACGGATCCCCGGCACGACGGCGATCATCCGGGGAGCCAGCTCCTTGGCTTCGCGAACGTCGGTTGCGGCACACACGATCGCGCCGCAACCCCCTTCGACGGCCGTGCTGACCCGTCGGCCCAGGATGTGGGCCGGGGCGCCGGAGTCGCTGGTGAGGATGGTCACGGCGACGGCGAGCGGGGCAGCTAGCCCGGCGGCGGCCGCCCCCTCGCCCAACCCGTCGACACCGGCCCGCAGCATCACGGAGCCACCGAAGGCGTGCAACGTCAGGTAGCTGGCCCCGTAGGCACCGACGACCCGGGCCGCCTTGCGCACGGTGGTCGGGATGTCGTGCAACTTCAGGTCGAGGAAGACCTTGAAGTCGTTGTTGACCATGGAGGCCACGGCGTCGGGCCCGGCGGCGGTGAAGAGCTCGAGTCCGACCTTGACCACGCCGAACCACGGTTGTAGGCGCCGGGCCAGTCGCAGGGCGACGACCAGGTCGTCGACATCGAGAGCCAGCGCCAGCCGGTCACGCACCTCCATGGTCACGCCTCTTTTCGCTCGTCATCTGCGTCGGGCAGTCAGTTCTCGGAAGACAGGGTCGCTCGGACGGTACCAACCAGGTCGACCACCCTGGCCACGTGGTGGGTGCCACACCACGCCGCCAACTCGTCGCCGATCCGCTTGGTGGCTCGGGGATCGGCGAACGTCGCCGTCCCCACCTCGACGGCGTCCGCTCCGGCCATGAGCAGTTCCACGGCATGGGTCCCGGCCGACACGCCACCCACACCGACGATGCCCGCGGCCGGGAACGCCTGTCGGCACTCGTGGACGGCCCGCACGGCGACGGGCCGCAGCGCCGGCCCCGACAGGCCGCCGCTCCCGGCCCCCAAGCGGGGACGACGGGTCTCGGGGTCGATGGCCAGGCCTCGAACCGTGTTCACCAGCGTGAGGCTCTCGGCGCCGGCGGCCAGCGCGGCCTCGGCGATCTCGGTGATCGACGGCACCTCGGCGCTGAGCTTGGCCCATCGGGGTCGCCGGCAGCCCGCCGTGGCCCCGATCACGTCGGCGGCGGCCGACGGCGAGTGGGCGAACACGTGGCGCCCCCCCTCCAGGTTGGGACAACTGAGGTTGACCTCGACGGCGACCACTCCGGCCGGCGTGTCGGCGAGCAGCTCGGCTGCCTTCTCGTAGGCGGCGACGGTCAGGCCCCAGATGCTGGCGACGACCCGGGTCCCCGTAGCCAGCAGGGCCGGCAACTCATCATCGATCCATGCCTCCACCCCGGGGTTCTGCAGGCCCACGCTGTTGAGCATCCCCGCGTCGGTCGCGTGCAGGCGGGGTGCGGGATTGCCGGCCCACGGCTCGGCCGACAACGACTTGACCACGACGGCCCCGATCGTCCCCAGGTCGAAGTACGGGGCCAACTCGATGCCGTGCCCAGCCGTACCAGAAGCAGTAAGGACGGGGTGAGGGAGCCGAACCGAGCCGATCGACGTAGCGAGGTCGACGGGGGATCTCCTCACCCCACTACACGTCCAGGCGCAACTGGCCGGCGGCGTGGAACTCCTGCAACGACCGGACCGACAGTCGGTAACGCGCCCAGTCGGCGATTCCGCCGGCCGCGGCCCGGGCGGCGGCGATGGTGGTGAGGCAGGGCACGTTGTGCACGTTGGCCGCCCGGCGGATGTAGGCGCCGTCGGCCCTCGGTCCCCGACCCCTGGGTGTGTTGACCACCAGGTCGATGTCGCCGCCGGCGATGAGCTCGACCGCCGTCGTCCCGCCCGGGCCTTCCTCCCCGACCTTGGCCACGATGGCCCTCACCGGCACGTCGTGAGCCTCCAGCTCGCGAGCCGTCCCTGCGGTGGCCACCACGGAGAACCCCAGCTCGACGAAACGCCGGGCTGCGACCACGCCGCCCGCCTTGTCGCGTTCGGCCAGGGAGAAGAAGACCGTCCCCCCGTCGGGCAGGCGGTCGCCGGCAGCCCGCTGGCTCTTGGCGAAGGCCAGTCCGAAGGTGGCGTCGATGCCCATGACCTCACCGGTTGCGCGCATCTCGGGACCGAGCAGGGTGTCGACGTCGGGAAAGCGATTGAACGGCAGCACCGCTTCCTTCACCGACACGTGTCCGCCACCGACGCCGGGCTCGAGCAGGCCTTCGTCACGCAGCTGGGCGAGCGTGGCCCCGGCCATGACACGCGCCGCCACCTTGGCCAGCGGGACTCCCGTGGCCTTGGCCACGAACGGCAGGGTGCGGCTGGCTCGGGGGTTGGCCTCGATCACGAACACCTTCGGCTCCTGGTCGTCACCGGCATCCAGCTCGGAGGACCGCTCGGGCCCCGCACCCCGCGCCCCGGCGTTGGTGACGGCGTACTGCACGTTGAGTGGTCCGCACACGTCGAGGGCATCGGCGATGGCCCGGGTATGGGCTTCCATCACTTCCACCGTGGCGCGGGACAGGGTGGGGGGCGGGATCACGCACGCGCTGTCACCGGAGTGCACGCCCGCTTCCTCGACGTGTTCCATGACCCCACCGATCACCACCTCGCCGGCGGCGTCGCGCACAGCGTCGACGTCGACCTCGATGGCGTCTTCGAGGAAGCGGTCGACCAGCACCGGCCGTCCGGCCGACAGGCCGCCCTCGCGACCGAGGCTGCCGAACAGCTCCAACTCGGTCATGGCCCGGGCCAAACCGTCATCGTCGTAGACGATCTCCATGGCCCGTCCACCGAGGACGTAGCTGGGCCGCATGAGCACGGGATAGCCGACCCGGGTGGCCACCTCGAGGGCCTCGTCGAAACCGGTGGCCGTGCCCCCGGCGGGCTGGGGGATGCCCAACCTGGAGCACAACGCGTTCCAGCGCTCGCGGTCCTCGGCCTCGTCGATCGACGCCGGACTGGTGCCCAGGATGGGGTACCCGGCCGCTTCGATGCCGTGGGCCAGCTTGAGCGGTGTTTGGCCACCGAGGCTCACGATGACGCCTGCCAGCCGGCCGGAACGAGCCTCGGCTTCGAGCACGTTGAGGACGTCTTCGGGGGTGAGGGGCTCGAAGTAGAGGCGGTCGCTGGTGTCGTAGTCGGTGGACACCGTCTCGGGGTTGCAGTTGACCATGACCGTCTCGTAGCCCGCATCGCGCAGGGCGAAGCTGGCGTGGACGCAGCAGTAGTCGAACTCGATGCCCTGGCCGATGCGATTGGGCCCCGAGCCGAGGATCACCACAGTGGGCGCGCCGGCTGCGACAGTCTCGTCCTCGTCCTCGTAGGTGGAGTAGTGGTACGGCGTGGACGACTCGAACTCGGCCCCACAGGTGTCGACGGTCTTGAACGTGGGCGCCACGCCCGCAGCGAGGCGGCGGTCGCGTACCGCCGACTCCTCGACGCCCCACAGCCAGGCCAGCTGGGCGTCGGCGAAGCCCAGGCGCTTGGCCGTTCGCCAGCCGTGGCGGTCCATGCCATCGAAGCCCACGGCCGCCAGGTGGGCCCGCTCCTCGGTGATGGCGGCGATCTGGTCGAGGAACCACGGGTCGACGCGCGTCACGTCGTGGAGGCGGTCGACACTGATGCCCCGGCGCAGGGCCGCCTCGAGATGGAAGGGGCGGTCGGGGGTGGCGATGGCGGCGTGCCGGACCAGCTCGTCGTCGTCCCAGGCGTCGGCCGCCGCCTCACCCGGATCGCAGTTGAGCCCCCAGCGGCCGTGCTCCAGTGATCGCAGGCCCTTCTGCAGCGACTCGGGAAAAGTGCGCCCGATGGCCATGGCCTCCCCCACCGACTGCATGCGGGTGCCCAGGGCGTCGGAGGAACCGGGGAACTTCTCGAACGCCCACCGGGGTACCTTGGTGACCACGTAGTCGATGGTGGGCTCGAAGCTGGCGGGGGTGCATCGGGTGATGTCGTTGGGGATCTCGTCGAGGGTGTAGCCCACGGCCAGGCGGGCGGCGATCTTGGCGATGGGGTACCCGGTGGCCTTCGATGCCAGGGCGCTCAAGCGCGAGACCCGCGGGTTCATCTCGATCACGACCATGTCACCGTTCGTCGGATCGACGGCGAACTGGATGTTGGAGCCACCGGTGTCGACACCGATGCGGCGGATGCAGGCGAAGGCGGCATCGCGCATGTGCTGGTACTCCACATCGGACAGGGTCTGCGCCGGTGCCACCGTGATCGAGTCACCGGTGTGCACCCCCATGGGATCGAGGTTCTCGATGGAGCACACGGCCACGCAGTTGTCGGCGTGGTCGCGCATGACCTCGAGCTCGTACTCCTTCCACCCGGCGATGGAGCGCTCGATGAGGATCTCGGTGATGGGGCTGGCAGCCAGGCCGACGGTGGCGATCCCAGCCAGCTCATCCACATCGGCGGCGATGCCCGTGCCGCTGCCACCGAGGATGAACGACGGGCGCACGATCACCGGGTAGCCGATCTCGTCGCCCACCTCGAGAGCTTCCTCGACGGTGTAGGCGAACCCCGACGGCGGGACGGCCAGGCCGATCTCGGTCATGGCCGACTTGAACAGCTCGCGGTTCTCAGCCGTGCGGATGGCCTCGGGCGAGGCGCCGATGAGCTCGGCGCCGAAGGCTTCGAGCACCCCGTTGTCGGCCAGCGCCAGGCCCAGGTTCAGGCCCGTCTGGCCGCCCAGGGTGGGCAACACGGCGTCGGGGCGTTCCCGCTCGACGATGGCGGCCAGCACGTCGACGTCGAGGGGCTCGACGTAGGTGCGGTCGGCGAAGTCGGGGTCCGTCATGATCGTGGCCGGGTTGGAGTTCACCAGGATCACCCGGTAGCCCTCGGCCCCCAGGACCCGACAGGCCTGGGTGCCCGAGTAGTCGAACTCGCACGCCTGGCCGATCACGATGGGGCCGGAGCCGATGAGCAGGATCGACTCGATGTCGGTGCGCTTGGGCATGTCAGGCGCCCCCGGCTCGCCCGGTGCGCGAAGCCTCCATGAGGGAGCGGAACTCGGCGAACAGGTAGCGGGCGTCATGGGGACCGGGGCCGGCCTCGGGGTGGTACTGGACGCTGAAGGCGGGGACCTCACAGGAGCGAAGGCCCTCGATCACGCCGTCGTTCAGGTTCAGGTGGGTGACGTCGGCGGTGGCCATCGACCCCGCCGTCACCGCGTAGTTGTGGTTCTGGCTGGTGATCTCCACTGCGTCGTCGCGCAGGCGTCGCACCGGATGATTTCCCCCGTGATGACCGAAGGGCAGCTTGTAGGTCTGGCCCCCCAGGGCGGTGGCCAGCAGCTGGTGACCCAGGCAGATCCCGAAGATGGGCACCTGGCCCAACAGGTCGCCGATGGTCTCGACGGCATAGGTGACCGCTGCCGGGTCGCCCGGCCCGTTCGACAGGAACACCCCCTCGGGGGGCCGGTCGAGCAGCTCGTGGGCGGGCGTGCCGGCGGGCACCACCTCGACCTCGGCGATCTCGCCCAGCAGGCGCAGGATGCTGGTCTTGATGCCGAAGTCGTAGGCCACCACCCGAAGCGGGCCCGACCCCACCGTGTAGCGCTCGGTGGTGGTCACCCCGGCGACCAGATCGATGCCATCGGTTCCGGGCTCGGCCACCGCTGCCGCCTTCAGGGTGGTCTCGTCGGCCGTTCCGAAGGCGCACGGCATGGCCCCGGCCTCACGGATGTGGCGAGTCAGACGACGGGTGTCGACGCCACTGATGCCGGCCAGCCGGTGTCGCCCCAACCACGTCCCCAGATCGCTGCTGGAGCGCCAGTTGGACGGACGGCGGGCCAGGTCGCGCACCACGACGCCACGGCAGTGGGGACGAATGCTCTCGTTGTCCTCGGCGGTCACCCCGTAGTTGCCGATGTGGGGATAGGTGAAGGCGATCACCTGGCCGGCATAGGAGGGGTCGGTGAGCACCTCCTGGTAACCGCTCAGCACGGTGTTGAACACCACCTCGCCGGTGGTGACGCCTTCGGGCGGTTCGTAGCCGACGGCGTCGCCCTCGAAGGTGGTGCCGTCGGCCAGTACCAGCAGCGCCGGCGACGGCCGCCCACCGCCACTGTCCTGGTCACGTTTCGGCAGGTCCTGGCCCGACGCAACGTGACCGGAACGAGGGGTTGACTCGCTCATCGCTGGGCCTCGGCGTCGATCACCACGGGCTCGCCGAACAGCACGGTGTGGCGCACCCGGCCGGTGAGCTTGCGGCCGTGGTAGGGCGTGTTGCGGCTGCGGCTGGCCAGGTGGGCGGCGTCGACCTCCCAGGTTGCCGCCGGGTCGATCACGCAGAGGTTGGCCGGACGTCCCTCGGCGACCGGTCCACCATGGGCGGCGTCGAGGCCGGCGATCCGTGCCGGTTGCCACGACAGCAGGGCCAGGATCTCCTCGATGCCAAGGTCGAGCTCACCGAGGGCGAGGGCCAGTGCCGTCTCGAGACCGAGCATCCCCGGGGGGGCCTGGTCGAAGGGGAGCTCTTTGTCCTCGGGGGCGTGGGGGGCGTGATCGGTGGCGATGGCGTCGAGGGTGCCGTCGGCCAGGGCCGCCTTGACCGCGTCGACGTCGGCCTGGGGCCGAAGTGGTGGGTTCACCTTGAACACCGGGTCATACGACGCCACCGACGCGTCGGTGAGGGTGAAGTGGTGGGGCGCGGCCTCGGCGCTCACGGCCAGGCCGGCCGCCTTGGCGGTGCGGACGGCGGCCAACGACGCCGTCGTGGACAGGTGCTGGAAGTGGATGCGGACGCCCATGCCGGCGGTGAGGCGGAGAAGGGTCAGGTCGCGCAGCACCATGACCTCCTCGGCCGCCGCCGGCTGGCCGGGGATACCGAGGCGGCTCGACCACTCGCCCTCGTGCATGTGGCCGCCGGCCGCGAATACTTCGTCCTCGCAGTGCTGGGCCAGGGTGACGCCCAGGTCGGACGAGTACTCCAGGGCCCGGCGCATGAGGCGCCCATCCTGGACGCCGGTTCCGTCGTCGGTGAACAGGCGCACCCCGAGATCGGCCATCTCGGCCATGGGCGCGAGAGTCTCGCCCCGCCGTCCCCGGGTGATGGCGCCCGCCACCCGCACCTGGCACAGGGCCCCGGCGCCGAGCTCGAGCACCTCACGTACGGCCGCCGCGGTGTCGAGGGGCGGCTCGGTGTTGGGCATGGCCACGATGGCGGTGTAGCCGCCCAGAGCAGCCGCTCTCGCCCCCGTCTCCACCGTCTCGGCCTCCTCCCGGCCGGGCTGACGGAGGTGGGCGTGGAGGTCGACCAGGCCGGGCCCCACCACGCAGCCGCCGGCGTCGAGCACCCGTGCTCCCACCGGTGCCTCCAGGTCGGGGCCCACGGCCACCACCCGGCCGCCGGCCACGGCCACGTCGGCGACGCGGCTGCCGGTGCGGTCGACGACCCGGCCACCCTTCACGACGAGGGTGTCAGCCACGTCAGCCACGGGGGTTCGATCCGAGGAGCAGGAAGAGCACGGCCATGCGCACGGCCACGCCGTTGGCCACCTGGCGGGTGATGAGCGAGCAGGGCAGCTCGGCCACGTCGGCGGCGATCTCCACTCCCCTGTTCAACGGCCCCGGGTGCATCACCAGGGCGTCGTCGCCGAGGAGGTCGGCCCGGGCCCGGGTGAGGCCGAACCGGGCCGTGTACTCCCGCAACGAGGGAAACAGCGTCTCGGTCTGACGCTCGGCCTGCATGCGCAGCAGGTACACCACGTCGCACTTGGGAAGAACGCTGTCGAGGTCGTGGCTCACCGTGACGGGCCAGCCATCGAGGCTGGGCGGGAGCAGGGTGGGTGGGCTGACGATGGTCACCTCGGCGCCGAGCAGGGCGAAGGCGAGAACGTCGGAGCGCGCCACGCGGGAGTGATTGACGTCACCGACGATGGCGATGCGAAGCCCGGCGAGGGTGCGCAGCCGGTGATGGGCGCGGATGGTATAGCAGTCGAGGAGGGCCTGGGTGGGGTGCTCGTGCCACCCGTCGCCGGCGTTGATCACGGTGGCGTCCACCCAGGAAGCGACCTGGCGGGGGACACCGGCCGAGGAGTGACGAACCACCAGCGCATCGACGCCCATGGCCTCGATGGTCTGCACGGTGTCCCGCACCGACTCACCCTTCTTGACCGAGGAGGAGGCGACGGAGAAGTTCATGGTGTCGGCCGAAAGGCGCTTGGCCGCGGCCTCGAAGGACAGGCGGGTGCGGGTGGACTCCTCGAAGAACAGCGACGCGATGGTGCGAGCCCGCAGGGCCGGCACCTTGGGGACGGCCCGCTCGCTCACCTCCACGAACGAGTCGGTCACCCCCATGACCTCGTTGATCCCGTCGACGCCGAGATCGGTCACCGAGAGCAGGTTTGCGCCTGCGCTCATGGCCGCCTCCGGGCGGCAGGCACCATCACGCCGAGGTCGACACCGTCGTCACGGACGTCGACCACCTCGTCGCGGCGGGTCGGCAGGTTCTTGCCCACGTAGTCGGGGCGGATCGGCAGTTCGCGATGGCCCCGGTCGACCATGACCGCCAGCTGCACGGCCCGGGGACGGCCGTAGTCGTTGAGGGCATCGAGGGCGGCCCGCACCGTGCGGCCGGTGAAGAGCACATCGTCGACCAGGACCACGACCTTGCCGGTGAGGTCGAAGGGGATGTCGGTGACGGCTTCGGGCATGACCGGGCGCAGGCCGATGTCGTCGCGGTAGAAGGCGACATCGAGGGTACCGACCGGGACCTCGATGTCGTCGACCCGTCGGAGGGCATCGACCAGCCGGGTGGCCAGGCTGACCCCGCCCGTCTGGAGGCCGACGACCACCACGTCGTCGAGTCCCTGGTTGCGCTCGACCACCTCGTGGGCGATGCGGGTGAGGGCCCGGCGGATGTCGTCGCCGGTCATGGCCTGGGACCGAGCGAGAAAAGCGCCCCCATACAGGGGCGCTGCGGAGCGTTCTCGTTCGGCCAACCGGGGCTCCTCGGTCCGTGCCGGCCTCACAGGACCGGCCTTAACGGATGCTCGACCTTATCGCGAGGGGGTCGGGCCGGCCGTCAGGTCGGTCTGATCGCTGAGTGCGCCGACGTTCAGCACACGGCGAAGGGCGGACGCAACGCGCTGAACATAGGAAAATGCTCGACGTTCAAGGTCGCCAGGTCGAAACCTTGCACTTGGGCAGTAGCGGCAACGAGGTAGTCGCCCAGGCCGATGCCTCCATGGGACCGGCGGTACTCACGCATCAGCTCGCCGGCCCGCCGAGCCACGACCTCGTTGACCGGGTGAAGATGGAGTGTGGCCAGGAGCCGGGCGACCGCAGCTCGTTCGGGCGAACGCATGCCGCCGAGGATCTCTGCGGCGGTCACCGCGCTGGCCGCCAACCGGCCACCTGCCTCGGTGCGGGCGTGGATCAGCCAGTCCCGCGCCGCGTCGACTCCACGAAGATGTGCGATGAGGACATCGGTGTCGACGAGGATCACGTCTTGGTGGAGTCCTCCAGGTGGCGCCACCTCGCATCGTCACCTCGCTCGAACACCACGTCTTCGGCAGCCAGCGCCCCGAACGAGCCGTCGATGGCCAAGAGGTCTCCCGCCAGGTCCTGCTGGTCCGACGTTATGGCTCGGTCGATCAGCTGACGGATCAGCTCGGCTCGCGAGGTGCCGTTCGACCGTGCGATCTCATCGAGCGCGGAACACTGTTCATCACCGAGGTAGATGTTCGTCCGTCGCATACACCTGATTATACACCACAGCGTGTACGGGTCGGACGAGAGGGTGACTAGCCGCGGGCCTCGGCGGCAATGGCGGCGAGGACGCCGTTCACGAAGCGGCCGGAGTCGTCGGTGGAGTAGCGCTGGGCCAGGTCGACGGCCTCGGAGATCACCACCGCGGTGGGCACGTCGGCGCGGTGGACGAGCTCGAACGTGCCGATGCGCAAGAGGGTGCGGTCGATGGCGGGCATGCGCTCGAGGGCCCAATCCCGCGAGAAGCGTCGCAGCCAGCCGTCGATCTCGTCGCCATGGCCGGCAACCCCGGAGACCAGGTCGACGGTGAAGCCGTCGGGCACGACAGGAAGGCCGGCGAGGACCACGTCGGGGCTCACGGCCTTGGCCTCCGCCTCGTAGAGCAGCGTCAGGGCGCGCTCGCGGGCCTGGCGGCGAGCCCCGACCGTGGCCCGGGCCGGAGTCTCGGGACCGGCGACGCTCGGGCCCGAGCGGCCCTCTGAGCGGGGTGCCGGGCCCGAGCGGCCCTCGGAGCGGGGTGCCGGGCCCGAGCGGCCCTCTGAGCGGGGCGCCGGGCCCGAGCGGCCCTCTGAGCGGGGTGCCGGGCCCGGCGAATCCGTCATCAGACTCGGGTCAGGTACTCGCCGCTGCGGGTGTCGACCCTGAGGCGGTCGCCAGTGTTCACGAACAACGGCACCGAGACGACCAGGCCCGTTTCCAGCGTGGCCGGCTTGCGGGCGCCCGAGACCCTGTCTCCTTGGACGCCCGGCTCGGTCGACGTCACGGTGAGCTCGACCGAGGCGGGCAGGTCGATGCCGACCACGTCGTCGCCGTACATCTGGAGGACGGCCGAATCGCCCTCCTTCAGGAAGCTGGCCGCGTTGCCCTGGGCCGAGGTGTCTACGTTGAGCTGGTCGTAGGTGCTCGAGTCCATGAACACGTGATGGTCGCCCTCGCGGTAGAGGTACTGCATCTCCCGCTTGTCGATGATGGCCTGCTCGAGCTTCTCGTCGGCCCGGTACGTGCGTTCGAGCACGGCGCCGGTGCGGACGTTCTTGATCTTGGTCCGCACGAACGCCCCTCCCTTGCCGGGCTTCACGTGCTGGAACTCCACCACGGTGAACAGGCCGTCGGGAAGGTCGAGGGCCATGCCGTTCTTCAGGTCATTGGTGGACACGTTCATGGGCCCACCTTCTCACGATGGTGGGCCCGAGGCTGGCAACTGGAGCGGCCTCGGGGGCCGTTCATGCGACGACGAGCTCCTTGGGCGCGTTGGTGAGGACGAGACATCCCTCGGCGGTGACGACGACGGTGTCCTCGATGCGGACGCCACCGTGGTCGGGCAGGTAGACACCGGGTTCGACGGTGACGACATACCCGGCCTCGAGGGTGTCGGTGGACGTAGCCGCCAGGCGCGGCGCCTCGTGGATCTCCAGTCCGACACCGTGACCGGTGCTGTGCAGGAAGGCGTCGGCCCAGCCGGCGTCGGCGATGACGGCGCGGCAGGCGTCGTCGACGGCCTGCCCGCTGGCGCCGTCGATCACTGCGGCCAGGCCCGTGCCCTGGCTGTCGGCCACCACCTCGGCCATGCGCCGGGCCGTCGCCGACGCCGGTTCGCCCACGCACAGGGTGCGGGTCATGTCGGAGCAGTAGCCGTCGACCTGGGCGCCGAAGTCGACCACGACCAGCTCACCCGGGCCGATGCGCCGAGCGCTCGGGGTGTGGTGGGGCTTGGCCCCGTTGGGCCCGGAAGCCACGATCGTGTCGAACGACGGCCCGTCGGCCCCTTCGCTGCGCATGGCGACGTCGAGGGCCAGGGCGAACTCGGATTCGGTGACCCCGTCGAGCAGCATCGACACCTTGGCCGCCAGGGCGGCGTCGGCGATGCGGGCCGCCTCGGCGATGCGGTCGATCTCGCCTCCGTCCTTCACCCGGCGCAGGGCCTCCACCAGGTCCTCGGTGGCGACGAGCTCGACGTCGGGGAACCAGTCGGCGGCGTACCGACGGTGTTGGGCCCAGCTGACCGCCTCGGCCTCCAGGCCCAACCGGTCGAGCGCACCGACGAACGTGGTGACCACCTCCTTCTGCTCGGCCATCGTGCGCCCGACGTGAATCGCCGCGTCCAACCCGGCACGACCGAGCTCCTCGGTGGCCCGGTCGCCGTACCGACCATCGGTGACGAAGACGAGCTCGTCGGCCAGGACCACGAGCAGGGCGGCGGACCCGGTGAAGCCGGTGAGGTAGCGGATGTTGACCAGATTGGTGATCAACGCCGCCTGGCACCCGGCATCGTCGAGGCGTGCCCGCAGGCGGGGGGCCCGGTCGGCCACGTTCATGGATCTCATGGCGACAACCTTCTCATCCCGCCACCCCTTCCATCGACAAGAGACCTCGAAAAAGCCCGACGTCGTGCCCCGTCGACGGTTGGTTCGTCGAGACGCGATTCGATGTGCTGGAGTCGAGGGATGGCCAGCCTGTTGCGAGAAGTCGTCGTCGATTGCCGAGACCCCCGGGGTCTCGCCCGGTTCTGGGGCGAGGTCCTCGGGTGGACCGTCGTCGACGACGATGCCGGGTATTCCTGGATCTCCTCCACCGGTGAGCCGTGGGCGCCGGCGCCGCTGCTGGTCTTCGCGGCCGTCCCCGAGCCCAAGACGGCGAAGAACCGACTGCACCTGGACGTCAATCCCTCTGGGTGCGACCAGTCCGAGGAGCTCGAACGGCTCACGGCCCTCGGCGCCCGCCGGGTCGACGTGGGTCAGGGCGAGACGCCGTGGATCGTCGTCGCCGACCCCGAGGACAACGAGTTCTGCCTCCTCGGTCGGCGGATCGATCCCTGACCCTGGGCCAGCGCCGACCCGACAACCCGGGTCTCATGGCCACCGCCGGCGCGGTCAGGCCAACAAGTGGGCAACGGCCGTGACGGCCAGCTCATAGCCCAGACCGCCGAGGCCACTGATGGTTCCGGTGGCGACGGGTGCCAGCACCGAGGTGTGGCGCCAGGGCTCGCGGGCTTCGGGGTTGGAGAGGTGAACTTCGATGACGGGTCCATCGAAGGCGGCGAGGGCGTCGTGCAAGGACCAGCCGTAGTGGGTGAGGGCGGCGGCGTTGATCACGATGGCTGCGGCCCGACCGCGCGCCCCGTGAACGGCCTCGACCAGCACCCCCTCGTGGTCGGACTGGAGGTGCTCCACCGCCAGGCCGTGGCTCTCGGCCGTGCGCCGAGCCCGCTCGACGTGGTCGGCGAGAGTGTCGGTGCCGTAGATCGACGGTTCCCGCTCGCCCAACAGCCCGAGGTTGGGCCCCGACAGCACCAGGACGAGGGGGGTCGGTCATGGCCGCATCTCGGCGAGGGTGGCCTCGAGGTCGGCCCGGGCGACGCCCACCACGACCTCGGGGCCGCGGGGACCGTCGAGCACCAGGGTGAAGCCGTTGACGGCCTTCTTGTCGCGGGCCATGAGCTCGACCAGCTCGGCTTCGTCGGTCCCTGGGGGGACGGTGGTGGGCAGGCCGTAGCCGGCCACCACTTCGACGTGTTCTGCTACCCGGTCGTCGTCGACCCGGTCGAGGCGACGGGCCAGGCGAGCGGCGAACACCAGGCCGACGGCCACGGCCTCGCCGTGACGCAGGCCGTAGTGGCCGGCCGTCTCCAGGGCATGGGCCAGCGTGTGCCCGTAGTTCAGGATCGCCCGGCTCTTCCCCGGGGGCGTCTCACCCGGGCGCAGGGCCGAGGGGTCCTCGCGCTCGTCGGCCGACACGAAGGCGGCCTTGATGGCCACGCACCGGGCCACCCGTTCGGTGAGGGAGAGCTCGCCCAGATCGAGGTCGTCAGTGAGGAAGTGGTACTTGGCCATCTCGCCCAGCCCGCTGCGGTACTCGTCGGGCGCCAGCGTCTCCAGCACCTCGGTGTCACACAGCACCCCGGTGGGCTGCCAGAAGGCGCCGACCAGGTTCTTCCCCTCCGGGAGGTTCACACCCGTCTTGCCGCCGATGGCCGCGTCGACCTGGGCCAGCAGCGAGGTGGCCACGTGCACGACGGCCACGCCCCGGTGGTACAGGGCGGCAGCCAGTCCGACGGTGTCGGTGACCATGCCTCCGCCCACGGCCACGACCACGTCGGCGCGGGTGAGGCCGAACCGGGCGAAGTCGCGGCACAGGTCCTCCACCGTCTCCAGCGATTTCGACTTCTCGCCCTCGCCCACGAAGAAGGTGCGCTGCTCCACGCCGGCGTCGACGGCGACGCCGATGCCGGCCTGGGTGACGATGGCCGCCCGCACCGCACCGACGGGCAGCACCTCGAGCAGGCGGTGGCGCGCGCCGGGGCCCACGAGCACCGGGTAGGAGCGCTCTCCGAGGCCGACGGTGAGGCGCAACAGCCCGCCGTCGGCGACGGTCGACGGTTCCCCGCCGGGGTCCTGGGCCCGAGCGGCCCCCTGAGCGGGGTCCTGGGCCCGAGCGGCCCCCCGAGCGGAGAGCCCGTCGATGGCCGCCTCCACCCGGTCGACGATCTCGTCGGGCGCCAGGTCGTCGATGTCGACGGTGAGATCGGCGACCTCGGCGTACAGGTCGGCCCGGTCGGCGACGAGGTGGGCGAGCACACCGGTAGGGTCGTCGTCGAGAAGCGGTCGGTGGGTGCCGGACCCGACCCGTCCGGCAAGGGTCTCGGAGCGGGCCCGCAGCCACACCACCGGGCCCGAGCGGGCCAGCGCCGCTCGGTTGGCCGCATCCAGGACGACCCCGCCGGCGGCGGCCACCACCGCCGGGCGTTCGTGGCTCAGGGCTGCCCTGAGCACGTCGGACTCGATTCGCCGGAAGGCGGGCTCGCCGTCGCTGGCCCAGATCTCGGCGACAGTCCGCCCGGTACCGGCCTCGATCTGGGCGTCGCTGTCGACGAAGTCCCAGCCCCGGCGGTGGGCCAGAGCCTGTCCGACGGTGGTCTTGCCCGCCCCCATCATCCCCACCAGGACGATCCGGGGGGGGTGGGCGTCAGAGGCCGGCGAGGAAGCCATCGCGGTTGCGGACGACCTCGTCGACCGAATCGCCGCCGAACTTGCGCAGGGCCTCCGTCGCCAGGGTCAGGGCCATGGCCGTCTCGGCCACCACCCCCATGGCCGGCACGGCGGTGACGTCGGTGCGCTCCTTGAACGACACCACCTCTTCCTTGGTGACCGTGTCGACGGTCTTGAGCACGGGCCGGTTGAGGGTCGAAAGGGGCTTCATGGCCACCCGGGCCATCACCAACCCTCCGGTGGACATGCCTCCCTCGATGCCCCCGGCATGCGTCGACGCCCGTCGGTAGACCCCCTCGCCGGCGTCCCAGGAGATGGGGTCGTGGGCCTCGGAGCCGCGCCGGGCCGCCACTTCGAAGCCCTCACCGATCTCCACCGCCTTGACCGCGGGGATGCTGAGAAACGCCTGTCCGAGCAGGCCGTCGAGGCGTCGGTCCCAGTGGACATGGCTGCCGAGGCCCACGGGCACGTTGTACGCCAGCACCTCGACCACGCCCCCGAGGGAGTCGCCGTCACGAGCCGCGGCCTTGATCTCCTCGACCATGGCCGCCTCGGCCTCGGAGTCGAGGCAGCGGACCGACGACGCGTCGATGCGTTCCAGGTCGCCAGGGGCCGGGCGGGTGTCGGACTTGGAGACCACCGGGCCCAGGGCCACGACGTGGGAGAGCACGTGGACGTCGAGGTGGGCGAGCAGGGCCTTGGCCACGGCCCCGGCCGCCACCCGCGCCGCGGTCTCCCGTGCCGACGCCCGCTCGAGCACGTCGCGGGCGTCGGACAGGTCGTACTTCTGCATCCCGGCCAGGTCGGCGTGGCCGGGACGGGGGCGGGTGAGGGGCTTCTCGGTTCGCCCCGGGCCCGGGTCCATCTCCTGCTCCCATTTGGGCCACTCGGTGTTGGCGATCTCGATGGCCACCGGCGACCCGAGCGTGCGGCCGTGGCGGATGCCGCCGAGCAGGGTCAGCTCATCGCGCTCGAAGCGCATGCGCGGCCCCCGGCCGTACCCGAGGCGGCGTCGAGCCAGCTCGCCTTGGATCTCCTCCACGGTGATCTCCAGGCCAGCGGGCACACCCTCGATGATGACGACAAGGGCCCTCCCATGAGATTCACCAGCGGTGAGGAAGCGGAGCACAGCATCAATCTAGGTCGAGGGGCGACGCCTGCATGATCGCGTAGCGCCCAGGACCTGGATGCGCCTCAGGTCCGTAGCCACCAGTGCAGCAGGGGCTCGCCGGCCAGCATCGCGACCATGGCGCCGGCGGCGAGGAAGGGCCCGAACGAGACGCTGTCCTTGCGCGTCCGCCCGCCGAACAGCATCAGGCCCACCCCGACGACTGCCCCCAGGGTGAAGCCCACGAACAGCCCGATGGCGACGTGGCTCAGGTCGAACCAGCCCAGGAACAGGCCTAGGACGAAGGCCAGGCGCACATCACCGAAGCCCATGCTGGCCGGTGAGACGAGGTGCACGACCAACAGGATGGCGAAAGCGATCACTGCGCCCGCCAGCGCCGTCTCCATGCGAGCGATGTCGCCCTCCACGAGCGCGGCCAACGCCAGCAGCGGCAGGGACATGGCGATGGTGGGATAGATGATCCGGTTGGGGATGATCTGCAGCTCGAGGTCGATCACGCTGATGGCCACGAGGGACCCGACGAAGACGAGGAAGGCGGGCAGGGCGGCGTTGGCGCCCAACCGGACGGCGACGGCGGCGTAGAGAGCGGCCGTGCCCAGCTCGACGAACGGGTAGCGCAGCGAGACGTGCTCACCGCACGCCGGGCAGCGGCCCCGCCGGGCCATCCATGGCAGTCGGGGGACCCGAGCGGGGGCACCGTCGGCATCGAGGCAGTTCCGGCACCCGGCCCGCAGGGGGCGCATGGGCTCCTTCTGTGGCACGCGGTCGATGACCAGGTTGAGATAGAGGCCCGTGTACAGGCCGATCAAGCCGCACACCACGGCAACGGTTGCGGTCATGCCTGCCGGGCCGACCCGGTGGTCACGTGGACGGCTCGGCGGCCACTCTGCCCGGTTCGGCGGCCACTCTGCCCAATCCGGCGGTCGCTCTGGCCATCCCGGCGGACACTCTCGCCATCTCGGCCATGGCCGCGGCCGACATCACGGCCAGCGGCGGGTCCTCCCCGGTCCACAGCCGGAAGGCGTGGGCAGCCTGATGGATCAACATCCCCAGGCCACTCACGGCGGTGGCGCCCCGCGAGCGGGCTGCGTGCACCAGCGGTGTGACAAGGGGGTTGTAGACGAGGTCGACCACCAGCTGCCCCGGCCCCAGAAGGGCGGCCTCGACCACCGACGCATCAGCGTCCGCGTCCTCGCCCCGGCCGTGGCCGCCGTCGCCGTCCCGATCCCCGTCGATCGAGCGCACCTCGGCAACGGATCTGGTCACGCCGGCCATCCCCACCGGCGTGGCGTTGACCACCAGGTCGGCCTCCGCCGCTTCGGAGATGGTCCCGACCCGGCCCACGCCGTCGGCCAGGGCGGCGGCGGCAGCCGCCCGAGGCGGCGTTCGGCCGACGACCACCACCGTGCCGGCGCCGGCGCCGGCCAGCGCCTTGACGACGGCCCTGGCCGCTCCCCCGGCACCGACCACCAGGCAACGACGTCCGGCCGGGTCGAAACCCTCGTCCTGGCGGATCGAGTCGAGGAACCCCACCCCGTCGGTGTTGTCGCCTTCCAGCACGTCGCCGGGCAGGCGCACCACGGTGTTCACCGCGCCCAGGGCGAGAGCGACGGGCGAGAGGCGGTCGACCACGCCGGCGGCAGCCGCCTTGTGGGGCATGGTCACCGACAACCCCACCAGGCCGAGGGCCCTGGCCCCCTCGATGGCCCCGTGCGCATTCCCCTCGGCCACCTCGAAAGCCAGATAGGCCCAGTCGAGACCGAGGGCCTGGAAGGCGGCGTTGTGCATGACCGGGGAGAGGGAATGGCGCACCGGGTCGCCGATGATGCCGGCCAACCGGGTCCGGGGCCCCAAGGCCGTCGACGAAACTGGTGTCGGCTCCCCCGCAGTCGGGGTCAGCGGAGCCCCTTGGCCGTGGCCTCGGCAGAGAGCTTGGAGAACTCGGCGTCGGTGGTGGCGAAGGCGTGCTTGCCGCTCTTGTCGATGAGCACGTAGTACAGGTACGTCGACGGCGGCGGATTGAGCGACGCGGCCAGCGACTTGCGGCCGGGGCTGGCGATGGGCCCGGGCGGCAGCCCCTTGTTCAGGTAGGTGTTGTACGGAGAGCTCACCTTGGTGTCGGCGATGCTCAGGCGCTGCTTGGTCGCGCCCAGGGCGTACTGCACCGTGGCGTCGATCTGCAGGGGCATGCTCTTCTTGATGCGGTTGTAGATGACCCGAGCGATGGTCGGCCGGTCCTCGTCCACACCGGCTTCGCGCTCCACCAACGACGCCGTCACCACGACCTCGTAGGGCGAGAGGTCGAGGGCAGTGGCGGCGGCCGGCAGGCCGATCTGGTTGGCATAGGTGTCGAAGGCGGCCACCATGCGGGTGAGGATCTTGGCCTCGTCGTCGGTGTGGTCGACGAAGTACGTGTCGGGGAGGATGAGCCCCTCGAGGTTGTTCGAGCCCGCGGGCTCGAACTGCGAGCGGATCGTGCCGCTCTGGGCGGCGGCCATGAACCGTTCGGCCGAACGCCCCGGGAGCGAGCCGACCTTGGCGGCGATCTCGGGCAGGGTCAGGCCCTCGGGGATGGTCACGCGGTCGCTCTGGGCCTCGCCTCCTTTCTCGAGGATCTTGAACACCGCGGCCAGGTGCTGGTTGTGGCGGAAGGTGAACTCGCCCGCCTTGATGTTGTCGGCGCCGGTGAACCGGGCGTACCACGAGAACACCTTCGGGCTGGCGATCACCCCGCGCTCGTGCAGGAGCGTGCCGATGGCCGCCGTCGACTGGCCCTGGGCGATACTCACGTGGACCTCGCCCCCCGGGGAGCCCGACGGGTTGACCTGGGCCTTCAGCCAGGCGGCGCCCAGGGCACCCACGGCCACGAACAAGAGCAGCAGGCCGAACAGGACCAGCGGCCAGCGGCGCCGGGCGCCGGGCTCGCGGTAGCCCTCGTCGAGGTCATAGGAGGTATCCACGGTCATGAGACCGCCCGGCCCAGCGTGGGACGCCGGCCGTCCAGCCAGGACTGGAGCATCACGGCTGCGGCCAGGCCGTCGACCGGCTTGCGGCGCGACCTGCGCCCGCCGCCGAGCACGGGGGACCTGAGCACCGAGACGGTGCTCAGCCGTTCGTCGTGCAGCTCGAGCGGGACATCGAGGAGGCGGCGAAGGGCCTCGGCTTCGTCCATGGCCCAGCGGGCGGCAGGCCCGGTGCTGCCGTCGAGGGACAGAGGCAGGCCGACGACGATCTGCTCGGGCGACAGATCGGTGATCACCGCGATCAGGCGGGCCCGGTCGGCGTCATCGTCGCCGGTGCGCACGACGACGGCGTGGGGCGTGGCCACCCGTCCGCCGCTGTCGCTCACGGCGACGCCCACCCGTCGGGTGCCCAGGTCGATGCCGACGGCCCTCATCCTGTCGATCTCATCCGGCCGGCAAAGCCACGGTCGTGCGGACCTGGTCGAGGGCCTCGTCGAGACGGGAGGCGTCGCGTCCGCCGGCGACGGCCCGCTCGGGACTGCGACCGACGCCGCCACCGACGATGCGGGCGGCATCGACGAGAAGGTCGGATGCGACCAGGCCGCTGTCGGAGGCCACCACGGCCACGAGAGTTGCACCGCCGCGCTCGCCGCTCGCACCCAGCACGACGGCGCGGACACCCGGCTGGTCGCGCACGGCGACGGCCAGGGCCTCGAGCTCGTTGCGGGCCGTGCCGTCGGGGCGGCGCGCCACCACCACGCCGCCCACTGCTCGGCCGGCCAGCGAGGACGCATCCGCGGTGGCTCGTTCGGCGCGCAAGGACTCGAGCTGGTCGCCCAGAGCACGGTTCTCGTCGAGGACCTTCTCGACACGTTCGGGCACCTCGGGCGGCGAGACCCGAAGGAGGGCCGCGGCCCGGCCCAGGATCGTCTCCCCCTGGCGGATTCGATCGAAGCTGGCGGTGCCGGTGACGGCCTCGATCCGGCGCAGGTTGGCCCCGATGGAGCCCTCGGACACGATCTTGATGGGCCCGATGGTGCCGAGGGCGGCCACGTGGGTACCCCCGCACAGCTCCACCGAGCGTCGCCCGGCCTCGACGACCCGGACCACCTCGCCGTACTTGTCGCCGAAGAAGGCGATGGCGCCCAGGCGCTCGGCCTCGGCTCGGGACGTCTCGTAGGCCCGTACCGGCTCGTTCTCGAGGACCTGGGCGTTGGCCATCCCCTCGACCCGAGCCAACTCGTCGGGCGACAGCGGGCCGTAGTGGCTGAAGTCGAACCGCAACCGGTCGGGGGCCACGAGCGAGCCGGCCTGCTTGACGTGGGAGCCGAGGACCTCGCGCAGGGCGCCGTGGAGAAGATGGGTGCCGGTGTGATTTCGGCGGATGGCGTCGCGGCGTTCGACGTCGACCACGGCTGCGGCCTCCTGACCGGGTTCGAGGCGGCCGGCGACGACCCGGGCGCTGTGGCGGGTCAATCCGGGGACGGCGGTGGTGGTGGCGAAGACCTCGACCGAACCGGTGGCGCTGCTGATGACGCCGGTGTCGCCGACCTGGCCCCCCGACTCGGCGTAGAAGGGTGTGCGGTCGAGGAACACCTCGACGGTGGGGCGGCCCTCGGGGTCGTCGGGGCCGCCGAGCACGGCGAGGACCCGCGCCCTGGTCTCGGTCTCGCCGTAGCCGGTGAACTCGGTGGTGGTGAACTGCTCGACCAGCTCGCGGTAGGAGGCCACGCGCGCCGGGTCGATGGCGCCACCCCCAGCGGCGTGGGAGGCGTCGCGGGCCCGGCGGCGCTGGGCGTCCATCTCGGCGTCGAACCCGGCCACGTCGACCTCGACGTGGCGCTCAGCCGCCACCTCGAGGGTGAGCTCGAGGGGGAACCCGAAGGTGTCGTGGAGCCGGAAGGCGGTGGCGCCCGCCAGTGGCCCCCCGTTCCCTGCCGCCAGCGCCTCGTCGAGGATGGCCGACCCGGCTCGCAACGTCTGGCGGAAACGCTCCTCCTCGCGGGTGACCACGCCGGTGACGAAGTCGGCATCGTCGGCCAGCTTCGGGTAGGCGGCGCCCATCTCGGCAACCGTGGCCTCCACCAGGGCCGGCGTCACCAGGCGGTCGACGCCGAGGGTGAAGGCGTGGCGGACGGCTCGGCGGATGATGCGGCGGAGCACGTAGCCCCGGTCCTCGTTGGACGGGAACACCCCGTCACTCACCAGGAAGCTCATCGACCGGCCGTGGTCGGCCAGGATGCGCAGGGTGGTGTCGACGGCGGGGTCGTCCCCGTACGAGCGGCCCGTGGCCTTGGCCGCGGCCTCGACCAGAGGGCGGAGGATGTCGGTGTCGAACACCGACTCGACGCCCTGGAGCACCGTCAGGCAACGCTCGAGGCCGGCCCCGGTGTCGATGATGCGCATGGGCAGGCCCACAAGCGAGCCGTCGTCCTGGCGGTCGTACTGCATGAACACGAGGTTCCACAGCTCCCGGAAGCGGGCGTCGGCGCCATGGGCCGGGCCCCCGCCCGCTCCGTAGGCGTCGCCCTTGTCGAAGTAGATCTCCGAGCACGGGCCGCACGGGCCGGTATCACCCATCATCCAGAAGTTGTCGTCGCCCATGCGCTGGATGCGCTCGGGCGCAACGCCGACGCTGTCGAGCCACAACTGGGCCCCCTCGTCGTCGCTCTCGTGCACGGTGATCCACAGCCGATCGGGGTCGAGGCCCAGCACCTCGGTGAGTAGCTCCCACGCCAGGGGGATGGCCCCTTCTTTGAAGTAGTCGCCGAAGCTGAAGTTGCCCAGCATCTCGAAGAACGTGAGGTGGCCCCAGGTGACGCCGATGTTGGCGATGTCGTCGTGCTTGCCCCTGATGCGAACGCACTTCTGCACCGAGGTGGCCCGGGGCGCCGCGGGCGCCTCCTCACCGAGAATGTACGGCAGGAACTGGTTCATGCCCGCGTTGGTGAACAGAGGAGCCGCACCATGGTGGGGAATGAGCCCGGCCGACGGGACTGGGACGTGGCCCCTCTCGGTGAAGAAGGAGGTGAAGGCGTGGCGCAGCTCGTCGGCGGTCATGGGCGTCGCAATCCTACCGACCCCGCCTGACCCGCTCGCCCCAACAGCGGCTAGGAACCGAGATGGCCGGCCCGGAGCTCGGCCTCGGTCTGGCGCGCCGCGGCGCGGCCCTCGGCGACGGCCGCCCGGAGATCGGCCCCGAGGCGACGGGCGGCGCCGGCCAGGTTGTCGGCCACCTGTTCGGGCGCGTAGCGCGACATCGTCTCGCGCACCAGGCGGAAGAACCAGAAGGAGGTGCCGAAGCCGATGACCAGGCCCACGCTCAGCCAGAAGATGCGTTTGAACACGCCTCAGTCCTTCTTGCGCAGGGCCCGGAAGGCCCGGGCGCTGCCGGAGGCGAAGGCCATGGTCTTGATGAGAGGAGTCGAGAACGCCCGGAAGGACAGCCGGGAGGCGGAGTCGACGGTGCCGGCGATCGAGTCGGCCCGGTCGAGAATGGTGTCGACCTTGGCCAGCTCGGCGTTGGCCTGGCGGACGGTGACATGCACGTCGTCGAGCAACGGGAGGGCCGAGCGACGGAAGTCCTCGACCGCCCGCCGCACATCGGCCATCGTGCGCAGCATCGATCCCAGCGACAACAGGATGCCGACCACGCCGATGGCCAGGGACACCGACGCGACGACCGCGGCCACCTCACCGGGGCTCACTCGCTTGCCCGATCTTCGTGTCGCATGCGCTCGGCCACCTCCTGTTCAGCGCCCAGCTCGGACGGTTCGTAATACACCCGTCCGGCGACCTCAGGTGGGCGGTACTGCTGAGGCACCCATCCTCGGGGATCCTCGTGAGGATACTCATAGCCGGTACCGTGACCGAGGGACCGGGCCGCCCGGTAGGAGGCGTCCCGCAAATGGGCGGGCACAACCCCGGCCGGTCGATCGGCCACATCGGCCTGGGCCCGGGAGAGCGCGGTGGTCACCCGGTTGGACTTGGGTGCGGTGGCCAGGTGCACCACGGCCTGGGCCAGGTTGAGTTGGGCCTCGGGCAGGCCGACGAGCTCGACGGCCCGCGCCGCGGCATCGGCCACCAGCAGGGCCATCGGGTCGGCCATGCCCACGTCTTCGGACGCGAGGATCACCAGGCGCCGGGCGATGAAGCGGGCGTCCTCACCGGCCTCCAGCATGCGGGCCAGCCAGTACAGCCCGGCATCGGGGTCCGAGCCCCGCACGCTCTTGATGAACGCCGACACCACGTCGTAGTGCTCGTCGCGCTCGTAGCGCACGGCCCGCGCCGACAAGGCCGCTTCGGCATCGCCCAGTTGTATGGAAGGGTCCCCGGGCGAGCGGGTCGAGACCAGGGCAACAGCCACTTCGACGGCGTTGAGGGCCACCCGGGCGTCGCCGTCGGCCCGGTTGACGAGGTGCTCGACGGCGTCGTCGGAGGCGGTCGCCCCTTCCAGGGCCAGGCCGCGGGCGATCAGGGCCCGGACGGCATCGGCACCCAGGGGTTCGAGCCGGAACAGGCTGGAGCGCGACAAGAGGGGCGCGTTGACCTCGAAGTACGGGTTCTCGGTGGTCGCCCCCACGAGGACGATCAGCCCCTCTTCGATCAAGGGCAACAGCACGTCCTGCTGGGCCCGGTTGAAACGGTGGACCTCGTCGAGGAAAAGGATCGTGCCCTGTCCGTGCTCGCCCAGGCGTCGTCGAGCCCGCTCGACCACCTCGCGAACGTCCTTCACGCCCGCCGACACGGCCGACAGGGTTTCGAAGGACTTGGCCGTGGCCCCGGCGATGAGCCTGGCCAGGCTCGTCTTTCCCGTGCCCGGTGGGCCCCACAGGATCACCGACGACAGGCGGTCGGCTTCGATCAAGCTTCGCAGCGGGCACCCGGGCCCGAGGAGATGTTCCTGGCCCACCATCTCGTCGAGGGTGGCCGGGCGCAACCGCGCCGCCAGCGGCGCAGTGCGAGCCAGGCGATCCTGGAGGGCCGCACCGAACAGGTCGCCGCCCGGGCTGGACACGCACCGACGCTACTGCGGCACTACCTTTCTCACATGACCAGTGGGAGCGTTTGGTTCCGGGGCGGGTCGAGGTGCGGGCGTGGACTCCTGGCCGTGGTGGTCGCCATGGCCGTGGCCGGCTGCGGGGGTGGATCGAAGACGACGGTCGCCGGCGGGACTGGGACCACTGCGGCGCCCGGTGGCACGGGGTCGGCCCGCAGCGCCACTGGCACGGCGACCACGGCCAACGGTCGCTACCGCATCGTGGTCACGGTGGGCGACCGCACACCTGCGAGCTCGCCAAAGGCGTGTGTACCCGCTGCCGCGCCGGGGAAGACGGCTCTGGCGGTGACGGTGACGGTCACCAACGACGGCACCGCGTCCTCGCCGTTCCCGCCTCTTCGGGTCGAGTTGAACGCCGGGGGATCACCGGCGCCGGTGCAGGTGCGCGACTCGTCGGGCACCTGCAGCTTCACACCCCACGAACCCGACATCGAAGGCGGGGCATCGCTGGTCCTGCCCGGCGCCACTCCGGCGATCGACGCCGGTGCCGCCCCCGGCAGCGCCGGCCAGGTCGAAGTCTCCCTCTCCGAGAACACGTTCTCCTTGGCCGTACCGGTCCCTTGACGCCGTCGGTGCCCGCTCCTCGCCTCCCACACCGGCCCAGGCGCTAGCCTGCTACCTGTGGGATTTCTGGCGGGCTCGTACGTGGCTGCTGCGTTGCTGCTGGGCCTGGGCGGAGGGCTCGAAGTGCGGCGCCCGGCAGCTACCGTCGGAGCCCTGCGAGCCATGGGCCTGCCCGCCTCGGTGCCAGGTGTCCGCCTGGGTGGAGCAGTCGCAGTGCTCATCTCCCTGGGTGCCGTCGTCCGGCTCGATCGCCCGTTCGCCCTGGCCGCGTCGGTGTCCTATCTGGCCCTTGCAGCATTCGTGCTGGCGGCTCTGGCGCGCCACGTTCCCCTGCAGTCGTGTGGCTGCTTCGGACGCCACGACACGCCCCCGACGGTCGGCCACCTCGTGCTCGACGTGGTCGCCGCTGTCGTGGCCGGTGTCGTGGGCCTCGCCCCGGGCACTCGTGGGTGGGCGTCGGTCCATCTCCAGGCCGATCCCGTGGTCGTCGCCCTGTTCGTGGTCCTCACGGGATCGGTGCTGGCCTTCGCCTACCTGGCCCTGACCGCCGTTCCCCGGCTGACGGCCGAGATCGACGCCAACGTACGGAGGTCGAAATGAGCAAGTGGCTGGTGGAGAAGGGCTCGTCGCTGCTCGAGTCGCGCACGTCGCGACGAGGGTTCCTAGCCAAGAGCGCGGTCGTGGGCTCAGCCTTGGCCGTGGGCCCGTGGCAGTACCTGATCCGTCCCGAGAGCGCCTACGCCAGCATCTGCAACTACCACGGGCAGTCCTGCGACTGCGGGTCGCTCTGTGGCGATGGCTACACCGAGTTCTGCTGCGTGGTGAACAACGGGTCGAACACGTGCCCGCCGGGAACCTTCGAGGGGGGTTGGTGGCGGGCCGACGGTTCGGACTACTGCGGTGGTGGGTCCCGGTACTTCATCGACTGCAACGGCTCCTCCGCGCCATGCGGCTGCACCAACGGCGACTGCAATCACCGGGCCACGAGCTGCAACGTCTTCCGGTACGGGCAGTGCCACACCGAGATCGGTGGCGTGGGCGCCATCGCCTGCCGAATCGTCTCCTGCACACCGCCCTATCAGTTCATCCCCGCGTGCGGCACCACCCTGGCCTTCGACAACGCCACCGCCAACCACACGGCCAACTGCCCGGCACCTCCCCCTCCCCCCCCACCACCGCCGCTCCCCGGCTTCGAGCTGCTCGTTGCCCACAGCGGCAAGGCCCTCGACGTGGACGCAGCGGCCACCAACGACGCGGCCAGGATCATCCAGTGGACGCCCTACGGGGGCAACAACCAGCGTTGGGCGCCCGAGGCCGTCGGCGACGGGTCCTTCGTGTTCATCAACCGCAAGAGCGACAAGGCCCTCGATGTGTTCGCCGGGACCACCGACGAAGGCGCACCCATCATCCAGTGGCAGCGCAATGGCACCCCGAACCAGCACTGGCGCCTGTACCCGTTCGGGTCGACCTGGGCCGTGTTCATCAACCAAAAGAGCGGCAAGGCCCTGACCGTGGCCGGTGCCTCCACCGTCGACGCCGCCCCGGTGATCCAGTCGACGTGGGCCGGCACCGCCAACCAGCTCTGGCGGGGCGTCCCCCTCACGTGAGCGGGGCGACACCGTGCTGTCGACGGGCAGCCGAGGGGGCGCCATGCTGCCGCTGATCGCAGTCGAGACCGCGGCCATCGTGCTGCTCGGGCTGCTGGTCCTCGGCCTCCTGCGCAGCCATGCCGAGATCCTCCGGCGCCTGCACAGCCTGGGGGCGGGGCTCGACCCCGACCTGAGCCCCGACGCCTCGCCCACGTTGCCGCTCGGCACGCTCGGGTCCGACCTGGCCCGGCGCCCCCCTCGCCGGGGTGGCTCGACGTCCACCGGGTCCGACGTGAGCGGGATCACCGTCACCGACGAGCCGGTGAGCATCGGCGTCGTCGGCGCCCGCCAGGACACGCTGCTGGCCTTCCTGACCACGGGATGCCTGACCTGCAACGGGTTCTGGGACGTCTTTCGCACCGGCCGCCACCTGGCTGTCCCCGGTGGCGCCCGCCTCGTCGTCGTCGTCAAGGGCCCCGATCAGGAGAGCCAGTCGCGACTCACCGAGCTGGCGCCCACCCAGGTCCCCGTCGTCCGCTCGAACGAGGCATGGAGCGACTACGAGGTTCCTGTTGCCCCCTACTTCGTCTACGTCGAAGGCCCGTCGGGCCGGGTGATCGGCGAGGGCGCCGGCCAGACCTGGGACCAGGTCAGCTCCCTCCTGGGCCAGGCCCTGGCCGACGCCGAGGCCATGGGAGCCCGACCCCCGCGCCCGGCCGAGCATCGCCCCGCTGCGCCCGAGGAACGCCTCGACACCGAGGCGCGATCCGACCGCGACCTGGCCAAGGCCGGGATCCTGCCCGGTCATCCGAGCCTCTACCCGGCTCCGAAGGCGCCGCCGGCGACGGCGCAGCCGCAGCCACAACCGACGGGGGACTGAGATGTCCGCCTGGTTGGTGCCCACCGGCGTGGCCCTCGCCGTCGTCGCCGCCATCCGTTCGAGCTGGTCGCCGTGAGGCGAGTCGATGCTGGCCAGCATCAATCCGCTCGGGGAGCGGGCACGCAACCGACGGTGGAATCGCACCGTCGTCGCCTACCTGATCGGCTCGATCCTGGGTGGGGCTCTCATCGGCGCGCTGCTCGGGTTGGTGGGAGGGCTGGCGGGCGGATCGCTCGGCCCGGTGTCGATCGCCGCGGTCGTGACGGCCACGTGTGCCATCGGCCTGCTCTTGGACCTCGGCGTGGGCGGCCTGCGGCTGCCGACTGTCCATCGCCAGGTCGACAAGGACTGGCTGGACCGCTACCGGGGATGGGTCTACGGCTTGAGCTTCGGGTTCCAACTCGGCCTCGGCGTGGTCACGGTGGTCAACACCGCGGCCATCTACGCCATGCTCATCGTTGCCCTGGTCTCGAGATCGGTCGTCACCGGAGCGGCGATCGGCACGACCTTCGGCCTGGTCCGGGGCCTGGTCATCTTCAGTGTCCGCCACGTCCGCCAACCCGAGCAGCTTCGACAGGTCCATCGACGCATGACGTCGTTGGCGCCCCTGGCCCAACGGGCCAGCGTGGGGATCCAGGCCGTCGTGGTCCTCGCCGCGGCCACAGCCGTTGTCACACGATGAGGAGGTACTCGTGAAGAAACTCTCCGGGCTGGGCTTCGGCATCGACCTGCCCGACGGCTGGGACGGCCGCATCTACCGCCGTTCCAAGGACGCCGGCGCAGTGGCCAACCGGGCACTTCACGCCGCCACGTTCCCGTTGCCGGAGGGCGTCGGTGACTTCGCCTCCTCGGCCGTGGAGCACATGGCCGCCTCCGACGTGCTCGTCGTGCTGCTCGAGTACGACCGCGAGGCAGCGGGGACGGCGCTGTTCGCCAGCGAGGGCTTCCCCCCCTCGCTGCGTCCGGACAGGTTCAGCCCGAACGCCATGCCCAAGATGGTGCCCGGCAAGACGGGAGCCCAGCACTTCTTCACCCTGGACGGGCGGGCGTTCTGCCTGTTCGTCGTGCTCGGCAGCCACAACGACCGGGTCCGCCTGGCCGCGCTGGCCAGTTCGGTGACCAGCTCGATCAAGGTGGCCGGCTGACCCACGTCGGGCGGGCAGGCTTACCCGTCCCTGGATGGCACGCGCAGTCCGAGCTCGGCCAACTGGACCGCCTCGAGAGGCGAGGGGGCGCCCGTGAGCGGGTCGGAGCCGGACTGGGTCTTGGGAAAGGCGATGACCTCGCGGATGTTGTCCTCGCCGGCCAGCAGGGCTACCAGGCGGTCGATGCCGAAGGCGAAGCCGGCATGGGGCGGGGCCCCGTGGCGGAAGGCGTCGAGCAGGAAACCGAAGCGGGCCTGGGCGGTCTCGGCACCGATCCCGAGGAGCTCGAAGATGCGTTGTTGGATCTCCGGGCGGTGGATCCGCACGCTGCCCGAGCCCAGCTCCCACCCGTTGAGCACCAGGTCGTAGGCCTGCGACCGCACCTGCACCGGGGCGGAGTCGAGGAGCGCCAGGTCGTCGGGATGGGGCATGGTGAAGGGATGGTGGGCCGGAAGGGGCCGGCCCTCGGCGCTCACGCCGTCGAACAGCGGGAAGTCGGTGACCCACAGGTAGAGCAGCCGGCCGTCGCCCGACGGCGGGCGGCCCTCGGCCAGGCGCAAGGCACCGAGGGCCTGGTTGGCCACGGCGCGCTCGCCCGCCACCACGAGCAGGAGGTCGCCGGGCTGGGCGCCGAGACCGACGGCGAGACCCGTCCGCTCGTCGTCGGACAAGAACTTGGCCACCGGTGAGTCGAGCTCGCCTTCGGCGCCGACACGGGCCCACACCAGGCCGGCGGCACCGGCCAGCTTGGCCCGGTCGGTGAGACGGTCGAGGTGGGCCCGGGTCGTGCCGGAACCGCCGGCCACCCTGATCCCCTTCACGACCGGCGACTGGAAGGCCCGGAAGCTTGTCGTGGCGAAAACGGCAGTGACATCGACCAGTTCCATGCCGAAACGGGTGTCGGGCTTGTCCGTGCCGTAGCGGTCCTGCGCCTCCCGCCAGGTCATGCTGGCGATCTCGCCGGCGGGAACGGACACCTCGGCCAGGCCAGAGTCGGCCGCCGCCGCGGTGGCGGCCAGCACGACCGAGCTGATGACGGCCATCACCTCGTCGGCACCGACGAAGGAGGCCTCGGCGTCGAGCTGGGTGAACTCGAGCTGGCGGTCGGCGCGAGCATCCTCGTCGCGCAGGCAACGAGCCAGCTGGTAGTAGCGATCGGTGCCTCCCACCATCAGGAGCTGCTTGAACAACTGAGGGCTCTGAGGCAGGGCGTAGAAGCTCCCGGGTTGCTGGCGGCTGGGCACCACGAAGTCGCGGGCCCCCTCGGGCGTGGAGGCCACGAGCACCGGTGTCTCCACCTCGATGAACCCGGCTGCACCCATGGAGGCCCGCACGGACGCGTTGACCACCGAGCGCATGCGCAGGCGGCGCTGCATGACCGGTCGTCGCAGGTCGACGTAGCGGTGGCGCAGACGGACGATCTCCTCGGCGTCGACGCGGTCGGTGACGGGGAACGGGGGCGGGTCGGCCGTGTTCAGCACCTCGACCCGGCAATCGCCCACCTCGACGTCGCCGGTGGCCAGTGCCGGGTTGGCGGTGCCCTCGGGGCGGGCCCGGACGGTGCCGGTGACCTGGAGGACGTACTCGGCCCGCAGGTCGTGGGCACCGTCGACCACGCACTGCACGACGCCCGTGTGGTCGCGCAGGTCGACGAAGGCCAGATGCTCACCGTGCTCGCGCCGGCGATCGACCCACCCGCACACGCTCACCTCGGTCCCGACCTGACCAAGCCCGAGCTGGCCGCACCAGTGGCTGCGCATGCCCATCGCCGGGCCGGCACTCCGTTCGGGCACGGAGCCGGCACTCCGTTCGGGCACGGAGCCGGCACCCGTCACGTCAGCCTCTTCACGACGTGGGCGACGACGTCGCTGCGCCCGACCGTCTCCTGGTCGCCGTCGCCGAGGTCGCGCACCGTCACCGTGGCGTCGGCCCGCTCCCGCTCGCCTACGACCAGGGCCAGGCGGGCGCCGGAGCGATCGGCGGCCTTGAACTGGGCCTTCATGGACCGGTCACCGAAGGCCCGGTCGGCGGACACGTCCGACCGGCGCAGCTCGTGGGTGAGCTCGAGTGCTTCTCGGCCGCCGGTGGTGTCGACCACGAAGACGTCGACCGTGGCCGTCGGCGCAGGGAACACCCCTTCGGCGTCGCAGGCCAGTAGGAGGCGCTCGATGCCCAGGCCGAAGCCGATCCCCGGCGTGGGCGGGCCGCCGAGGGCCTCGGCCAGGCCGTCGTAGCGTCCCCCACCACCGACGGCGTTCTGAGCCGACTCGAGCGCTCCGGCGGCCAGCTCGAAGGTGGTACGGGTGTAGTAGTCGAGGCCGCGCACCAGCCGCGTGTCGATCGTGTACGGCACCCCGAGGGCCTCCAGGCCGCTGCGGACCCGGGCGAAGTGGTCGCGGCACGGATCGCAGAGGTGGTCGACGGAGCGGGGGACATCGGCGGTGGCTTCCCGGCAGGCCCGCCGTTTGCAGTCCAGGACGCGAAGCGGATTGCCGAGCGCCCGCAGCCGGTGCTCGTCGCAGAGGCGGTCCAGCCGGTCGCCGAGGAACGAAGCCAGGGCCGCGGTGTAGGCCGGCCGGCAGACGGAGTCGCCCAGCGAATTGAGGAGGAGCTCGACCCGGCACAGGCCCAGATCGGCCACGACGGACACCGCCAGGCCGATCACCTCGACGTCGAGATCGGCGTCGGTGGGGCCAAGCACCTCGACCCCCACCTGGTGGTGCTGGCGGTAACGACCGGCCTGAGCCCGCTCGTACCGGAAGTTCGGTGCCGCGTACCAGGCCTTGAAGGGCAGGGCGGGACGGTGCTGGGCCCAGGCCCGCACGACCGACGCCGTGCCCTCCGGGCGCAGGGCCAGGTGGCGATCGCCCCTGTCCCGGAAGTCGTACATCTCCTTGCCCACCACATCGGTGCCCTCCCCCAGCCGGGTGAACACGCCCACCTCCTCGAACATGGGGCTGACGACCAGGCCGTACCCCGCCCGGCCCACGATCGAGGCGAAGCCGGCCACCAGCGCCTGCCACCGCGCCGACTCGGGCGCGAGCACGTCATGGGTTCCCGGCGGGGAACGGAGCTCGGCCACATCGGGAGGCTACCGGCCTGTCACGGCGGTCTCGACGTGGGTGGACCCCCGACGCACCAGCGGGTAGGACAACGGCCATGACTTCGATCGCGGTGGGCGACATCGCTCCCGTTCGCCACGGCGAAGCCATGAGCCTGGCGGCCGCCGAGTACGGACGATTCACCGACCTCCTCGTCGGCCTCAGCCCCGACGACTGGGCGCGCCCCACCGCCTGTGAGCCCTGCCCTGCGTCTCACCGGGCCGCAGGAACCACTTTCGTGAACGGCACCGGCGGTGAAGCAATGGAGATCGACGCCGGCGAGTGGATCTGGACCATCTCGGGTCGTGCCCCGGGCACCGGTCTGTTGGCCAGGGCGCTGGCGCTGTAGCGGGCCCCCTACGATGATGACCATGGATACCACCGTCTGGTTCAACCCCGCTTGCTCCAACTGCCTGACGACCCAGGGCATCCTCGAGGACCGAGGCGTCGAGGCCGACTACGTGCGCTACCTCGAGCAAGCACCCGGTCGTGACGAACTGGTGCGGGTGCTGTCCATGCTCGGCACCGACGACCCCCGGATCATCGTCCGGGAGAAGGAGCCCGTCTACCACGAGCTGGGCCTGGGCTCGGCCGGGCCCGACGAGTTGCTCGACGCCATGGCCGCCAATCCTGTTCTCATCCAGCGGCCCATCGTCATCCACGGAGACCGAGCCGTCGTCGCCCGGCCGCCCGAACGGGTCCTCGAGCTCCTCGACGACTGATCGGATCATTCCGACCGGTTGCCTGCCACCGAGCTGGGGACGCTCAGAAGGCTGTGGTACGCAGCAACGCCACTGCGATGCCGATGGCGAGGATGACCAAAATCAGGAGCGCGGTCGTGATCGCCAATGTGTCAACGCTCTTCGTAGGTTGGTTCCGAGCCGGGGTCTCCCCGACCCCCGCTGGGGCGATCACCTCTTCGTGATCGACCGTATCCGGGCTTGGCGTGTCCTCGGTCTCCGGTTCGCCGATGGTCCCCGTGACAGCGGCATCCCACAGGTCTGACACCTGACGCTCTTCGACGACAGGTGGTGCGACACCCTGCGCGCCATCGGCGGCCGCCGTCGGCTGGGCAGTGACGGCATCGGCGACGACCAAAGAAGCAGTCAGCCGGGTCCTTCCCTCGGCCAGAGCTGCCGCAGCCTCGGCTCGGTCCCGATCAGCATCGGCTTGGGCGTCCGCCAGCCTGGCGGCAGCCTTTTCACGGTCGTCCTGAACAGCTTGTCGGATTCGGGCGATCTCCGCCTCGGCGGCCGCCTTGAGCTCGGATGCCTGCGTCCGTGCCTGATTGAGCACCTTGGCCGCCTCACCGAGGCGCGATGAGGCCTGTGCCATCTCGTCGTCAGCCGCCTGGCGGATTTGCGTGGCGTCGACTTGGGCGGCGGCGACGATCTCGGAGGCTTGTGCCTGTGCCGCTTCCCGTGTTGCAGACGCCTGTTGTTGTGCCTCGGCCAGAGCGACCGCGGCCAGTCGGCGGTCTTCCTCGGCGGCCTCCCCGACACGGGTCGCGTCCGCCCTGGCGGTGGCGAGAAGGTCTGTCGCCTGTGTCTGGGCCTCGGCCAGGGCGGCGGCAGCTTGTTGACGGTCGGCGTCAGCGGCGGATTGTGCCGCCGCCAGACCCTTTCTGGCCTGCTCGGCTTCATCGGCAGCAGCCTGGCGAACCCGACTGGCATAGGCCTCGGCAAAGAGTTGGATCTCCGACGCCTGCTGTTGTGCATCGTCTTTGGCAGTGGCGAGGAGCTCCGGTGCCTGTGTCTGGGCCTCGGCGAGGGCGGTGGTGGCCTGCTGGCGGTCGGCGTCAGCGGCGGATCGTGCCGCCGCCAAGCGCATGCTGGCCTGCTCACGGTCGTCGGCGGCAGCTTGGCGGATGCGCGTGGCATCGGCCTCGGCGGCGGACAGGAGCTCCGAGGCCTGCTGTTGTGCCTCGGCCAGGGCCGTGGCGGTCAGCTCGCGGTCACGATCGGCGGCCGCCACGACATCGGTGGCCTGTGTCTCGGCCTCGGCCAGGGCGGCGGCGGCCTGTTGACGGTCGGCGTCAGCGGCTTGGCGGACGCGCGGGGCATCGTTCTCGGCTGCGCACCGTAGCCCCTAGGCCTGTCGTCGCGCCTCGGCCAGGGCCGTGGCAACGAGCTCGCGGTCACGATCGGCGGCGGCCACGACATCGGCGGCCTGTGTCTGGGCCTCGGTTAGGGCGGCGGCGGCCTGTTGACGGTCGGAGTCAGCGGCGGATCGGGCCGCCGCCAGGCCCACCCTGG
>JBPCNP010000025.1:0-21530 GCA_051001215.1 Acidimicrobiales bacterium
CGACATAGCGCAAGGACAGGGCGGCCAGGCCGAGGCCGACCAAGGGGGCGCCGGCCTGCAACGCCAGTGGCGCACGGAGCACGGCGTCGAGGATCACGTCGGCCGTGATCCAGTCGAACAGGGCCACCGCGAGACCGACCACGGCTCCGGTGACCGCGGACAGTAGGAAAACCTGCTGGGACCGCCGCCCGAGGGCGACCAGCTCCGCCCTTCGGCTCACCCCGGCCGGCCGTCAGGCCGGGGTTGCGCAGCCAGCGCGGCGGCGGTGACCAACCTGCCCGATGCCGGTGGCGTGGCACCGGCCAGGGCTGTGACCTCATCTATCTGCACGTTGCAAAGGTTGCACTTGAAGCCACGCGCGACGCAAGTTCCTCTCCCGCCGACGGCCTCGCCGCCCTGTATTGCGATCGGGTTCACGGGGTGGGTTGTGCCGGTGGATCAGATCGTTGCCTCGGGCAATGGATAGTGATAGGGTCACCCCACCAACACGACTTTGACGAAAGAAATCGGTCCCTGTTCGGCGATGGCATCCAGGTCGGCGCCAGCGGCATCACCATGAGCCTGGCTGGGCACAGCATCACCGGCTCACGTGGGCTCGCGGCGATCGCGACAGCTCAGCAGGTGGGGATCCACCTGACAGGTGTGAGCCACGTCATGGTGAATAGCCCGGGCATCGTGGCCCTCTTCGACGCCGGGGTGGCCGCTCGTCTCCACGTGCACCTACGTCGAAGGGATCACCACGGACAACTCCAACGCCGACCGGATCGTCGGCAACACCGTGGTGCACAATGTCCCCTATTCCGCCCGAGCTACGGGAACACGATCTGGAAACAGCGCGTATCGGGGGATCTGTGGTGCTGTGCCTCAGAGGATCGAGGCCTGCGCCCACGTCTGTTCGGGAACCTCGCCCGCAGCCGTGTTGAAAGCCTGCAACGCCCGCAGCAACTCGGCACGCCGGGGGGCGGGGACCTGGCGCAGGATACGGCCCAGCCTGTCCCGCCGCGCCGCGGTCACCGCCCCCACCAGATCGTGGCCGCCGGGGGTCGCGGTCAGGCGCACCTGGCGCCGATCCTCCTCGTCGGGCTCCCGCCGCACGCGGTCACCGTCGACCAGGCGGTCGCAGAGACGGCTGGCGGTGGACGGGTTCACACCCATGGCCTCGGCCAGGGCCATGAGCGTCATGGGCCCGCGCCCGGCCACCACGACCAGCGCCCGGTACTGGGGCAGGGTCACGTCTTCGCCGACTTGTGCCAACGATTCGGCGGCTACTCCGACCAGTGCTCGTGACGCCGCCAGGACCGCTTCGACCAGCTCACTCAGCCCATCACCCGGCACCATCGGACAGTGGCACACCGAATCCGGGGGGCGCAAGGCCCCGAATTCCGGTCAAGGGCTCTTTGGCCAGCGACCGCAGGGGCGTCGACACCGGTTTCACCGTGGCGTCGGAAGGGCAGGTGCCCCGTATGCACCCTGGTGAGCACAGGACCGGCCGGTGAGCGCCGGCCGTGGCCCAACGATGCTTCGCGCCCTGCATGGCGGCGTCGGGCTGGCGCTGACGCTGTGGCCTGAATCGGTGCTCGCCGTGGTCGGCACCCGGCATCCCGATAGGCGCTGCCTCCGTGCGGCCCGGCATACCCCGAACGGAGTGGGCGGCCGATGAGCACGAGCTATCCGCCGATCAGCGACTACGGATGCATCGGCGACTGTCACTCCGCCGCCCTCGTGTCACGGCGGGGCTCAATCGACTGGTGCTGCCTCCCCCGCTTCGACGCCGGGAGCTCGTTCGGCCGGCTCCTCGATTGGGACAAGGGGGGCTTCTGCTCGATCCAGCCCGCCGACGACGGGTTCGAGACGTCCCGCGAGTACGTGTCGGAAACGCTCGTGCTGGTCACCACGTTCACCACCAGGGAGGGGAGCGCGCGACTGACGGACTGCTTCACGATGTACCCCGGCGGCGCCCGCCAGCCGCGCCATCAGCTGCTACGAGTGGCGGAAGGTGTGCGGGGCCGGATGACGCTGCGCCTTCGCGTCGCGCCCCGGTTCGACTACGGCGCAGTTCGTCCTTGGGTGCGCCGCCACGGTCGGGCGGTCTTCACCGCGGTCGGAGGCAGCGACGCCCTCGTCCTCGGCGGTGACTTCCCACTCGCACCGGTCGGAGACCACGACCTCGATGCGGAGATCACCCTCGGTGTGGGGGAGCGGGCGAGGCTGTCGATCACCTGGGTCCGGCCCGAGGACGTCGATCCCGACCCTCCTCCGACGCCGGACGCCGCCGAGCTCGACGAGCGCCTGGCCGAGACGGTGGACTGGTGGCGGGGCTGGAGCGACAAGGTTCGCCTGGAGGGGCCCCACGCCGTCGGGGCCCGACGGTCGGCGATCGTGCTGAAAGCCCTGACCAATGCCCCAACCGGCGCGGTTGTGGCCGCCGCCACCACCTCGTTGCCCGAGGCGATGGGTGGCTCCCGAAACTGGGACTACCGATTCAGCTGGATCCGCGACTCCCAGTTCACCGTGCGGTCACTGGCCGAGCTGGGTTGCACGGACGAAGCCGCCGGCTTCCGCCGCTTCATCGAACGCAGTGCCGCGGGAGGCGCCGAGTCCCTCCAGATCATGTACGGCCCTGGTGGCGAGCGCCGGCTCACCGAGGTGGAGCTGACCGAGCTCGAGGGCTACCGGGGCTCGGCGCCGGTACGGGTCGGCAATGGAGCTGCTGGCCAGTTGCAGCTCGACGTGTACGGCGAGTTGCTGGAGCTGGCCTGGCAGTGGCACCAG
The DNA here is from genome assembly GCA_051001215.1 of Acidimicrobiales bacterium. Lineage (GTDB taxonomy): Bacteria > Actinomycetota > Acidimicrobiia > Acidimicrobiales > AC-14 > DATAQC01. The sequence goes on from JBPCNP010000025.1 coordinate 2,773, forward strand.
TTCGGTAGCTCGCCCGACGACGACTACTGGAGGTTCCTGGTGTCGCTCGTGGACATGGCCGCCGACCGGTGGCAGGAACCCGACCAGGGGATCTGGGAGATGCGCGGCCCCCCGCGCCATTTCGTCCACTCCAAGGTCATGTGCTGGGTGGCCCTCGACCGTGGCATCCGCCTGGCCGAGCAATGCATGCGCCGGGCGCCCACGCGCCGGTGGGCATCGGTGCGCCAGGAGATCCGCGAGGCGGTCGACAAGCACGGCTACGACGCAGACTCGGCGACGTTCGTCCAGGCGTTCGACTCCACCGCCCTCGACGCCGCCCTCCTGCTCCTCCCGTCCTACGATTTCGTGGAGTATGACGACGAGCGCATGGTTGGCACCGTTGCCGCGTTACGTGCCCGCCTCGATCACGACGGCCTCCTTCGCCGCTACCACGCCACCGACGGCGTCGAGGGCGAAGAGGGCGCCTTCGTGGCCTGCACGTTCTGGTTGGCGGAATGCCTGGCCCGCCAAGGCCGGGCGCGCGACGGGCGGGAGGTGTTCGACCGGGCCATGGCAACCGCCAACGACCTGGGCCTGTTCTCCGAGGAGTACGACCCGGGGTCCGACCAGCTCCTGGGCAACTTCCCCCAGGGCCTGTCCCACCTGAGCCACATCGCCGCCGCCGTCGCCCTGACGGCGGCGCACGACGACGGGTGAGCCTCAGGTGGGATCTTCACCGTGGTCGGGTGGCATTGGCACGACCGAAAAGGCGCCCCGCGCTTCGAGCCCGACCAGCTTCGCTCCGGCCGGGTCGCTGATCCCGTGCTCACGCAGCACCATGTGCAGGTCCGCCTCGGTGAGGTGCCCCCGGCGCAGGCCGGCCCGGTTCACCTGACCGTCGCTGATCAGCTCCGATACGCACGGCCAGGACCACCGACAGGTAGATGAGGACCGTGCTGAGTACGACGAAGCCCACGCTGCGCCACCCGCCGAGCAACCACGTGAACATCACCCGGGCGATTCCCGTCGAGTGGTGGAGGACATCAGTCGTCGCGGTCCCACGGTGCCGTGTCCCCCATCTTGGCGTAGTACTTGGCCAGGTGGGACTTCACCCGGTCGATGTCGTTGCCCGGCAGGTCGACTCCCCCTCGCGAGCCCCGCATGACGGCGCCGGCGGCCATCACGCCACGCGGCACAGCATGGACCCGGCCGTCGATGACGTCGGCGATGAGCAGCTTGTAGGAGCCGAAGTTTCTCCTGGTCGCTGTCGTACCAGACACGGGTGTCCCTGTACTTCTCGGTGGGGCCATCCTCGGCGTCGGCCCACTTCCGAACACGGGCCTCGGCTTCGTCACCATCCCATGCGCGGTCGCGGTCGGCGAGAGGAAAGTCCTGGAACGTGGTCACGGCCATGAATCCTCCTTGAGTTGTTGGGGTCGGGTATCGGAAGCGCCAGGACGCCACGGTTCGGCCAGCACGAGGACGACGTCGTCGCCGATCACGCCACCGGCGTGGCGCCCGAGATCGTCGAGGATCTGTTGGACGGCCGCGTCGGCATCCAGGGGTCGGGCGCGCTGAAGGCTGGCGGCGAGATTGAAGTACCTGCCGCCGGCATCGCGGGTCTCGATGGCGCCATCGCTGTCGAGCAAGAGGCGCTGATCCCCCTTCAGGGCCACCGGAGCCGCCACGGCGCTGCAGGCACCGAGCCCGAGCGGCAGCGTGCCGGGGATGTCGAGTTCGATGACGTGGCCACTGCTGTCGGCGCGAAGGGGTTGGGGATGACCGCAGCGCACGACGGTCAAACCCTCGTCGGTGGTCTGGGCGAGGATCGCCGTGGCGAAGTCCTCCGGGCCGCCGGCGACGCTCGCAGCGGCATCGAGTCGGGACACGACATCGGCGAAGTCGGCCTCGGTGGCCGCCCGGCTACGGAATTCGCCGAGTAGGGCGGAGGCCAACCGCACCGCCTCCAGGCCTTTGCCCCGCACGTCGCCAACCACGAGCCGGGCGCCCCATGGGGTGACGACGGCTTCGTAGAAGTCGCCGTCGACGCTTGCCTCGGCGGTCGCCGAGACGTACCGGCCGACAAGACCGAGTCGACCGACCCGCTTCGGCAACGGGCGGAGAATCGCCTGCTGCGCGGCTTCGGCCACACGGCGGACGGCGACGAGCTTCTCCTCCCGTCGAGTCCGTTCGCAGGCGAGCTTGTACGCCATCAACGAACTGACGGCGACCGCCAGCACCCGCACCAGGTGGGCGGACGTGCCCGCGGTTCCGTCGGGCCACCCGAGTACGAACGCCGACACGACCGCCACGACACCGGCCACTGCGGTGTCGAGCGGGCTGAGCAGCGCGCTGGCCACGAATGGACCGAACACCAGGCACACCGCGAGCGACGCCTCACGCCCATAGGCCAGGTCGATTGCACCTGCGCCGGCCAAGGCGGCTCCGGCTGACCAACGCCCGTAGGCGCGGCCCCGGACAGGCGTCAGCTCGGGCTCAGCGATCGCCGTGACTGCCGGTACCCTGGTCGAGCGACCAGCCGAGCGCCCATGCGCTGTCGGCGAACTCGCCGGCCGCCTCGGCGAACTCGGCCATGCTGCGGGCCAGACGCCGCTGGGCCGGCGGCGACATCCTGTCGAGGACGTCGTCGATGAGCGCCCGCCTGTGATCCATCACCCCGCCGACGAGCTTGTGCCCTCGGCTCGTGAGCCCGGCGATCACGGTCCGACGGTTGTCCTGCGAGGTCCGGCGACGGATGAGCCCCTTGTCCACGAGCGCATCGCACCCACGGGTCACCGTCGAAGGGTTGACGTCGAGAATAGCGGCGAGGTTGCCCATCGTCTGAGGTCCCCCGCCGTGTAGGAGCACAACCACCCGGTACTGAGCCAGGCTGACTTCGGCGCTGACCTCGGCGATGGTTCGAGCAGCTAGCCCAACCAAGGCACGAGTCGCGTTCAGCACCGCCTCGCGTGCTTCCCGATCCTCTTGATTGCATGATGACAATCTTTTCACACTTACAAGTGTAGTCCCCAACCGCCATCCGCAGCTTTCCTCTAGTGGACAGGAGGCAGAGGTTCGTAGCCCGGGAGTCGAAGTGACCCGGGCGTTCGGCCGCCGCGCTCACAGCTTCGCTGCGGTGGTCGCGGGAGCCGGGTAGCTCAGCCGGGCCGGGCGTTCGAGCCTTTGGCTGGCTCTTCGCCCGGAAGGGCGCCAGGATGAACGAGGGGCTCGGCCTCCTCGGGCTCGTGTGCCTTGCTCTCGGGTCCGAGGGTCACCCAGCCTGGCTCCTGGTCCCGTCGCCTGAGGAGACGTCATTCATTCCCTTCATCATCTCGGCGCCGCCGGTGGGCAGGAAACGGATCAGCAGGACCGCGGAATCGGCCCCCAGATCCTGGCCAGGATGGGATGGTCCTGGAGGAAGAACGCCCGCCACAAGGTGTCCGGTATCCATGCCGCGGCCGCGCCGGCGATCACCAGCGTCTTCGGTCGATCGTCTCCGAGCAGCCTCGCGATGGTCTGGCGCCGGACGACCGCTTGGACCACCGCCGACAGCGTGAACCCGAGGACGAGCGCCCAGAGAACCTCCCAGGTCATCGATCCGGCGATGACGAGGGCGTGGCCCATGGCGTTCACTGCCCGCATCGAGACCCCTCTCGTTCGGTCAGGTCGCTCCTTCCCGCCTCCTCGACAGCCCAACGGCGCACCGACATCGTGATCGACCTCCGGTCCGTCGATGAGGCCCCGTCCCCTGCGCTACACCGACGTCGCTGTGGTGCCGGCAAAAGCCGGTGGGGCCGATGTCGGCTTCGCCCCGCGAGCCGTGGTTTCGGCCGACACGCCCATCCGGATCATTCCGGTGCTGTGCTTCGTGGACGCGGGGTGTCCGTTGCTCCGACACCCTCGGGTTGGGGGTTCGAATCCCTCCGAGCGCGCAGGGTAAGTGCAGGTCAAAGGCCCTTTGGTTCTCCACAGTTTGCCCGGCCGGAGTGCCCGTGAGAACCATAGTGAGAACAGGGCAGCCGTTCTCACCCGTTTCCACGGAGGCACGGCGATGCCGAAGAGAGCGCAGGGCGTGTACGCCGACGGCCGCGGCGGGTGGTACTTCAAGGTCACGCTCGGCACCGATGCCCTGACCGGTAAGCGTGTCCAGATCACCAAACGCGGCTACCACACGGCGACCGACGCCGCGCGGGAACGTCATGAGTTCCTTGCCAAGGTCGACACTGGCCAGGTGCGCGCCAGCTCAAAGCTGCTCACGGTCAACGAGATGCTCGATCTCTACCTCGACGGCATCGACGCCGGACGGCGTGCTGGCCGAGAAGTCCCGCTTCGATTACCGCCACCACGCGGACGACTACGTGCGTCCGTTGCTCGGCGCTCGCAAGGTGCGCGACATCACGCCCGAGGTCATACTCGCCTGGCAGCGCAAGCTGCTGAAGGGTGGCCGGGTCAAGGGTGGAGGGCCTCTCGGGCCGAACACCGTGCGACTGGCCCGAGCGCCGCTGGCCGGCGCCATGAAGCTGGCGCTGGCATCCAACGTCATCGCCGTGAACCCGATCATCGCGGCGCCTCGACCGCGTGCGCCCCGATCGATCCCCCGTCACTGGACGCCGGAACAAGCGCGTGAGTTCGTCGGCCTCATGGAAGGCGACCGGACCTATCCGGTCTGGGCCTTCCTGCTCAGCTCCGGGGTTGCGCATCGGCGAGCTGGTGTGGATGCTGGGGCAAAGGTCGACAGCCAGGCCAGGCCCTCGTCGGCCATGACGACGGCTACGAGGCCCTCGTCGTGGGGCCCGACGGTGCCCTCACCGCCTGGCCGTGTCGACCTGGCGCCCGGCCATCCGGCCGCGTTGGGCGCCGGTCATCCCCTTCTCCGACTCCCATGATGACGACGGCGCGCTCCCCCAGCCCTCGGGCGATCACGTGAGCGATGGTCAGGGTCACGGCGATCGAGAGGACGATCACCACCGGCAGCTGCCAGGCCTCGACCACCGAGGCAACGCTCACGGAGTTGAACAGGGCGTGCATCGCCAGGCCCGGGTAGAGAGACCCCGTCCAGTGGTACACGAGGTTGAACCCAAGACCGAACAGGGCGACGGGGACCAGGAAGCCCAGTGGCGTCCAGCCAGTGTGGGTGGCAGTGGGATCACCAACCCAACCACGGACAGGTTGAAACCGATGAGCAGGACGACAACCCCGACGCGGGGATCGCCACCCTCGCGACAAGTGAGCGGGCGCCGAGAGCACCGCCGTAGGAAACGGCGACCGCCACCCACGCCGTCCAGGGTCTCCACCCCGCCGCGCCCATGCTCAACGATACCGGGAGCGCGCCCAGCCCGTTGAGCTTCCCCGACCCGAAGGCGGACGACATGCACGGCCGTACATACCCCTATCGTGGGCGACGTGGACCAGCCCCCCGAAGCCACATACAGGCGCGTGACCAACCCGGAACGCTACGCGGTCGTTCGCGATGAGACGGCGGCCTTGATCGACGAGTTGCGCGCTGAGTTCGACGTCGAGATCATCGAGGATGTCGACGATGGAGACTTCACGCGCGGCCGGCACTGTGATGCGGTCGTGCGGCTCGTTCCGGCCGGAGCAGGCGCGCCCGTCACGGTGGCCTGCACCCGCTTCCCAGGCATCTATGTGAGGTTCGGCAACTGGACGATCTACGCACTGCCGCATTGCGGTTGCGATGCGTGCGCCGAGGACCCGTCGACGCTGGTCGACGACCTTCGGCGTGACATCCGTGAGGTGGCAGATGGCTTGTTCCAGGAGGAATTCACGAGATCACGGGAGCTGAGACGAACATTTGGCTCATCGAGCGGCTCGACCTGGCTCGATCGCGGGATGGTTCCGGCTGGATTGCGACCACACCGGTCGCAGTGGGGACCGTGGCGACGCCGATCCCAAGTGGACGGTACTTCGACTCCTGGCGCGTAGGTGCCGCGAGCAGTGGTCGGAAATCAACGCGTGCATTGTGGAGATCTGTCACCGTGGTCCGCATGTACGGCGAGACTGCGGGCCTCTACGACCTGACCCACGAGACGCAGGGACGTGACGTCGACGCGAAGGCAGATCTCGTCATCGCCGAGCCGCATCGACTACGGCCGGACGCGCGCTCGCTGCTTGGCGTCGCCTGCGGTACCGGTGCGAATCGAATCTGGTTCGCTTCGCGCAGACCTACGAGGTGGCCGGAGTCGACCTGAGCGATGACATGCTCGCCACCGCTGCTTCGAGATGCCTGGCGTTTCGCTGGTGAAGGCGGACATGCGTGAGTTCCGTCTCGATCGACGCTTCGATGCAGTCGTGTGCCTGTTCAGCAGTATCGGGTACCTGACGGACGAGGTCGATCTACGACGGGCTGTCGTGACCATGGCGGAGCACCTCACCCCGGGGGGCCCCGGGGGGCATCCTGATGATTGCCGCAGGGCTTGGCTTCGGGCGTCTGCCCCCATGCTCCACCCGGGCCGAGCCGTGTACGTCGGAGAACCGTCAGGAGGAGGGCGTTGACGCCGGGCCGCCGGCCGGAGCTAGTGCACCCTGGACCAAGGCAGAGCAAGAGCCGCCGGACTGGTGCTCCTCTTCCTGCTGCTCGTCGCCTGCACTGCGAACCGCACCATGGACACGGCGTTCGCCGAACTGGAGGATGCTCTTCTCCCGTCGTTGCGACAGGTCACGAAGGACCGAAACGCGAATGTTGCGAGCGCTCGTCACGAGGCGATCGGAGAGCCGGCCGAGATCGCTGCTCTGCTCCGGTCGTCCCTGGTCGAGCACCCTCGACGGCGAGGTATTCGAGCTCACCGAACCACCGGAATCCGCTCACGGGTGGAAGCATCACGGTGCAGGGGAGGTGGAGCATGGTGGGTCATCAGTAGGGGGGCCCGACGCTGAGGGGGACTGGCGGCCGTTCAGGAGGAGGTCGTGGCCACGGGCGTGCGCGCCCTGCTCGGTGGCGTGCAGGGCGCCTATATCGACCCACGGCGACGGGTCGTTGTGGTCACGGTCTGGTTCGCCGACGGAAACGCCTCGCGGTTCGGAGAGGAGCGTTGGGTCGGGCGCACGCGTCAGCGGACGGTTGCGTCATAGACCTCGTCCGCCGGCAGGCTCAAGAGTCGCGCAGTCATCTCCTCCTTGAGTTGCCGGGAGCGAATGGCCTCCGCTGGTGTGGGGGCTTCCCTGCATGCGACTTGGAGGAACTCGTCCGGCACGAGAGACGCCCGGGCGACCAGGTCGGCGACCGTGCCCTGGTAGGCAAGCCGAAAGAAGAAGTGGCCTCCCGGAGCCTCCGGAGCTTCGGCCCCCGCGGGCACGGACGTCAGCCGGTAACGGTCGCCGGTGACCGCCCGCGTAACCATCTCGAAAGCGTCGCGTGCGCCTCCGCCGGGAAAACCGCTCTCAACAGTGATCTCGTACCGCTCCGGCGGTTCACCAGGGGACAGCAGTGGAAACGCACGCTCCATCGCCTTGAAGGCGTGGGCGACACCGGCGATCGAGCTCCTGCCGTGGTACTTCAGGAGGTCATCGAAGCAGATGGAGACCAACCCGCCCTGATCGAGGACGGCGAGTGTCGTCATGGGCGAAGTACTGCCCGAAGGGCCGTCTGCGGCGGCGCCGCGTGGCAGAACTGACAAGTCATATTCCTCTCGGGGAGACCTCACAGGCGATGAAGGTTAGCGACGCGCGGAAGTCACGTGGGACCATTCCTTCATCGGCCACTGGGGTCCCACTGGGGTCGGGCCGGCCGCGCCATTGCTGACGCCGGCCTCATCCCCGATCCGGTCACCGCAGCATTGACGTACATGCCGACCCGGTCGCCCGTCGACGGGGCGCGGCCAGCGCCCACCCAGCGGCCATGGCAGTGCCCGTCAAGACCAGGGACGGCAGCGATTCCGCGAACGTGATCACGTCGCTGCTTGATCCGCCGCCGGTCGCCGTGGTGTACGAGCGCGGGTCCTGGTGCGCGAACAGGACAAGAACCGCAGCGGCCAACCCGACGAACACGGCCAGGATGACGCCGCCCGCGGTTCCGATCGGAGGCGGCCGGTTAACGGATCGGCGGCCGTAGCCGACCAGGAGCATTCCCGCCGGGATCAGGAGCGGCAAGGTGACCAGCGCGAATGACAAGAAGCTCAACGGGATCAGGCAGATCGCCGCGGGCAAAAGGAGCGCCGACCTGTCGCTCATCGCACACAAGGCCAAGATGCCCGGAGCGGCAACGACGGCCCCGAGTGCGAGCGCTGCGGCGGCTCCCTCGATCCCACGCTCGGGAGGCGTCCCCCCGACAAACTGCAGCAACCCCAGGGCAAGACCGGCCACCATCACCAGGGCGCCGGTCGAGGCGATGAACCCCCTCGAACCTGCAATCCCGAGGCTCCGGTCGTTCCCAGAAGTGCCCATCTGCCTATCATGCGTACGTATGACTGATACCCGCGCCAGGTTGCTCGACGCCACGCGCCGTTGCATTGGCGCCAACGGCCTGGCCGGCACCACCTCCAGGGACATCGCGTCCTCAGCGGACGCCAACCTGGCCGCCATCACGTACCACTTCGGGTCCAAGGAGGAGCTCGTCGCGCAAGCGTTGCTGGAGGGGCTGCGCGCCTGGCTCGCGCCCACGATCGAGGTCCTCGGGACCGATACCGACCCCGCGGTCCGCGCCGCGCTGGCGATTCAGACCCTTACGGCCACCTTCCAAGAGCAGAAGCAGGACGCTTCGGGCTACCTACAAGCCCTCATCGAGGCTCCGCGGATCCAGCCTCTGCACGACGGCGTGATCCGGCTGTGGGCCGAGCTACGTTCACTCCTGGCAGCACAGATGACCCAGATGCAGGACCGCGGCGAACTCGACGGTTGGGTCGACCCCGACGCGATGGCCGGCGTCCTCGTCGCGGTCGCCAACGGCTTGGTGCTCCACGTCACGGTCGACCCCGGGGGTCCGGCTCTCGAAGACATGGTCGGCCAGTTCGGATCGCTCCTTCTCGGAGCGCACCATACGCGGTAGTCGGGGCCCTCGATCCTGTGTGACCTTTCCGTCGACGCGAGGCTCTGGGCAAGATCCTCTCCGAGGAGGGCGGCAGGCGAGGACCGTACAGCGGCTATCTGAGCATGCCGCCCGCAGGGCGCCGACGGCGGCGGGTGTCACCACCGGATCCACCGATGAGTTCGCGGCTCGGGGGATGTCGAAAGGGAGACACCGCTCGAGCACCGTGAAGGAGCCACCATGCCCACAAGAGACACCGCACCGATCGGGGCGCCCTGCTGGGTCGACCTCATGACCTCCGACACCGAGCGCAGCCGGACGTTCTACTGCGACCTCTTCGGCTGGACCGCGGAGGAACCGGCCGAGGAGTTCGGCGGCTATTTCAGCTTCACCAAGGACGGCGTGCGGGTGGCGGGCTGCATGGCCGCCCGGCCCGGCTCGGACATGCCGGACGTCTGGTCCGTCTATCTGGCCACCGACGACGCGGCCAAGACCACTGCCGCCGCCGTGGCCGGCGGCGGCAGTGTGATCGTCGACGCAATGGCGGTGGGCGACATCGGGACGATGGCCTTCGTCGCCGATCCCGCCGGCGCGGCCGTCGGCATCTGGCAGCCCGGTGTCCACCCGGGCTTCGGGGTCCTGGGCGAGCCGGGCACGCCGAGCTGGTTCGAGCTGCACACCCCCGACCACGATGCCGCCGTCGGCTTCTACCGCAACGTCTTCCGGTGGGAGACCCACGACGTGAGCGACACGCTGGAGTTCCGCTACACCACCCTCGAACAGGGCGATACCTGGCTTGCCGGGATCATGGACTCGTCGGTGTTCCCCGAGGTTCCCCCCGCCCACTGGTCGGTGTACTTCGGGACTGACGACGCCGACGCTGCCCTGGTGAGGATCGTCGATCTCGGCGGGTCGATCGTGGCCGCTCCCGAGGACACTCTCTACGGCCGTCTCGCCATTGCTGCCGACCCGACGGGCGCCCGCTTCAAGCTCGTCGGACCGAACGCGGCAATGCCCGCCAACACCTCCTCGAATTGAGGCCACGACCAAAACATCCGCAGTCCGAGGAGATTCACAGGAAACTCTCGGGGAACTCCCAACCGCTGTGCGTCTACTGGGGTGACAGCGGGGTCCCGAGGATCGAGGCTAATGGCGGCGAAGGTTCACTCACGGCGATGCGGGCAGCCGAACGGGACCTCTCGCCAACGCTGCTTTGAAGTCGCGGAGCGCAACGCCGGCGAAGGCAACATCGACATCCGTCAGGAGTAGGTGCCCTTACTCGACCCAGTCCGCGGCAGTGATGCCGTCGGCGTGACCGGCCGGCCACTGGACCAACTCGATGCGGTTGCCGTCGGGATCGACGACCCATGTCGTTCGAAAGTCGTCTGAGCCATCCGGTGATGAGGGCACGTCGGCGTCGATGCCCTGCGCTGCCAGCTGCCTGATCGTGGCGTCCATGGATTCGACCTTGATGACGAAGTGGCTGAGCCCCGTGGCGACGTCGACCTCACCTTGGTCGGGATCGTGGACGAGTTCGATGGTGACGAACTCGTCGGCGGGAAGTTTGAGCATCGTCAGGTGGCCCAACGGGGTCTCGGCGACGCTGCCGACGACCTCGTAGCCGACGGCGGTGTAGAACGCGAGCGACCGGTCGAGATCGGCCACCCGCAGGCCGAAGTGCAAGGTTCTCACCTACTCACCTCTGCCGGTTGGTATCGGTGGATGGCAGTTCCGCCTGGGAACGTGCGAGCCTCGATCGGGACCAGCCACAGCGGTTCTCGCAAAGCGCTGAACAGGCCGGTTCCGTGACCGATCGCCACTGGCGATTCGGCTTTCCGGCCAGTCGGCGCGGGTCAGGGTCTTCGAGAAGACCACCTTGGGGATCTCGTTCATCACGTTGGCGTACACGCCGGTGGCGGTGGGCCACACCGAGGCCATGGCCTCGTAGGTGGCTCGGCCCATGATGTGCGTGCCCGCTTCACGCAGCGATACGACCTTCCATGCCACGACCTCGTCGTCGTCCGGCGGAAGTCCCCAGTCCTCGTAGCCCTTCGTGCCGTGGACGAAGCCGTCGAGGGTGACGCCCAGTTGCAATAGCACTGGTCGCACGCCAGGTCCCTTCGTCAAACAACTCGATCGCCCGGAATCGGGCGCTGTGGGAGGCCGACGCCGGACGCTGGGTTGAGCCCGGACGACGCAGATGGGCGCGCGACGAGCCGTGTTGGGGGATCTGGAACATCCCAGAGTCGGAGCTTCGGCTGCTCAACGATGTGGCCGGAACCGATGTCGTCGAACTGGGGTGCGGAACCGCCTACGTGTCGGCATGGCTCGCCCGCCTTGGGGCCCGACCGATCGATGTCCACCCGACGGGTGCGCAGCTCCTCACCGCGCAGCGGTTGCAGAGCGAGTTCGACCTCCGGTTTCCGCTCGTCCAGGCGGCAGGAGAATACGTCCGAGGTCTACGCCGCCAGCGGCGGAGGCTGACCGGGCCGGGTCACGCCCGCGCCCTGATCTCACCGCTCGCGCCGCGCCGCCGTCCCGCACAAGATCGTGCTCGTGCATGCCGCCGCCGGCGATCACCAGCGCGCAACCTCACCGGCTTCTTCTGCCGGCCCGCGGTAAAATCAGGCGTGTGACCCTGAGCCCGAACGCCCTCAGTCCGACCGCCCCACGCCGCACCGGCAGCCGACCGGAAGATCTGGAGCAGTACCGGCGCGAGCTCACCGGCTACTGCTACCGGATGCTCGGTTCCGGATTCGAAGCCGAAGACGCCGTGCAGGAGACGATGGTGCGGGCCTGGCGGGCCAGCGACACCTTCGAAGGTCGGTCGGGCGTCCGATCGTGGGTCTACCGGATCGCCACCAATGTCTGCCTCGACATGCTGCGCGGTCGTCAGCGTCGGGCCCGGCCAATGGAGATGGGGCCGGTGCGAACGGCCGCTACCCCCATCGGCCAGATGCTCCCCGAGCACTCCTGGGTGTCGCCCATCGCCGACGTCCGCGTCGTGCCCGACGACGGCGACCCCGCGGATGTGGCCGAGGCGCGCGACACGATCCGTCTGGCCTTCGTCGCCGCCCTCCAACACCTCCCGGCCCGCCAGCGGGCCGTGCTCATCCTGCGAGAGGTGTTGCGCTGGCAGGCCACCGAGGTGGCCGAGCTGCTCGACACCAGCGTGGCGGCGGTCAACAGCGCCCTCCAGCGGGCTCGGGCGACACTCGCCGGCCTCGACCTCGACGGTCCCCAACCCCAGACGATGGACGCCGATCATCAGGCACTCCTCGCCCGCTACGTGGATGCCTTCGAGCGCTACGACATCGAGTCGCTGGTGTCCCTCCTCCACGAGGACGCGGTGATGTCGATGCCGCCCTACGACTTCTGGCTGCGGGGGCCGGTGGAGATAGGCAGGTTCTTCCTCGGGCAGGGTGCCGGGTGCCGGCAGTCGCGCCTCGTGCCGACGGCAGCCAACGGCTGTATGGCCTTCGGCTCCTACAAGTCCGACGGCAGCGGTGGTCACCGGCCCTGGGCCATCCAGGTCATCGAGGTCTCGGGGAACACGATCGTCGGCCACCACAACTTTCTCGACACCGATCTCTTCGCCGCCTTCGGTCTCCCTCAGCGTCTCGATCCTTAGTCCCGGTCGCGGCAGAGTCCCCAGCGGGCTCACAGGTGGTTCCCTGCTGCCCCGGAGCCGCGCACGCGAAGCTGTGGGCGACCCAAGGGAGGCAACCGTGTCGAGGGATTCCGACAAGCAGCAGATCCTGGTCGTGGACGACGAGCCGTCGATCGTCGACGCCGTGGCCACGACGCTTCGCTACGAGGGCTTCGACGTCCGGGTGGCGAGCAGTGGGCGTGCCGCCTTGAACATGGTTCAGGAGTCCCCGCCCGACCTCCTCGTGCTCGACATCATGCTCCCCGACCTCGACGGACTCGAGGTCACCCGCCGGCTGAGCTCCGACGGCGTCAAGGTACCCGTGCTCTTCCTGACGGCGCGCGACAGCGTCGATGACAAGGTCGCCGGCCTCACCGTCGGCGGCGACGACTATGTGACCAAGCCCTTCTCGCTGGCCGAGGTGGTGGCCCGGGCCCGGGCCATCCTGCGGCGCACGAGCGGCAGCCCGAGGGGCGACGGCAAACTTCGCTTCGGCGATCTGGTGATGGACGAGGACAGCCGCGAGGTCCGCCGGGGCGACGATCCCATCCGCCTCACCGCCACCGAGTTCAACCTCCTCCGCTTCTTCATGCTCAACCCCCGCCGGGTGCTCTCCAAGTCGCAGATCCTCGACAACGTGTGGCACTACGACTTCGGCGGCGATCCCAGCGTGGTCGAGACCTACGTGAGCTACCTGCGCAAGAAGCTCGAGCGTCACGGTCCACCGATGATCGAGACGTTCCGCCTCGTCGGCTATGCGCTCCGGGAGCCGGCGCTCACGGAGCCGGTCCTCGCCGAGGCCGAGCCAGGGGCGTCCACCTCAACCCGACCCTAGATGTCGCTGCGACTGCGACTGCTGTTGGCGGTCGGGGTCGTCGCCCTCGTGGCCCTGGCCGTCGCCGATGTCGTCACCTACCGGTCGCTGAAGTCGTTCCTCTACGACCAGGTCGACCAGTCGCTGGAGAGCGCCCACGGGGGGCTGGAGCACGGGGGCGACGGGCGCGGGGGAGGCGACGACCCGGGCGCCACCCGTGGGCCACCGCCGGGCGAGGGGGTGTCCAGGGCTGCGCCGGGGACCTTCGTCGAGGTTCGCGATGCCAACGGATCGGTGGTCTCGTCGGTGCCCGCCCGCCTTCCCGGTGGGCAGGCGGTGACGCCGAAGCTCCCGGTCCGCATCGCCGGACTTCGCGGCGGTGGGCCGGGCGAGCCGACGAGGTATCTCACCGCTCCCGCATCCCAGGCCGGGGGCCCGCGGTTCCGGGTCCGGGTCGGCCAGTTCGGCGACGGCGGTCAGCTCATCCTGGGGCTCCCGCTCAGCAACACCGCAGCCACGCTGCACCGCCTTCTGCTCATCGAGCTGGTGGTCACCGGTCTGGCCCTGGCGGCCGCCTCCGGGCTCGGGTGGTGGTTGGTCAGGGCCGGCCTGCGCCCGCTGGACGACGTGAAGCGAACGGCGGCCGCCATCGCCGAGGGACAACTCGACCGGCGTGTCCCCGGCGACGACGCCCGCACCGAGGTGGGCGAGGTGGCCCGTGCCCTCAACACCATGCTGGGGCGCATCGAGGGTGCCTTCGCCGAGCGAGATGCCACCGAGGCCGAGCTGCGCCGCTCCGAGGAGCGACTCCGCCGCTTCGTGGCCGACGCGTCACACGAGTTGCGCACGCCGCTGGCCGCGGTGACGGCCTACGCCGAGATGTCCGACCGGGTGGCCCGGGACCACCCCGAGGACCTGGAACGGGTCATGAACGGTATCCGCGTCGAGTCGGGTCGCATGGGACACCTGGTGGAGGATCTCCTCCTGCTGGCCCGCCTCGACGAGGGCCTGCCCCTCGAACGGCGGCCTGTCGAGCTGGTGGCGCTGGTGGCCGACGCCGCCACTGCGGCCCGGGCCGTGGGCCCGCCGTGGCCCGTCGAACTGCAGGCCGAGCGTCCCGTCGACGTCGTGGGCGACGCCACCCGCCTGCGCCAGGTGGTGGACAACCTGCTGGCCAACGTCCGGGCCCACACCCCGCCGGGTACGACCGCCCGCATCACCGTGGGCCAGGACGACGGCCTGGCCCTCGTCGAAGTAGCCGACGACGGTCCCGGTCTCACCGATGAGGAGGCTCCCCGTGTCTTCGAGCGCTTCTACCGGGCCGACCCGTCACGGTCGCGCAGCAAGGGGGGCACCGGCCTGGGGCTGGGCATCGTGGCGGCCATCGTCGCCGCCCACGGGGGATCGGTCGACGTGGCGACCGCCCCGGGCACAGGGACGGCCATCCGCGTCCACCTCCCGGCGGACCCTCCCGACGAAAGCCGAAAGCCCGACATCGCCGGCTCACAGACGGTGGCCGGATCATGAGCGGGCTCCCAGCCACGGCCGAGTCGGGTTCCATGTCGCAGCCGCAGGATGGCGGTGTCCCGAAGCGATCGGGCCCTCGTCACAAAGGACGGCACCAAGGAGGAGCTGCTCACCGGTGACACCGCCGACAAGGTCAAGGCGGCGGCGCTGGCCGCCGTCCCCGGGGGCACCATCGAACGCGTCGAGAACGACGCCGAGGGGTCGCCGTACGAGGCGCACATGACCAAGGCCGACGGCACCCACGTCACCGTGAAGGTGGACACCGGCTTCAAGGCCACCACCACCGAGAACGGGCCGGGGCCCCGCTAGAGCCCCGGTGCGGCTTC
Organism: Acidimicrobiales bacterium; assembly: GCA_051001215.1. Taxonomy (GTDB): domain Bacteria; phylum Actinomycetota; class Acidimicrobiia; order Acidimicrobiales; family AC-14; genus DATAQC01. The sequence goes on from JBPCNP010000025.1 coordinate 18,048, forward strand.
CCGCCGCCCGCTCGCGCCCCTGAAGTGGGTGCGAGCGGGTCGGTGAGGAAGGCTGACCTTCTTCGACGGGTCGTCTGGCCAGTGGCTCCTTCAGGAGGGCAGGACGATGGCTTCGCCCGAACCGCCGTCGACGCGCACCCGGGCCCCGTCGGGGATCCGTCGCGTCGCCACCTCGGTGCCCACCACCGCGGGGATGGCGTACTCGCGGGCGACGATGGCGGCGTGGGAGAGCATCCCCCCCCGGTCGGTGACGATGGCGCCGATGAGCGGCAGGACGATGTTGAAGGCCGGGCTGGTGGCTTCGGTGACCAGGACGTCGCCGTTGCGGATGCTCCCGATCCCGTCGGCTCCGTGCACGATCCGGGCCCGCCCCTCGAACACGCCTGCACTGGCGGGCACGCCGCGTACCGTAGATTCCGAGCTGGAGTCGTCGTCGTCGTCGTCGTCCATGGCCCCCAGATAGGTGCGGAAGGCCCGTTCCGTGCGGGCTGCGCCGGGGGGGAGCCAGTCCGTGGGCACGGGCGAACGAGACGAGTGCCCGAGTACGGGCGCCACCGTGGCGGGGTCGGCGTTGCCCCGGCAGGTCGCCCGTGTTGCCAGGTCGTCGGCCAGCGCGGGGGCCGCTGCGGTCACCGCCGACGAACCCCCGTCTCCGAGCAGCAGTGACCGCATCTCCGAGTAGGTCGCTTCCACCAGCAGCACTGGAGCCCGGATCAGTCCCCGCTCGGCCAGGCGGGAGCCGGCAGCCACGACGGCTCGACGCATGAGGCCATTGGCCCACACGTCGCAGTACAACGCTCGTTCATCGCGCAGCCGGTGCACGAGGCGCGCTTCGGCGAGGGTGTCGTCGAACTCCGTCCGGTTGGCGACAGGCACGGCGCGGCGCAACTCGGCGGCTCGGTCCACGGCGTCGTCGCCCGCCTCGGCACGGGTGTCTCCGGCCACGGCCACGCGGAGTGACTCGACGAGCAGGCCGGGCATCTCCAGGAGGGTGGGCTCGTCGATGTCGAAGCCGTGGCCGGCCGACCAGTTGCCGACCAGGTCGAAGTAGGCCGATACCGCCTCGCCCACCGACCCGGGCCGGACGAGCAACGACGCCAACACCTCGGCGGCGTCCGCCGACGAGCTCACCGCCGCGTGGCTGGGGGTGTCGGCCCGTATGGCGTCAGCCGCCCGGGCCAGTTCGTCCGACGCCCCGACGGCAAGGGGCCCCGCCCCCCGCAACAGGCCCAGGACGTCCACCGCGGAGGCGTCGGTCCACTCGCGGCAACGGGCCAGCAGCTCGCCCACGGGGAGCACGGGTGTCACGTTGAAGCGGTGATGGGCCCAGATGGCGGTGCACAGGTTCTCGCGGCATTGGTCGAGGTGGGCCAGCAGTGCGGTGTCGGACAAGCCCGCGGGGTCGGTGGCCTGCACCCGGATGTGGCCGGCCACCAGGGAAGGCTTGAGCTCGAGGTCCCACAGAGCCAGGTCGTGGCGCCAGGCCCTGTCCTCGAAGACCCGGGCGCTGACGGCCAGGCGGGCCTCGAGCTCGGGCGACGATCGCACCAGGTCGTCCCAGGCCGACCGAGTGGGCGGGGCGGCCTGGCGCAGGGCGGGCACCGGTCGCGGTGAGAGATAGCTCCACCCCTCCACGAAGGCCCATTCGAGGAAGTCCAACAACAGCCCGAAGGGAGCGGTCCCGTCGGCGAAGCCCTTCTTGGATGGCTCGGGGAACAACTCGGCGGTGAAGCGGGTGGCGGGCCGGGGGAAGTGCCCGGTGTCGAGAGCCCACTGCCCAGGCCCGGGCGCAGCATTGGTCATGTCACCGATGGCCCTCTCCTCCCGCTCTGTCGCCGACGACGACCGTACTTCGCCGCCACGAGGTCGGTGTTCTGAGTCCGAGGGCTGACCAGGCGACAAGACGGGTAGACAGGTGCCCATGCGCCGATGGTGGATCGCTCTCGTACCTGCTCTGCTCATCGTGGCCGCCGCGCCGGCCGTGGCCCAGACGTCGGTCGACAAGGCTGCCCAGGCCTTGCGCAGCGACCCGGTGTACGTCGACAGCGGGGCCGAGCAGGCGATCACCGCCGGGGCGGCCGACGATCTCCGCACCCGCATCCGCAACGGTGGCAGCCCTGTCTTCGTGGCCGTGCTGCCCGCTTCGGCCGCGGCCGAGGCGGGTGGGACCGCCGACCAGGTGGCCGCCACCCTGGCCCGGCAGGTGGGCCTCCAGGGGACGTATGCGGTCGTTGTCGGAAAGAGCTTCCGCGCCGGCAGCACGGTGTTGGCCAAAGGAACGGCGGGAGCCCTGGCCACCACCTCGTTCCAGGCTCAGTCGCCGCAGGGCACCGCTGCCGTCCTTGGCGACTTCGTGAACCGCGTCGACCAGGCGCAGGCGGGCCGCAGCACCAGGACCAGCAACGGATCCACGTCGGGCGTCACGTCGGCCAAGAGCTCCGGCAACGGTGGGAACAGCGGCAACCTGGTGTTGTTGGCCCTGCTCGTCCTCGGTGGTGGCGGGCTGTTCTTCTGGTCGCAAAAGCGGCGCCGGCTCCGGGAGCAGGAGTACCGGGCGACCGAGGCGGCCGAGCGTCGCCAGCTCGACGCCGAGCTGTCCGTGTTGTCGGACGACGTGCTGAACCTGGAGCCCCAGGTCACGATTCACCCCGAAGCCCGGGCCGACTACGACGCGGGAGTGGCCCGCCACCAGGCGGCCCAGGCGGCCATGGGCCACACCGGCGAACGGGTGGACCTGGTTCGTGTGGGCCGGGTCATCGAGGAGGGTCGCTACGCCATGAGCCGGGCCCGGGCCCTGATCGACGGCCGTGAGCCGCCGCCCCCGCCGGCACAGCTGGCCCAGCCCGGGCGGCGCAACGAGCCGGCCGTGGGCGTCGACGACCGTGGGTCGGTCACCTACGTCAACTACGGAGGACCGTTCTACGGTGGCGGCGGGTGGTTCGGCGGCGGCGGCGGGCTGTTCACCGGCCTCATGCTCGGCCAGATGATGGGCGGTGGCTGGGGGTACGGCTATGGCGGTGGCTACGGGGGCGGCTACTACGGTGGCGACGCCGACCGCGATGACCGCGATGACGGTGACTCCGGCGGCGGCGACTCGGGCGACGGAGGCGATTTCGGTGGCGGTGACTTCGGTGGCGGCGGCGACTGGGGCGGAGGCGGCGACTTCGGTGGCGGCGGCGACTTCGGCGGCGGGGGCGACTTCGGCGGCGGCGGCGACTTCGGCTAGGCGTCGGGCGTAGGCGGCGAGGTGTGTGCCGCCCACGACGAGACCACCGGCAGCGAGTCAGGGGTAGTCGGCTCTGGTGCCTCCGGTTCCGGCACAGGCTCCGCCCCCGGGGCCCGAGCGGCCCCCTGAGCGGGGACCTGGGCCCGAGCGGCCCCCTGAGCGGGGACCTGGGCCCGAGCGGCCCCCTGAGCGGGGACCTGGGCCCGAGCGGCCCCCTGAGCGGGGACCTGGGCCCGAGCGGCCCCCTGAGCGGGGAC
>JBPCNP010000026.1:0-8249 GCA_051001215.1 Acidimicrobiales bacterium
TGGCCCGCACCACCATGACGGCGGCGTTCCAGCGGACGAAGGCCCGGATGCGCCGCTCGATGTCCTCGTCGCCGGGGAACCATGGCTCGCGCTCGGGGGGGATGGAGTTGATGTAGGGCGTGGAGACGGTGGCCGGCGTACCCACCTGGAGCTCCCGGCCCCGCTCGGCCAGCTTCATGAGCAGGAACCGGGCGCGGCTCTTGCCTCTGACATCGGCCACCGCGTTGAGCGAGTCGATCCACTCGGCCGTCTCCGCGGGGTCGATGTCGGGCAGCTGCTGGGAGAACCCGTCGAAGATCACCGTCATATCGTTCCACCTCTGGAGACGCTCGGCCTCCCAGGCCGGCAGCGAGATCGCGTCGGTCCGCTGCCAGCGGCCAAGATGCCTCCATGAGCGAGCACCGAAGCGAAGCGGAGGAGCGCAACTCTCGGCAAGCCATGAGCGAGCACCGAAGCGAGGCGGAGGAGCGCAACTCTCGGAGAGTGCCGAGTACGGTCGCCTATACCGACGGGGCCTGTCTGGGAAACCCCGGGCCGGGCGGATGGGCGTGGGCCGTGCCCGGCGGGCGTTTCGCCAGCGGGGCGGCGGCGGCGACCACCAACCAGCGCATGGAGCTGACGGCGGCCCTGGAGGCGGTGCGGACGCTGACAGGGCCCCTGGAGGTGGTGAGCGACTCGACCTACGTCGTCAACTGCTTTCGTGACCGGTGGTGGGAGAACTGGATCGCCCGGGGCTGGCGCACCAAGGCCAAGCAGCCGGTGGCCAACCGTGACCTGTGGGAGCCGCTCATCGAGGCCTACCGGGTCGAGCCCGACCGGGTCAGCTTCCGCTGGGTCAAGGGGCACGGCAGCGACCCCTTCAACGACCTGGTCGACCGGTTGGCCGTCGAGGCGGCGCGCACCCAGCAGGGACGTGCCGGCGACGAGCCCCCCCTCGACCTGGGTGAGGCCGACGACCCCCGCGCTGCCACCGGCCCGGGCCGAGCCGCGGCGCCGGGCGTGGCCGACCCGCGTCTGCCCTCCGGTCACGCCGTCGTGGTCGGCGGCGACAAGCCCCCCGCGCTGGGCGGCTACGAACCCAACCCGGTGGCCGAGCGCACCCGCGGCCGCCTGGCCGAGATCCTGGTGGCCAAGCGTGAGCTCCATCCCGACCTGGTGGTGCTCACCGGCCTGGGTCTGGGCGCCGAACAGCTCGGGGCCGAGGCGGCCGCCGCCGCCGATGTGCCCTACGTGGCCGTGCTCGCCTACCCGGATCCCGACACGATGTGGCCGGCACCGTCCAAGGCCCACTTCCGGGAACTGCTGGCCGGGGCTTCGGCCACGATCGTCCTCGAGTCCCGCGCTCCGGCCACCCGCCCGCTGGCCGGCGCCGCCCTTCGCCGGCGAGACGCGTGGTTAGCGCGCAACGCGGCCGAGGCGTTGGTGGTGTGGGACGGCACCGGTACCGATGTCGGCCGCCTGGTCCGCTCGTTGAGCGACAGCCTGGGCGAGGCCGAGGTGTGGGTGGTCGCCCCGGCGACCACGACCTGACGCACGGCAGATGCCCGCCACCCTCGTCGCCCGTGATGTCACCGTGGCGTTCGGCGACCACCTGGTGCTCGACCGGGTGAGCCTGACGGTCCCGCCGGGCGCCCGCATCGGGGTGGTCGCCGTCAACGGCACCGGCAAGACCACGCTGTTGCGGGCACTGGCCGGCCTTCAGCCCGTCGAGGGAGGATCGGTGACCCTGGCGCCGCCCAGCGCCTCGGTCGGCTACCTCCCCCAGGAGCCCGAGCGGCGAGCCGGTGAGCCGGTGCGGGCCTTCCTCGGCCGCCGGACGGGGGTGGAGGCGGCCGACGCCGAGCTGGATGCCGCCACCGCGGCATTGGCTGCTGGGGAAGCCGGCGGTGACGTCCGGTATGCGACGGCGCTCGAGCGGTGGATGGCCCTCGGAGGCGCCGACCTCGACAGCCGCATCGGCCCCCACTGGGCCGGGTTGGGTCTGGCGCCGAAACTTCTCGACCAGGACACGACCACGCTGTCGGGTGGTGAAGCGGCGCGGGCATCGATGGCCGGGATCCTGTTGTCGCAGTTCGACGTCTTCCTCCTCGACGAGCCCACCAACGACTTGGACTTCGACGGCCTCGACCGCTTGGAGCGCTTCCTCGAGCAGTTGGCCGTCGGCGTGGTGATCGTGTCCCACGACCGGGCCTTCCTGGAGCGCACCATTACCTCCGTGCTCGAGATCGCCGAGAACGACCACACCGCCTCGTTCTTCGAGGGCGGCTGGGAGGCGTACCTCGAAGGGCGGGCGACGCAGCGCCGCCACGCTGAGGAGGACTTCGCGGAGTACCGCACGACCACCCGCCAGCTCACCGAACGGGTCCGCACCCAGCGCCGGTGGGCCGTCCAGGGTGTCGGCGCCATCAAGAAGCGGCCCAAGGACCACGACAAGGCCCAGCGGGGTTTCTTCACTAACCGCACCGAGAAGCAGGCAGCTAAGGTGCGCGTGAGCGAGAAGGCCCTCGAGCGACTGGCGCCGGTCGACAAGCCCTGGGAGGCGTGGGAACTCCGGTTCTCCGTGGCCTCGGCCCCTCGCAGCGGCGACGTGGTGGCCCGCCTCGACGGCGCCGTCGTCGAGCGGGGGAGCTTCCGCCTCGGCCCCATCGATGTGGAGATCAACTGGGGCGACCGTGTGGCCGTCCTCGGGCCGAACGGCAGCGGCAAGTCCACTCTGCTGGCGGCCATCCTCGGGCGGGTCCCGCTGGTCGCCGGTGAGCGCCGGCTCGGGCCGGGTGTAGTGGTGGGCGAGGTCGATCAGCCCCGAGGGCGCCTGGTCGGACCCGACACGCTGGTGGCGGCGTTCACTGCCGAGAGCGGGATCGAGCTGCAGTCGGAGGCCCGCTCGTTGCTGGCCAAGTTCGGCCTGGGCGCCGACCACGCCAACCGGCCGGCGTCGTCGCTCACGCCCGGCGAGCGAACGCGCGCCACCCTCGCCGTGCTCATGGCCAAGAGCGTCAACTGCCTCGTGCTCGACGAGCCCACCAACCACCTCGACCTGCGCGCCATCGAGCAGTTGGAAACCGCCCTGGACAGCTTCGACGGCACCCTGGTGCTCGTCACCCATGACCGCCGGCTCCTCGAGGCCGTACGCATCGAGCGCACGATCACGCTGGGCTGAAACCTCCAATTGTTCCGATCAGGTTTCGGCGGGCCATGACCGACCGAAGCGTGAAGTATCAGGCCGGCCCGCCGTGGTGGACGGCCTCGACGTTGTGCCCGTCGGGGTCGCGCAGGAACACGCCGTAATAGCCGGGGTGGTACTCGGGAAACTCCCGCGGGGCATGCAGCACCTCCACACCCGTCGCTACGGCGGCGTCGTGGACGGCGTCGACGGCGGCGTGGTCGGCGGCCCGAAAGGCCACGTGGAGCTCTCGCGCCTCGGCGCCCGCCGCCGGGCTCAGCCAGAAGTCAGGGATACCCTCGGGGCCGCACAGACCGACGACGATGCCTCCGGCCATCGGGAAGCGCATCATCTCGTGCAGGCCGAGCGGTGCGAACACCCGCACGTAGAACGCCAGCGAGGCCTCGACATCGGCCACCTGGACGCCGAGGTGATCGAGCACGGGTGGAGGGTAGTACGAACGGGCGGCTTCTTCCGCGACGACCGACCGGCCCCCTCGTAGTCAGACCGCCCGACCCGACCTGCGGGACGTGGTCCTCTCGTAGTCAGGCTGCGCTGCCGGCCAGCCGGCTCACCGGGAGGCGGTCGACCCGCATGCACACGGGCCGGTCCCGCACGTCGGCCAGCACGGCGAGGAAACGGCGGCGCGACAACTCGACGGCGCCCATGCGGGATAGGTGCTCGGTAGGCAACTGCACGTCGACCAAGGTGCCCCCCGCCTCCAGCCAACGACGGGCCAGCTCGACGAGGGCGATCTTGGATGCGTCGGTGCGGCGGTGGAACATCGACTCGCCGGTGAAGCACCCGCCCACCCGGACACCGTAGATTCCGCCCACCAGGTGGGAGCCGTCCCAGATCTCGACGCTGTGGGCCCACCCCAGGTGGTGGAGGCGCTGGTAGGCGGCGACCATCTCGTCGGTGATCCACGTGCCTTCGTGGGGGCGCACCCGGCAGGCCTCGACCACCGACGGGAAGTCACCGTCGACCGTGGTCTCCCACGTGCAGGTCCGCAGGCGGTGTGCCAACGACCGGCTGACGTGGGCCCCTCCCGCGCCGATGACGGCACGGGGATCGGGGGAGAACCACGGGACGGCCACCCCCTCGTGAGGCCACGGAAAGATGCCCCGCCGGTAGGCGTCGACGAGCGTCTCGGGAGCCAGGTCGGCGCCGAAGCCCACCAGGCCCGACTCGTCGTCACCGGGGTCGGGGAGCCGCCACGACGAGGCTTTCACTGGGGTCGGGGGCCGAGCCCGGACCGGGTCGTCGGGGGAGGACGGGAGCACGCCGCCTAGTCTCGCCGTCGATGCGCTGCGGGGCCGACACCGGGGGCACCTTCACCGACATCGTCACCGACGACGGACGGATCGCCAAGGTCCTGTCCACACCCGACGACCCGAGCCGGGCCGTGGCCCTGGGGTTGGCCCCGCTCACCACCAGCGGTGCCCGGCCCCGACTGCTGGCCCACGGCACCACCGTGGCCACCAACGCTCTCCTCGAGCGCCGGGGTGGGCGGGTCGCCCTCGTGACCACCGCGGGGTTCGCCGATGTCATCGAGATCGCCCGCCAGGACCGCCCGTCGCTCTACGACATCACCGTCGACCGGCCCGTCCCGCTGGTTCGCCGTGAACTGCGGTTCGAGGTGGGCGGGCGCCTTGACGCCGGCGGCGCCGAGCTCGAACGACTCGACCCCGCGGCTGTGCCCGACCTGCCCGCCGGCGTGGATTCGGTGGCCGTCTGCCTTCTCCACGCCGACCTCGACGGACGCCACGAGCAGGTCGTAGCCGGGGTGCTGGCCGAGCGGGGCTTCGACGACGTCAGTTGCTCGTCGCAGGTGTCACCCGAGTTCCGCGAGTATGAGCGCACAGTGACGACGGTGGTCAACGCCTACCTGCGGCCGCGCTGCCGCCGGTACCTGCGGGCGCTCGGCTCCCTGGCCGACGAGGTCCTGGTGATGACCTCGGCGGGAGGGTTGCTCCCCGCCGAGGCGGCCGCCGACCTGCCCGTGGCCCTGTTGCTCTCCGGGCCCGCCGGCGGCGTCCGCGCCGGCGCAGCGGCAGCGGCCGCCGCCGGCTTCGCCGACGCCGTCACCTTCGACATGGGCGGCACGAGCACCGAGGTGTGCCTGGTGAGGGCGGAATCGCCCGAACCCGCCGCCCAGCGCGTCGCCTCCGGGTTGCCGATCCGCCTTCCCGCCATCGACATCCACACCATCGGCGCCGGGGGCGGCTCCCTCGCCGGCCTCGACTCCGGTGGGGCCCTGGTGGTCGGCCCAGGCAGCGCCGGTGCCCAACCGGGCCCCGCCTGCTACGGCCGGGGCGGCACCCGTCCCACCGTCACCGACGCCGACCTGGCTCTGGGCCGCATCCCGCCGGGTCTGGCTTTCGGCGGCCTCGACACGCTCGACCGGGAGGCGGCCGAGGCGGCGCTGGCCCGGGCCGGTGTCACCGCCGGGGGGGTGGTGGCGGTGGTCGACGCCGCCATGGAACGGGCCGTGCGCGCCGTGTCGGTGGAGCGCGGTATCGACCCCGCCGGCTTGGCGCTGGTGGCTTTCGGGGGGGCAGGCCCCCTCCACGCCTGTGTCGTCGCCGAGGGGGCGGGCATCACCTCGGTAGTGATACCGCCGCGGGCCGGGGTGCTGTCGGCCGTGGGCCTGCTGAGCTCCCCCCGCCAGCGCGACCTGGTGCGGTCGTGGCCCACCCCGGGCGACCACGCCGGCATCGACACCGCCTTGGCCGAGCTGGCCCAGCTCGCCCGTGCCGCCGTGGCCGATGGTGACCCCGACGGCGGCGGGGTCACCGCCGATGTCGACGTGGCCACCTCGCTCGACTGCCGCTACGCCGGCCAGAGCCACGAGCTCACGGTGGCGACCGTCGACGACTTCGACGCCGAGCACCGCCGGCGCAACGGGTACTCGAGGGTGGGCACGGTGATCGAGGTGACCGCCCTGCGGGCCCGGGCCCGGGCGGCGGCGGCTGTCGACATGGCCGATCTCGGTCCGCCGCCGACCGCCCGCCAGCCCGTCGAGGGCCCCGTCGTGGTGGCCGAGGCCGATTGCACCGTGTGGGTCCCCGAGGGCTGGTCGGGGCGGGTGGCCGACGACGGCAGCTGGGTGCTCACCCGATGAGCCTCGGTCCCGCCGCACTGGCCATTCTCGTGTCCCGCCTCACCGGAGTGGCCGAGGAGATGGGGGCGGTGCTGCGGCGGGCGGCGTTCAGCCCCAACATCAAGGAGCGGGCCGACTGCTCGGCAGCCCTGTTCACTCCCGACGGCGAGCTGCTCGTGCAGGCCGAGCACATCCCCGTGCACCTGGGCTCGATGCCGGCCTCGGTGCGCTCGGCCATCGACGTCTTCGGGCCCCGCGTGGGCCCGAGCGGCCCTCTGAGCGGGGGACTGGGCCCGAGCGGCCCTCTGGGCGGGGGCCTGCGCCCGGGCGACCAGGTGGTGCTGAACGACCCCTTCTGCGGCGGCACCCACCTCAACGACCTCACCTTGGTGGCGCCGTGCTTCGCCGGGGACCGCCTGGTGGGCTGGGCGGCCAACCGGGCCCACCACGCCGACGTGGGCGGCATGGCCCCTGGCTCGATGCCCGCCGACGCCACCGAGATCCACCAGGAGGGATTTCGTATCCCGCCCGTCCTGCTCACCGACGAGGTCGTCGCCCTGCTGCTGGCCAACTCCCGCACCCCCGGCGAGCGTCGGGGCGACCTCGACGCCCAGCGCGGCGCCAATGTGGTCGGCGTGGAGCGTCTGGCCACCTTCGCCGACGCTCCCTTCGACGAGGTCACCGACTACGGCGAGCGCCGCATGCGGGCCGCTCTCGCCGCCGCCCCCGACGGCACGTGGACCTTCACCGACCAACTCGACTCGACCGGCGCCGACGTCGGCCAGCAACGGCCGGCCCGGGTCGTCGTCGCCCTCACCATCGACGGCGACGCCGCCACCTTCGACTTCTTCGGCTCCGAGGCCCAGCGCGCCGGCAACGTGAACGCGGTGGAGGCGGTGACGGTGAGCGCCGTCTCGTTCGCCCTGCGCTCGGCCGTCGACCCGACCATCCCCGCCAACGGTGGCGCCATGCGTCCGGTCCGGGTGATCGCCCCGCCGGGGACCATCGTGAACGCCCGACCGCCCGCCGCTGTCGGGGCGGGAAACGTGGAGGTGAGCGCGCGCGTGGCCGACGTGTGCCTGGGCGCCCTGGCCCAGGCGCTTCCCGACCGGGTGGGCGCCGCCAGCCAGGGAACCATGAACAACACCCTGCTCGGAGGCGCCGGCCCTGATGGTTGCGCCTGGGTGTACTACGAGACGGTGGCCGGCGGCCAGGGAGGCCGGCCCGGTGGAGCTGCCGGCATGAGCGGGGTCCACACCGGCATGACAAACTCCAAGAACACGCCGGTGGAGGCGCTGGAGCGGGTCTATCCCATGCGGGTGTTGCGGTACCGGCTGCGCCGCGGGAGCGGCGGAGCGGGCCGGGCCCCAGGTGGTGAGGGCATCGAACGCGACCTGCTGATGCTCGAGGACGTGACCCTGTCGCTGATCACCGAGCGCCGGGTGTCGCGCCCGTGGGGCCTGGCAGGCGGCGAGCCCGGAGCGGTCGGCGAGAACTGGTTGCTGCCTGGCGGCGACGAATCGAGGGCACAACGGCTGGCCGACAAGTGCACGGCCCGCCTCTCCGCCGGTGATGTCCTACGGATGCTCACGCCGGGGGGAGGTGGTTGGGGGCCGGCGTGACGCCAGGAGTACCGTGCCGCCGAGCACGATCGCCAGGAGGCCCGTCGCCACCGTGGCGGCGATGTCGTGGCCGGTGCGAGCCAGCGGCCGTCTCAAGGCCGGGATACCGGTCGTGCTTCGCCGGTGGTCGTGGTCTCTCCCAGGAACGGTCGTGACGGCCGCTGCCGCCACGGTGCTGCACAGCCGCCGCTGGCACAGTGTTCACCGCAGGAGCTACAGCTTAGCTTAGCTTAACTACTTCAGCCGGAAAAAGTCGGCCCTGAAATAGCCCCTGACCTGCGGCGTTGCAATCCGGGGCCGACGTGAAGCAGCTCGAATGTCACCGAGAGCGCCCGGAGGGCCTATTCCGTAAGGGCTTTTG
>JBPCNP010000027.1:0-12803 GCA_051001215.1 Acidimicrobiales bacterium
GGGCGTCGGTGAGGCGCCCGTCCTCCAGGATCTGAAGCAGGGCGTTGAAAACGTCGGGGTGGGCCTTTTCGATCTCGTCGAACAGCACCACCGAGAAGGGCTTGCGGCGGACGGCCTCGGTGAGCTGGCCGCCCTCCTCGTAGCCCACGTAGCCCGGGGGCGAGCCCACCAGGCGGCTGACGGTGTGCTTCTCCATGTACTCGCTCATGTCGAGCTGGATGAGGTGGCTCTCGTCACCGAACAGGAACTCGGCCAGGGTCTTGGCCAGCTCGGTCTTGCCCACGCCCGAGGGGCCCAGGAAGATGAACGAGCCGCTGGGGCGCTTGGGGTCCTTGAGGCCGGCCCGGGTGCGGCGGATGGCCTGGGACACGGCGTGGATGGCGTCCTCCTGGCCCACGACCCGCTTGTGCAGCTCCTCCTCCATGCGCAGGAGCTTGGCCGTCTCCTCCTCGGTGAGCTTGTAGACGGGGATGCCGGTCCACAGGGCGAGGACCTCGGCGATGCCCTCCTCGTCGACCTCGTCGAACAGGTCGATGCCCTCGGCCTTCCACTCGGTCTCCTTGGCCGACTTGCGGTCGAGAAGGCTCTTCTCCCGGTCGCGCAGCTTGGCCGCCTGCTCGAACTTCTGGTTCTCGATGGCCGCGTCCTTCTCACGCCGGACACCCACCAGCTCGCTCTCGAGCTCTTTGAAGTCGGCGGGCGTCTTCATGCGGCGCATCACCATGCGGCTGCCGGCCTCGTCGATGAGGTCGATGGCCTTGTCGGGAAGGTGGCGGTCGGAGATGTAGCGGTCGGACAGGTTGGCGGCGGCGACGATGGCTTGGTCGGTGATGGTGACCCGGTGGTGGGCCTCGTAGCGGTCGCGGATGCCCTTGAGGATCTCGATGGTGTGGGCCACCGAGGGCTCTTCCACCTTGATGGGCTGGAAACGGCGCTCGAGGGCGGCATCTTTCTCGAGGTGCTTGCGGTACTCGTCGAGGGTGGTGGCGCCGATGGTCTGCAGCTCGCCCCGGGCCAGCATGGGCTTGAGGATGGAGGCGGCGTCGATGGCGCCCTCGGCCGCGCCTGCACCCACCAGGGTGTGGAGTTCGTCGATGAACAGGATGATGTCACCCCGGGTGCGGATCTCCTTGAGCACCTTCTTGAGCCGCTCCTCGAAGTCGCCGCGGTAGCGCGAACCAGCCACCAGGGCGCCCAGGTCGAGGGTGTAGAGCTGCTTGCCCTTGAGGGTCTCGGGCACGTCGTTGGCCACGATGCGCTGGGAGAAGCCCTCCACGATGGCCGTCTTGCCCACGCCGGGCTCGCCGATGAGGACGGGGTTGTTCTTGGTGCGGCGCGACAGCACCTGCATGACCCGCTCGATCTCGCGCTCGCGCCCGATGACGGGGTCGAGCTTCTTGTCGCGGGCCAGCTGGGTGAGGTTGCGGCCGAACTGGTCGAGCACGAGCGACCCGGTGGGGGCCGACTCGCCGGCGGGGCCGCCGGTGGGGGCGCCTTCTTTGCCGGCGTAGCCGGACAGGAGCTGGATGACCTGCTGGCGCACCCGGGACAGGTCGGCACCCAGCTTGACCAGCACCTGGGCGGCGACGCCCTCGCCCTCGCGGATCAGGCCGAGGAGGATGTGCTCGGTGCCGATGTAGTTGTGGCCGAGCTGCAGGGCCTCGCGCAGCGAGAGCTCCAGGACCTTCTTGGCCCGGGGGGTGAAGGGGATGTGGCCGCTGGGCGACGAGCCCCCGTGGCCGATGATCTCCTCGACCTGGGTGCGCACGGCCTCGAGCGAGATGCCCAGCTGCTCCAGGGCCTTGGCCGCGACTCCCTCGCCCTCGTGGATGAGGCCGAGCAGGATGTGCTCGGTGCCGATGTAGTTGTGGTTGAGGAGCCGCGCTTCTTCCTGGGCCAGCACCACGACCCTTCGGGCTCGGTCTGTGAAGCGCTCGAACATGGAGAACCCTCCCTCCTGACGGTGGGGTCCAGAGGTGGCAAGTCTACTTGTGCCGGCCACCAAAGCGAGACGCACCCTCACCGCCTTGTTCGACGGCGAAGATGTACCTCCCTCTTCCCAACATCGGCACCCGCCACCCGATTCCTGACCCCCGAGTCGAAGGATCCCTCAGCGCGGCTCGGTTGCCGGGCCGCCTCTATTGGGGGGCAGGGAAGCGGGCTCTGAGGTCAGCCGCCCGGGGGCGGGGTGGTCGTCGCCGGAGTGGTGGTCACGGTGCGACCACACAGACGCCTCGGGATCGAGGTGTCGCAGTTGTTGTTGGAGAAGTGGTTCGACGCGCCCGACTGGTCGATCAGGTCGGCGGGAGCGTTGCCGTGGGCGGTGTTGGAGACGATCTGGTTGTTCGACGAGCCGGCGATCAGCACGATGCCGCCGGAGACGAACGTGGGACCGCTGGGCCGGTTGTCGTCCACCGTGTTGGCCTGGATCACGATCTGGTGGCCTCCGAGGATCACGATGCCGCCACCCGAGATCGGCGGAGCCCCCTCCTCGTCATTGGCAGGGCACGCCTTGATGTTGTGGTTCACCTGGTTGCGGGTGGCGGCCCAGTCGGCAGGGGAGTTCGGCGCCTCCAGGAAGAAGATCCCGATGCAGTTGTCGTGGGCGTCGTTGGCCACGATGGCGCCGTTCGACGCGCTGCGGATGAAGATGCCGAACCCGTTGCCGAACACGGTGTTGTTCTTGACCACGGCCTGGGCGTTGGGGGAGTCACCCACGTAGATGCCGGCCTCACCGCTGCCCGAGGCCCGGTTGTCGAGGATCACCGTGCCCGTCGAGGTGTTGGCGAACACGCCGTATTCGCCATTGTTCACCAAGGTGTTGTCCTGCATCACTGTGTTCTGCCCGCCGAAGACGAAGATGCCGTCGGCCGAGAAGTTGCGGACGGTGAAGCCGGTCACGCTCACGCCCGTCACCGGCGAGGTGACGGTTCCCGTGTCGGGGTTGCCGTTCCCGATCACGCAGATCCCGATGACGGAGGGCGGACCTCCGGGGGGTCCGGGCTGCACGCACCGGCCGACCGGGTTGGCCGGTGGCTTCAGAATGGTCTGGCCCGGGGTGCCCTGGAGGGTGATGTTGTTCTTCTCGATGGTGAGGTTCTCGCGGTAGGTGCCGGGCTTGACGACGATGGTCGACCCAGGGGGGGCGGCGTCGATGGCGGCCTGGATCGACTGGCCCGGCCGCACGGTGAACGTGGCTGCTCCGGCCGGTGCGGCCTGGGCCACGAAGGCACCCGCCACCAAACCGGACGAGACCAGTGTTGCAGCCGCCTTCCGGCGGATCGTGGTGATCAAGTTGTCACTCCTCTTTCGTCTGCGGCCGCCGTTGACGATGACCGTCGTTGTCCGAGTGCCCATTCCACACCCCAAGCCCGATTTCCACAACATCCCCTACTCGCCGGCCCTGTGGACCAGGGGCGGCAGGGATCGGTCGTAGGGAGGTCTGGCGACACCCTCGTCGGTGACGATGGCGCTCACCAGCGCCGCCGGGGTGACGTCGAAGGCCCGGTTCTCGGCTGCGAAGCCCGACGGGGCGATGGCCACGCCGCCGAGGGCGGTCACCTCGCCGGCCAGGCGCCGCTCGATGGGGATGGCCGCGCCGTCGGGGCATCCGAGGTCGATGGTGGAGGTGGGGGCGCCCACGTAGAGGGGCACGCCGTGGTGATGGGCCAGCACGGCCAGCCCGTAGGTTCCCACCTTGTTGGCCACGTCGCCGTTGGCGGCGATGCGGTCGGCGCCCACGACCACGCAGTCGACCTCGCCACCGGCCATGAGCGAGGCGGCCATCACGTCGGCCACCAGGGTGGCGGGGATCCCGAGCCGGTCGAGCTCCCACGCCGTGAGGCGGGAGCCCTGGAGGGCAGGGCGGGTCTCACCCACCCAGACCGTCGGGTGCCGTCCCGTCTCGTGGGCTGCCCGCACGATGCCCAGTGCTGTCCCGTACCCGACACAGGCGAGGGACCCGGCGTTGCAGTGGGTGTAGACCCTTCCCCCGTCGGGCACCAAGCTGGCCCCGTGGGCTCCGAGGCGGCGGTTGCGGACCACGTCGTCAGTCGCCAGCCGGCAGGCCTCGGCCACCGGGTCATCGGCCCGCAGGGCCTGGTCGACTCCCCAGCCCAGGTTCACCGCCGTGGGCCTGGTGGCCACGAGACGAGCGGCGGCCTCGGCGACGGGCACCCCGGTGACCTGGGCCAGTGCGATCCCCATGGCGCCGACCACCCCGAGGGCCGGGGCCCCCCGCACCGCCATGGACGTGATGGCCTCGCACAGGTCGTCGACGGTGGCGATCTCAAGCGTAACCAGTTCGGCGGGCAGCCGGCGCTGGTCGATGAGCCGGATCCGCCCGTCGACCCACTCGATCGACGGCGGGATGGGGTCGCCGTCGGCAGTGTCGCTGGTAGCTGTGTCGATCACGGCGTGTGGTTGCGGTCGTAGATGAGGCGTAGCCCGTGGAGGGTGAGCCAGGGCTCGTGCTGGTCGATGCTGACGGAGTACGGGGCGATGAGGCTGCCCAATCCGCCCGTGGAGACGACCGAGCACGGGCCCAACTCCTCCTGGAAGCGCTGGCACAGGCCGTCGATAGCGCCCGCGAAACCGAAGATTGCCCCGGACTGGATGGATTCCACGGTGCTCTTGCCGATTGCCCGCCGAGGCTCGACGAGGCGGACGCGAGAGAGCGCGGCAGCCCGCTCGAACAGAGCGTCGAGGCTGATCTCCACGCCCGGCAGGATGGCCCCCCCGAGGTACTCGCCCTTGGCCGAGGTGGCGTCGACGGTCGTGGCCGTGCCGAAGTCGCAGACGATCGTGGGGCCGCCGTAGCGGTCGAAGGCTCCCACCGCATTGGCAATGCGGTCGGCGCCGACCTCCTTGGGGTTGTCGTAGAGGATGGGCATCCCCGTGCGGGTGCCGGGGCCCACCACCACGGCGCGGCGCGCGTCCAGGTAGCGCTCGGCCATCTCGGCCAGCACGATGGTGAGGCGGGGCACCGTCGAGCACACCACCATGCCCGTCACCCGGTCGAACGACATGCCCTGCTGGGCCAGGAACTGACCGAGCAAGAGGGCATGTTCGTCGGAGCTGCGTTCCGCGCTCGTGGCGATGCGCCAATGGGTGACCAGGTCGGTGCCCTCGTAGAGTCCGACGACGGTCTGGGTGTTGCCGGCGTCCACGGCGAGGAGCACAGGCTCAGGCGCCGCCATGCCGTTCGGGCACGGAGCCGCCATGCCGTTCGGGCACGGAGCCGGCATTCCGTTCGGGCACGGAGCCGGCATTCCGTTCGGGCACGGAGCCGGCATTCCGTTCGGGCACGGAGCCGGCATTCCGTTCGGGCACGGAGCCGGCGATGTCGAGTCCGATGTCGAGCGCCGGTGCCGAGTGGGTGAGGGCGCCGACGGCGATGAGATCGGCGCCGGCATCCGCATAGGCGGCGACGGTCTCGAGGTTCACCCCACCCGACACCTCGACGAGGCAGGCGCCGTCGACGGTCTGCACACAGGTTGAGACCTCCTCGGGCGTCATGTTGTCGAGCAGGACCAGGTCGACGCGCGCCGCCAGGGCCTCGTCGAGCTGCGCCGCCGTGTCGCACTCGACCTGCACGCTGCGCCCCGGCCACAGGGAGCGGGCCCTGGCCACAGCCTCGCCCAGGGGTGTACCGGCCAGGTGGTTGTCCTTCAACAAGATGCCGTCGGACAGCGACCCACGGTGGTTGACGGCGCCGCCCGCCCGAACCGCCGCCTTCTCCAGCGCCCGCAGCCCCGGTGTGGTCTTTCGGGTGTCCCGGATGGCGCACCGCCGGCCCGTGGTGAGATCGACAAACCGGCGGGTCAGGGTGGCGATGCCGGACAGGTGCCCGAGGAGGTTCAAGGCGGTGCGCTCGGCGGTGAGGATGGACGCCAGTGGTCCCTCCACATTGGCCAACGGCGCTCCCGCGGCGAGGGTTTCGCCGTCATCGGCCGACCAGTCCACGGTGATTGCCGGGTCGACCTGGGCGAAGGCCTCGGTGGCGGCCAGGCGCCCGGCCAGCACACCGCCGACACGGGGGACGAGCCTGGCCAGGGCCGTGACCCCCGCGGGGAGGAGGGCGGCGGTGAGGTCGCCCAGGGGCCCTAGGTCCTCGGTCAGCGCACTTGCCACCACCTGGCGCACGGCGGTCACCGGCGGGTGGACGTCGCCAGGCACCGGGTGCGCGCCGCCACTCCGTTCGGGCACGGAGCCGCCACTCCGTTCGGACACGGAGCCGCCACTCCGTTCGGGCACGGCGGTCATTTGATCACCAACCGGTGGGCCAGGTCGGCCTTGATGGCGGGGAAGTCAGTACGGGTATGGCAACCACGGGTCTCCTCGCGCACCGAGGCGGCCAGGACGAGGGCGGCGCCCACGGCGAGGAGGTTGCGCGTCTCGTGCGCCTCCCGAGACCGGTTGTCCGGGTCTGTGGCGGCTGCGGTGGCACCGAGGTCCCGATCGGCCTCGGCCAGTGACCCGGCGTCACGAGCCACGCCGGCGCCGTTGGTCATCGCCGACTGGAGGAGCTCGAGCGACTTGGCCGGGTCGCCGGACAGGCGGGCGCCGGTGTTCCGTGGCGCATCGAGCACCCCACAGGTGCCGGACCCGCCACGGAAGGAGTCAGGCAGGGTCAGCGGGGTGGCCGTTCCGTCATCGAGGCAGCGAAGGGCGCCGGTGGGCGACGGTCTGTCTCCTCCTCGGGCGATGGCCTCCACCACCCTGGCGGCGAAGACCATGCCCTCCAGCAGCGAGTTCGACGCCAGCCGGTTGGCCCCGTGCACGCCTGTGCACGCCACCTCACCGGCAGCCCACAGCCCGGGGAGGGCCGTCGCTCCGTCGAGGTCGGTCAGCACGCCGCCGACCACGTAATGGGCGGCCGGGGCGATGGGCAACCAGTCGACGGCCGGGTTCAGGCCGGCCCGCCTGACGGCAGCGGCGATGGTGGGGAAGCGCTGGTCGAAATCGGCGAGCGGCGTGGCATCCAGCCAGAGATGCTCGATCCCCTGCTCGCGCATGCGGATGGCCATTGCTCGGGAGACCACGTCACGGGGGGCCAGCTCCTCGACGAACCTGTCTCCCCGGGCGTCGCGCAGGAGGGCCCCGTGGCCGCGGAGCGCTTCGGACAGGAGCGGCCGCGGCATCTGCGGGTGGTGGAGGGCGGTGGGGTGGAACTGCACGAACTCGACATCGGCGACCGCCACCCCCCCTCGGAGGGCCATGGCCACCCCGTCGCCCGTGGCCTGGGCGGGGTTGGTGGTGACGGAGTAGAGCTGCCCCGCCCCCCCGCTGGCCAGGAGGGTGTGGGGTGCCCGGACCTCGTGTGACCTGCCCGTGGGGTCGAGGGCGACCACGCCGCGACATCGGCCGCCGGTCACGATCAGGTCGACCGCGAACCATCCCTCGAGCACCGACGCTGCGGTGGTGCGCACCGCCTCGACGAGCGCCCGTTCGATCTCCGCTCCCGTCGCCGCCCCGCCGGCATGGACCACCCGGGGCACGGAGTGGCCGCCCTCGCGCGCCAGGGCCAGCACCCCGGTGGGGTCGGTGTCGAACACCGCGCCGAGGGCGATGAGGTCGTTCACCCGTGCCGGCCCTTCGTCGACCAACACCCGGACGGCGTCGGGGTCGCAGAGCCCCGCCCCGGCCGCCAGGGTGTCGGCCAGATGGAGATCGGCCGAGTCGGGATCGCCGCCGATAGCCGCGGCGACGCCCCCCTGGGCCCAACTGGTAGCCGACTGGGCCAGGTCGCCTTTGGTGAGCACCCCGACTCGCAACCCCAGCACCGATGCCGCCTGCACGGCGGCGGACAGGCCGGCCACGCCACTGCCGAGCACGAGCAGGTCGAGATCGGCTGCGGGAGGGGGGTCGAGGGTGGGCACCTCGTTCAGGCCCGCAGTCGCTCGCCGACGGGCAGGATATCGCGCCCGAGGGCACGGTTGTGGGTGTCCACCTGGACCACGGTGGGAGCGAATCCCTCCAGCTCGGCCTCGGTGAGCTCCGCATAGGTCAACACGATGACCCGGTCCCCGACATCCACCAGGCGGGCCGCAGCGCCGTTGAGCTGGAGCTGTCCGGGGCCACCGGGAATGGCATAGGTCTCGAACCTGGCACCGTTGTCGATGTCGAGGACGGCTACCTGTTCCCACTCGCGGATATCGGCCAGCGCCATCAAGTCGACGTCGATGGAGACAGACCCCTCGTAATGGAGGTCGGTGGACGTGACCAGGGCCCGGTGGATCTTGCTCTTGAGCATGCGGCGTCGCATCAGGCGCTCCTCCTCCGGGGCACGGAGACGTCGGTTGTCCGGGGCACGTCGGGTGTCGACGTCACGCCCACGTTGTCGATGAGGCGGGTCGTGCCGACCCTGGCGGCCAGCAGTAGCCGCACCTCGCCGGCCAGGCGGTGGAGCGGTGCCAGGTCGTCGGCACGCACCACGGCTGCGTAGTCCAACCGCACCAGGGGTTCCCTGGTCACAGCATCGATCAGGTGGCGGCGAATGACGGACGGGTCGTGCTCGCCGGCACGGACGAGGGCGGCGACGGCGGCCAGCGCATCGGACAGCACCAGGGCGGCGACGCGCTCCTCGCTCGACAGTCGGACGTTTCGGCTGGAGCAGGCCAGGCCGTCGATGTCACGAACGGTGGGGCAGGTGACAACCTGCACCGGCAGCGACCTGGCCTCGACCAGGCGACGAACGACCAGGACCTGCTGCCAGTCCTTCTCGCCGAAGTAAGCCCGGCACGGACCGGCGACGTCGAAGATCCTGGCGACGACGGTGGCCACGCCGCCGAAGTGGCCGGGGCGGCTTGCCCCCTCGAGGACGTCGGTGAGCCCTTCGAAATCGGTGTCCCCTCCGATGTGCGTGCCGCAGGTCGCGCTGGCGTCTTCCGGCGACGGGTACATCTCGGCGACCGGCGGGGTGAACACGATGTGACCGCCGCCCCGGGCCACCATCTCGATGTCGGCGTCGATGTCGCAGGGGTAGGTGGCCAGGTCCTCACCGGGGCCGAACTGCAGCGGGTTCACGAACACGGTGACGACCACCACGGCGCATTCGGCGGACGCCCTGCGGATCAGGGAGAGGTGGCCGTGATGGAGGGCACCCATGGTGGGGACCACGCCGACGCTGTGCCCGTCGGCTCGGGCCTGGTCGAGGCGGGCGGACAGATCGCCGACTCGGTCGACGACGGCCACGCCGGGTGACCGGCGGGCGCCTTCGCGCATTTGGGACACAAGCTCCTCCGACGTTCCGGCCCCGTCGTTCGGGTGCCGTTCGTCCCTACAGCGTACCCACCCGGCGAATGTTCCCAGTGGCCTGTTGCTCCCATTCGGCGGGCACCTTGTCGGGGGCGATGTCGGCCAGGGGAGCCAGCACGAAGCGACGATCGCCCATGCGAGGGTGGGGGACGACCAGATCGGGTTCGTCCACTCGGAGGTCGTCCACCAGGAGCACGTCGACGTCGAGGGTGCGGGGGCCGTCGAGCTCGGTCCGGACCCGTCCGGCTACCGCCTCGAGGTCCCGGGCCAGGTCCAGCAGCGCCCGTGGATCCCGATCGGTGCACAGCTCGACCACAATGTTGAGATAGGGCGGCTGGCCGGGTGGACCGCCCACGGGATCGGTCTCGTACACCGGAGAAATCGCCACCACGTCGGGCAGGCCGGCCACGGCGTCGCGCAGCAGCGCCCGGCGGTCACCCAGGTTCGAACCGAGCCCGAGAAACGCCCGGCGCCCCCGCCGGGCCCGAGCGGCCCCCTGAGCGGGGAGCGGACAGGCGGTCACCGGCTCGGGGTGGCGCGGGTGATCCGGACGCCGGCGGTGGCCAGTTCGACGGGCACCGGGGGTCGCAGCTTGCGCACGGCCACGGTGACCGAGGTGACCAGGGCCTGGGTGCGGCCCACTTCCTGGGCGATCCGCTCGGCCAGCGCCTCGAGGAGGGTGAAGCGCTCTTCGGTGGCCACCCGCACCGCCGCTCGGGCCACGGCCCCGTAGTCGACGGTGTCGTCGAGGGAGTCGGTGCGCCCCGGGCCCGAGAGGTCGGCCTCCACGTCGAGGTCGATCTCGAGGGGCTGGGGTCGGTCACGCTCCTCGGCCAGGGCGCCACAGATGCCCAGTACCCGCAGTCCCCGCAACTCGATGCGGTCGGCGCCACCCGACGGGAAGCCGCCGTTCACGCCCCCGGGCTCGGGTGGCCCTTCGCGCGCGCAGCGGAGCGGGGTGTCGCGCCGGGGCGGGGAGTCACGCCCGAGCGGGACCGTGACCGGGCGGTGCCGGCCGAGCGGCTCTTGGCCCGTGGCGGCGCGACAGTTTCGGCCATGTCCGAAGAGGCGCTGACCACCTGCCGGCCGATGGGGCCCATCTGGCGTTGGTTGAGCTGTTCGACGATGGCGATGGCCTGGGCCGGGTCGACGACGAGCCCGGTGTACACGAGATAGCCGGCGGCGATGCCCTGGAGCCGGTCGCTCAGCTCCTCTTGGTGGATGAGGACCTTCTCTCCGGCGCCCAACCACTCCTCGAGCCGGGGAAGCAGGTCGTGCAGCACCTCGGGAACGCTGTCGTGGGGGCCGAAGGGGATGTGCACCGCCACGACCCCGGCCTCGTCGTAGGCGTGGAGGTTGTGGGGTGAGGGCAGCAGGGACACGACCCGATCGAATCCCTGCTCGCGGATCCAGATGATCTCCTCCTGCCGGCGCACCGGGCGGTGGGAGCGGGCATAGCCTCCCGGTCGCTCGCTGACGGCCAGGCCGTCCTTGATGATCCAGGCGAAGTTGCGGGGGGCGATCCCCGACGCCCACTTGCCCTTCACGGCACCAACCGGGACAGCTGGGCGGTGGCGGCCACGTCGTGGACCCTCACCATCGCCGCGCCCTGGCACAGGGCCCAGGCGGCCGTGGCCAGCGACGCCTCGAGCCGGTCGTCGGCGGGAGCGGGGGGAGTGCCGGTGACTTGGCCGAGGAAGGACTTGCGGCTGGTGCCCACCATGACGGGGAACCCGGCGTCCACCAGTACCCGCAGGTGCCGGAGAAGGGTCAGGTTGTGGGCCCCGGTCTTGGCGAACCCGAGCCCGGGGTCGATCCAGACCTCGTTCACGCCCCCCTTGCGGGCGCATCGGGCCCGTTCGACGAGGCTGTCGCGCACCTCGACGACGACATCGTCGTAGTGGGCTTCGGACTGCATGGTCGCGGGCTCGCCCTTCATGTGCATGGCCACCCAGCCCACTCCGGCATCGGCCGCGACCGGCCAGAGACGGGCGGACACGTCGTTGACAAGCGTGGCACCGGCGGCCACCGCGGCCTCGGCGACCCCGGCCTTGCGGGTGTCGACCGAGACCCGCACGTGGGGAGCCAGGGCCTGGATCACGGGGAGCACCCGGCGCCGCTCCTCGGCCTCGTCGACGGGTTCCGCGCCCGGGCGGGTGCTCTCCCCCCCGACATCGACGACGTCGGCCCCCTCGGCGACCAGATCGAGTCCATGAGCCACCGCCGCATCGGTGTCGAACCACCGGCCACCATCGAAAAAGGAGTCGGGAGTGACATTGAGGACTCCCATCACCAACGGCGGCACGCCCCGATCGTAGTGGTTCATGGGTGTGCCAGGGGAGGGTCGGCCCGGTGGCCGGCCGCTCGAGCATCGCATCGGGCTCGGGTCAGCGCCGACCGAGGATGAAGTCCATGGCCTCGGCCCTGGTGGCGGGCTCCAGGAACTGGCCCCGGACGGCGGATGTGACCGCGACCGTCCCGGGGGTGCGAACACCTCGCATGGTCATGCACAGGTGCTCGGCCTCGACTACGACCAGCACGCCCCGGGGCTCGAGGCTACGGACGACCTCGTCGGCGATCTGGGTCGTGAGCCGCTCCTGGACCTGGGGCCGGTGGGCATACGAACTGACCAGGCGCACCAGCTTCGACAGGCCGGTGATGCGCCCGTCCTCGGCCGGGATGTAGGCCACATGGGCCTTCCCCACGAACGGGATGAGATGGTGCTCGCACATGGAGGCGACGGGGATGTCCTTGACCATCACCATCTCGTCGTGATCGGCGGCGAAGGTGACGGTGAGGTGCTGGCCCGCGGGATCGTCGAGTCCCGAGAACAACTCGACGTACATGGCTGCCACCCGCTCGGGTGTGCGGGCCAGGCCCTCTCGGTCAGGGTCCTCGCCGATGGCCTCGAGGATCTCCCGGACGGCGCGGGTCAGGCGATCGCGGTCGACGGGCATGTCGACGACCGGCTCAGGGTGTGGAGAGGGGACGCACCCGGCGGGCGGCGGCCGCTCCGCCCGTGGCCGTCCGGCCCGACCCGCGCTGGACGTCGGAGAAGATCTCCATGACCTCGGGTGTGTCGAGGGTCTCCTTTTCGATGAGGGCGTCGGCCAGGCGGTCGAGCGTGGCCCGATAGGTGACCAGCACCTCGCGGGCCTGGTCGTGGGCGTCCTCGATGAGGCGCCGAACCTCGGCGTCGATGTGGGCGGCCACCTCGTCGGAGTAGTTCGGTTGGTGGCCGAAGTCGCGCCCGAGGAACACCTCGCCGTTCTTCTGGCCCAGGGCCTGAGGGCCGATGGCATCGCTCATGCCGTACTCGGTGACCATGGCCCGGGCGATCTGGGTGGCCTTCTCGATGTCGTTCTGGGCGCCGGTCGTGGGGTCGAGGAAGATCAGCTCCTCGGCCGTGCGGCCGCCTAGGAGCATGGCCAGCTGGTCACGGAGCTGGGAGCGGCTCACCAGGTACTTGTCCTCGGTGGGCAAGGCGAGGGTCCAGCCCAGGGCCCGGCCCCGGGCGATGATCGAGATCTTGTGGATCGGGTCTG
>JBPCNP010000028.1:0-25478 GCA_051001215.1 Acidimicrobiales bacterium
TGGGCCTCAAGCGGACTCAGGCCAAGACGCGCGCGGACGAGCTGCTCGAGGCGTTCGGTATCCCCGAGGCGGCCGGCCGGCTGGCCAAGAACTACTCCGGAGGGATGCGGCGGCGGCTCGACATCGCTGCGAGCATCGTCGTCACCCCGCAGCTGATGTTCCTCGACGAGCCGACGACCGGCCTCGACCCGCGGTCGCGCAACCAGGTCTGGAGCATCATCCGGGCCCTGGTCGCGGAGGGGACCACGATCCTGCTCTGCACCCAGTACCTGGAGGAGGCCGACCAGTTGGCCGACGGCATCGCCGTCATCGACCAGGGCAAGGTCATCGCCGAGGGGACACCCGGCCAGCTGAAAGCCTCGGTGGGATCCGGCGCCTTGCGTGTTCGCCTGCTGGACCCCGCCCAGCGCCCCGACGCCCAGCAGCTGCTCGATCGCCAGCTCGGCAACACCACCCTCGATGCCGACCCGGCCGCCCTGTCGGCGTCGTGCTCCGACGGTGACCGTGCTGCCGCCGCCGTTGCCGGCCTGGCCCGTTCGGGCATACGGGTCGCAGACTTCTCTCTCGGCCAGCCCAGTCTCGACGAGGTCTTCCTGGCCCTGACCGGACACCCCGCGGTGGACGATTCGTCCGGGTCGTCGGACCGCACCCGGGAGGAGCGGGCGTCGTGACCACCACCGGCCCGAGCGGCCCCGGGAGCGGGAGACACGGCCCGACCCCGATCGGCGACGAGGCGGCCATTCGCAAGGCCATCTCGTCGACCCCGCGGCCTTCCCGGCCCAGCGCGGCGTCGACGGCCGTCACCTTCGCCTGGCGGGGGGTGCTCAAGGTCAAACACGTTCCCGAGCAGCTCCTCGACGTGACGATCACGCCGGTGATGTTCGTGCTGATGTTCACCTACATCTTCGGTGGGGCGATCAGCGGGTCCACCGGGAAGTACCTCGACTACATCCTCCCCGGGATCCTGGTCATGTCGGTGCTCTTCACCACCGTCTACTCGGGGATCGCCCTGAACACCGACCTGACCAAGGGGGTGGTGGATCGCTTCCGTTCGCTGCCCATCTGGCGACCGGCGCCACTGGTGGGCTCGATGCTGGGTGACAGCGTGCGCTACCTGGTGGCAGGCACGGTGATCATCGTCGTCGGCGTGATCCTCGGCTACCGCCCGGGCGCAGGCGTCGTCGGCGCCGTCGAGGCACTCGCACTGGTGGTGGTCTTCGCCTTCGGTCTCTCCTGGTTCTTCACGACCCTCGGGCTGGTGATGCGCTCCCCCAACGCAGTCATGAGCGCAGGGTTCATGGGGATCTTCCCGCTCACCTTCCTGTCCAACGTCTTCGTCGACCCGGCCACACTCCCGTCCGGGCTCAAGACCTTCGTGGACGTCAACCCGATATCGGTGCTGGCCACGGCATCGCGGGGACTGATGGAGGGGAATGCCGAGGCCGGCGATGTCGCCGTCGTCCTTGCCGTGGCCCTGGGGTTGACCGCCGTGTTCGCCCCACTGACGACCCGCCTGTACCGCCGGAGTTAGCGACGCCCGGTCCGTTAGCATCGAACAATGGCAGGCGTGGCGGCAACAGGAGTGGCAGCAACAGGAGCGGCGGCAACAGCAGTGGCGGATCGCGACGTTCGCGCGCCTGTGAGCATCGTCACTGGCGGGGGCCGGGGCATCGGGCGGGCCGTCGCCCTGGCTCTGGCTGCCGCCGGCCATCCCGTGTGCGTCGACGACACGGGGGTCGCCCTGGACGGGTCGGCGCCTGACGCCGGGCCGGCCGAGTCGGTGGCCGAGGAGATCCGTGCCGCGGGCGGATCGGCGATGGCCTCGAACATCGACGCCCGTAGCCGGCCGGGCGCCGAGAAGCTGGTCTGCGAGGTGGAGGCGTGGGCCGGCCGGTCCCCCACCGTGCTCGTCCACTCCGCCGGCACCCTGGGCGACGCCATGGTCCACAAGGCCTCCGATCTCGACGTGGCTGAGGTGCTCGAGTCCCACCTGGGCGTGGCCCTCCAGCTCACCCGGGTGATGGCCGGGCCCATCCGATCCGGACGGTTCGGGCGCATCGTCTACGTGGGCGGTGCCGCCGGCCTGGTCGGCAGTGTGGGCCAGGCTGCCTACGCGGCGGCCAAGGCTGGGCTGTTCGGGCTGACCCGGGCCGTGGCCCTGGAGATGGCCGGGCGCGATGTGTGCGTCAACTATCTGGTGCCGTTCGCCTTCACCCGGATGACCGAGTCGATCCCGCCGGTCACCGATGAGCTGCGCGCCTACCTGGCGTCGGCTCCCCTGGCCACGCCCGACGACATCGCGCCGGTGGCCGCGTGGCTGTGCTCACCGGACGCGGCCGGTGTGACCGGCCAGGTCGTGGGGGCCCGGGGTGCCGCCGTCGCCCTGTGGTCCCAGCCCCGGCCCGTCGTCGAGGTGATCGAACCGGAGGGGTGGCAGGTCGCCACCCTGGCCGCCACGGGGAGGGCCGCCATGGAGGCCCGCCTCACCCCGCTGGAGTCCGAGTTCGATCTCTTCGGAGGGCCCCCTCACGCAATCGCAGGCAGGGAGGCGACATGACCACGTCCACCATGGGCCAGCCCTTCACCGCCACGGTGGCCAACGCCGCCGAAGCCCAGGCCCTCGGACCCGACTACGTCGTGGCCGTGGGCAAGGTGGTGGCCAGCCACGTCCGCAACGAGCTGGCCGGGGCCACCGTGTTCGACGAGCCCGCCATCGCCCTCGCCCCCGGGCCCCAGGAGAAGTGGCTGGCCTGTCGCATCGCCATGGAGGAGTACGGCCACCACCTCAAGTTCAACCGCCTGTCCAACGAGCTGGGCCTGCCCGATCCCCTGGCCGGACGCGCCCTTTCGGTGTTCGACTTCGAGCTGCACACCTGGGTGGAGTTCATCGTGCTGAAAGCCGTGGTCGACCTGGCCGAGGTGGTGCTGATGGAAGACCTGCTCCAGAGCAGCTATCTGCCGCTACGGAACCTGGCGACCAAGCTCCTGCCCGAGGAGAAGTTCCACGTGTCGTTCGGTCGAGCCCGCACCACCGAGGCCATGGCCGACCCCGAGCGGCAGCCCGAGGTGCAGCAGGCGCTCGACGACCTGGTGCCGTTCACCCTGCCCTTCTTCGGCCGGAGCACCTCGACCAACAACGAGACCTTCCGGCGCTGGGGCATCAAGCGCGACACCAACGACGTGGCCCGGGCCCAGTTCATCGAACGGGCGGCCAGGTTCGCCGATGACCTCGGCCTCCGCTTCCCCGAGGTCGCCACCACCTGGAACCCCTGAGCTGGCACGCCGTCGACGGTGCCGGGCTGTCCCTCGCCACCGGTGGCCCGCCCCGGCCTCCGGGAGCGACGTCGCCGGCCGCGGCCCTGGCCGCCGCCCCGGTGGCCGGCTGGCCCCTCACCATCGTCGCTGACGACGGCCGACGCGTCGACGTGGCCACAGCCCTGGGGACGGGTGGTGCGCGGGTCGCCGAGCTGCTGGCCCGCCTCGCAGCGGCGTCGTCGCCACCGGAAGGGATCGACATCGCCGCTCTGGCCGCAGCCACGCCGGCCGGTCCCGTGGCCGACGCCCTGGCCTTGGTGGGGTTCGCGGCGGCGGCCGAGGCGTCGGCCGACGTCGATCGGGACTGGCTGGGAGAGGTCGACCGATGCCGATCCGCGCCTCGCGCCGCGCTGGAGGCGGCCGGGCGGGGCACCGAACTGGAGGCGGCCCTCAACCTGGGCATGCTCCTGGCCACAGGCCCGGTCGACCATACTTCCGACGCGGAGGATCGCGTGGCATCGGGAGCCCGGCTGTGGCTGCTGGGAGGGGCCATCGCCTGGGCCTTGACCGGCGACGACGCCGATCCCTTCGCCTCCTGGGCCGAGCTGGTGTCCTACGGCCTGTGGCCTGTGGGGCCCGTCGCCGGTCGCCTGATCGTGGGCAGCCACTGCGTTCAGGCCACGCAGGCCAGGAGGTAATGGTGGCCAATCTGGCCGTGGTCATGGAGCGGCGGGCGCGAAGCCAGGGGTTCTGGTCGGCGCCTGCGTTCGCGGTGGGCGACCGCACCTGGACCCACGCCGAGGTGCACCGGGGCGCGGCCCACGCCGCAGCTCGACTGGGCGCCCTGGGGGTGGCGCCGGGCGACCGCGTGCTGGTGGTGGCGCCAGACGGCATCGAGCTCGTGTGGGCGTTCCTGGGCACGATCCGCCTGGGTGCCGTCGCCGTGCTGGCCAACCCCAGGCTCACCGTCGACGACCACGCCAACCTGGCCGCCGACGCCAGCCCCCGGGCCATGGTGGTGGCGGCCGACATCGCCGACCGGTTCTCCACCGCGGTCCCGACGGTACTGACCACCGATGCCCTGGGTGCGCACGTGGCCGACTCGCTCGGGCACACCACCTCAGACTCCGTGATGGCCCCGGCGGCCGACGTCGGCGATGACGATGCCGCGTACGCCCAGTACACGTCGGGCACCACCGGTCGCCCCAAGGCCGCCGTGCACCGCCACGGCGACCCGCTGGTGTACTTCAGGGCCTTCGCCGACACGGCCATCGGCCTCCATCGTGACGACGTCGTCTATTCGGTGTCGAAGCTCTTCTTCGCCTACGGCCTGGGCAACTCGCTGTTCTTCCCCCTCCTGTCGGGCTGTCGGGCCGTGCTCGACCCCGGTCCGCCGCGGGCCGACGCCGCCGCCCGCCTGGTCGAGGACCACGGAGTCACGGTCGTGTTCAGCGTCCCCACCTTCTACGCCCGCCTGGTGGCCGCGGGCGAACGCGCCGCCTTCGTGTCCCTGCGGGCCGCGGTGTCGGCCGGCGAGGCCCTCACGCCCGTCCTGGCCCAGCGGGCGGTGGAGCTCCTCGGTTGCCCGATCCTCGACGGTTTGGGCTCCACCGAGGTGGGTCAGACCTTCGTGAGCAACACGCTCGACGCCTGCCGCCACGGCACCATCGGCCGGCCGCTCCCGCCCTACGAGGTGGCCGTGCGCGACGATGCCGGCCACGACCTGGGGCCGGATCGGCCCGGTACCCTGTGGGTCAGGGGACCGACCGTGCTGCTCGAGTACCTGGGCCAGCCGCAGGCCACCGCTTCGGCCGTGCGCGATGGGTGGTTGTGCACTGCCGACCGGGCCATGATCGACGCCGACGGCTTCGTCCACCACCTGGGCCGGGTCGACGACATCGAGGTCGTGGGCGGCATCAATGTGGCCCCGCTCGAGGTCGAGGCCGTGCTCGTGGCCCACCCGGCGGTGAGCGAGGTGGCCGTCGCCGGCGTGCGCGACGCCACGGGTGCCTCCCGCCTGGAGGCGTTCGTGGTGACCGTGCCGGGCGTCGCCCCGGCGACCGAGCTGATTGGCGACGAGCTGTTGGCCGAGGACCTGGTGGCCCGGGCCCGGACCGGCCTGGCACCGCACAAGGTGCCGCGCGCCGTGCATTTCGTGGACTCTCTGCCCCGCACACCCACCGGCAAGCTGAGGCGGTTCCTGCTCCGCACCGGGAGCTGGAGCGGCGACCCTACCGCTGTCGCCGTCCCGGCGGCCGGCACAGAGCCGGCCGCCGGGCAACAAGGCCCCGGTTCCTCACCGGCCTCCTGAGAGGACAGCGAGGAACCGAAGGACCCCGGTTGGCTACGGGGCGATGGGCTTGACCTGCCCGGTGCCGCCGCCAGCCTTGACGCAGGGCTGGTTCACGGTGCCGAACTTGTTGGCTGTCCAGGCGTTGTTGTCACATTTCGGGTTGTCGTCGCGTCCGTCACGCTCGACGTTGTTGAACCCGACGTTCCTGGACAGGGTGTTGTTCTCGGCCCCGACGTTGATCTCGGTGTTGATGTTGGTGGTGTGAGCTTCCACGTTGATGGTCACCGGACCCTGCTGGGTGAGGTTGAACAACTTCTGACCCGTCGCGAAGGTGGCGTCGATCACCGGGATGTTGACCGGGTCGACACCGGCGACGATGAGGCCGGTCCGGCCCGGCGAACCCTCGTTGAAGAACACGACGCCGATTGCGCCAGCGGCGACGGCGTTGGCGATCTTCAGCGTGCGGTCACAGAATCCGCGCTGGATGAGGGCGATGTTGCCGGCCACGGCGGCGGGGAAGTCGGCCGCGGTGCAGCCGCTGGTGGAGCTGTCGGGGGCCGGATTGACAACATTGATGTTGCCGATGGGCACCAGCGTACCGGTCACACCGCCAGCGGGGCTGCTCCCTGAGCCTTCCAACGCCGCGAAGTCCGTGCCCGCGATGAAGGTCGGCTGCGCAGGACTGATCAGGTCGAGGTTCGTTGGCCCGATGTCGGTGAACACGTTGCCGAAGATCGGTTCACCCAGGTGGATGCCGTCGCCGACGCCCGGAGTGGCGGGGCCCGGAATCGCAGGGGCACCCGGTGTGCCGTTGGCGTTGACCGTGTTGTCGTTGACGATGTTGTTGACCGACGTGGCAGGGATGGTGATGCCGTTACGGCTGTTGTTGGACGAGTTGTTCCCCGTGATCGTGGTGTTTGACGCCGCGCACACAACGGTACCGAACGGGCCCTGGGCGAGGAGCTTGATGCCGTCCGACTGCGACGAGCCCGTCGTACCGGTCACCGTGTTGTTGGTGATGATGTTGAAGTCGTTATTGGGGGTGTCGCCCGGGGCGGGTGGGTTGTTCCGGCAGCCGATGTTGCTGTGGACGCCGATCCCCCCCAGGAGGCTGTCGGAGACGGTGTTGCCGTTGACGACGTTGTTGTTCGCCCCGGGCCCCTCGAGCCGGATGCCCTCATCCTGGGTCGAGTTGCCACAGCCGATCCCGTGGAGGTTCTGGCTCACCACGGTGTTGCCCTTGATCGTGTTCCCGTCCGAGTTCTCGACCACGGAGATTCCGCCGTACGGGCCGTTGCCGACGACCTTGTTGCCCTGAATGGTGTTGTTGCTCGAATCCGTCATGGAAATACCGTCGCCCAGGTCACACGAGCCGCCCTGGAAGTCGTTGACGTTGTCCTTGGCGATGAGGTTGCTGACGGTATTCCCCGAACCGCCAAAGATGGCTACGCCAGCGTCGAATCCCTGGACGGTGCCCTTACCCTTGACCGTGACCCCGGTCACGTTGGCCAGGCGCACTCCCGCAGCGTCACCAGCGTGGCGCTTGCCGATGATCTTGAAGCCGCCGAGGTTGAGGGTGACGTTGGGCGCAGTGATGGTGACGCCGTCGCCGCCGTTACACGGACCGACGTTGGCGGTGAGTGTGACGGTCTGCCCAGGCGTGCTGAGTACCGTGCCGCAGGAGAGAACGGCCGCCGAGGCGGGGCCGGCTGTGACCGCCCCCGTCATGACGAGCGTGCTGGCCGCGGCGGCCGTGCCGATGATGCTTCGGAATCTCATGCGTGTGTCCTCTTGTCTTTGTTCGTGACCCGATCAGGTCGTGGTGTTGGTTGTGCCGTCGCGCCGGGCTTCGGACCGGCGGGAACCACGTCGATCACGTGCCCCCTTTGTCCCCCTATATCTGTTTTTCGCACCTAGATGCGAGAGACATATACTCCCCCCGCCTGTGATCGGCCATGGCACGCTACAGCCTCGGTCGAGGCCGGGCAATGACCAATCAGCAGCTGTTGCTCATTCTCCCTGCCCGGCTGCCAGGTCTACGGCGAGCGTCGCCACCGTCCGGTTGCGGGCCACCCGGTGGCCGTCGACGACGACTCCGGCCTCGACCGCCCCGGTGACTACGTCGAGGAAGGGGAACGACTGCCAGTAGTTCTCTCCGCCGTCGACCCTGTCGACGCCGACCACCTCGGCCCACAGGGCGGCCACGAACGCCTCCTCGGCCGTCCCGGTGGCGTGGTCGGTGGGCCGGTGCCCGACCCTTCCACCGCCCACGGCATCGGCCGACGCAGCCGTGTCCGCCACGACCACCACTGCGGCCGGCCAGGCGTAGCCCGGCAGCAACGACCAGAGAAAGACCCGGAGCTGGGCCAGTGTCGGCCCGGCGTCTCTGTCGGGCACCACGTAGGCCGCCAGGCGGGGTGAGCCATCGGCATCCGGTTCGACGACGACCCGTGCGTCGCGTACACCCGGGCACCGGACGAGCGCGGCCTGGATGCGGGCCCGATCCACGGCGAAGCCGCGGAGCCCGACGGCGTCGCTCATGGCCCCCAGCACCTCGATGCGCCCGTCGGGCAACCATCGGGCCCGCTGCCCGGTGCGGAACAGCCGCACCTCGGGGCCGCCGGCCACGCTGCGGGTCACGAAGCACCCGGCCGCGGTCGCCTCCGAGTCGCCCCGGGCCAGCCCGGCGCCGCCCACGCACAGCTCGCCGGTCACCTGCAGGGGGACGGGGGCGCCCGACGGGTCAAGCACGTGGGCGGTGACTCCGGCCAGGGGACGGCCGACCGTGGAGCGCCCACCCGCTCGCACGTCGGCGTCGACCGTCGCCCCGAAGGTGCACTCCGGTGGCCCGTAGAGCACGAGTGCACGCGCTTCCCGCAGGGACCGCAGGGACCTCCAGCAGCGCCGGGCCAAGACACCAGGGGAGGCGACGAAAATCGTCGCCTCGCCGGCATCGGGTGGACGGGCCAGGAGCGCCTCCTGGAGCCCGGCGGCGAGGAGGTCGTCGAGGTCCTCGGGCTGGGCGTCGACGACGTCGACGGCGCCGGAGGAAACCAGGCTGACCACCTTCGCGGGCCTCGACTCCCCGTCGCCCCCGACGAACCGGAGGGCGTGGCCGTCGAGCAGGGCGGCGATGTGGCGCAGGAACCCGTCGGTGGTCGCTCCGCCCGCCAGGCAGACCCGCAGCCCGGTCGCCGAGCGACGGTGGACACCGCCGCGCAACCCGGCGACGAGGTTGGCCACGCCGCGGTGCTCGATGGCCACGCCCCGCTCCACCGACGACGCCCTCGACCCGTAGAACACCAGCGCCACGTCGTCCGGCCCCGGCGCCGCCTCTTCGCTCGAGAGCGGCACGCCGCCGACGTCGGCATCGGCACCGACTTCGACGTCGGCATCGACGGGCTCGGCATCGGCGTCGACGGGCTCGACGTCGACCGCCTCGATGTCGAGGAGCCGTCGGCCCGGGGCCGTCAGATGGGGACGGAGGCCGGCCCGGGTGACGATCACCCCGAGTCCCGCGTCGGCGGCGACCCAGGTGGCGTGAGCGGCGTCGTCGGCGGGATCGATGGCCACGTACCCCGCGCCCGCCTTCCATACCGCCAGCACGGCCACGACGCAGTGCTCCGACGGCTCGAGGCAGATGCCCACGAGGGACCCCCGGCGGACCCCGCACGCCCGCAGGCGTCGGGCGATCTCGTCGGCTCGGCCCTCCAGCGCGGCGAAGGTGAGCTCGCCCGTGTCCGTTCCCACGGCCACCGCGCCCGGCGCGCGGGCGACATGGGCCTCGAAGAGCTCGTGGGCGCAGTGGCCGAGGGCCGCGACATCGGCGGCGGAGCTCCCCATCTCGAGCACCTGGCAGCGCTGGTCGTCGCTGAGCACGCGCAGCTCCGACACCCGGGCGGACGGGTCGGCCACGACGTCGCCCAGCAGGGCGACGAACCCGGCCAACAGCCGCTCCACCGCCGGGCCGTGGAAGGCGCCCCGAGCCACCAGCGACGTGGCAGCAGCCGTCTCCACCAGGGACAGGATCAGGAACGTCCCGACGTAGAGGCCGCCCCCCCACGGCTCGTCGCCGTCGGGACCATCCCCGCCGTCGTCGGAGCCGGCG
Source organism: Acidimicrobiales bacterium (assembly GCA_051001215.1). Taxonomy (GTDB): domain Bacteria; phylum Actinomycetota; class Acidimicrobiia; order Acidimicrobiales; family AC-14; genus DATAQC01. Next base: position 9,657 of record JBPCNP010000028.1, read on the forward strand.
GCGAAGTGGGCGCGGGTGGTGGTGGCACTGGTGTCGTAGCCGGTGGTGGTCACGCCCGGCAGGGTGACCTCGTCCATCTGGGGCGTCACTCCCTGGAACATCACCCCTACGTACGGCGCCAGGCCGTGGTCGGCCGCCGCCGGCCCCACCGTCTCCTGAAGGACGGTCTCGAAGGCCAGGTCCTGGTTGGGCAGGGCGCCGAGGACGCTCACCCGGGTGCGGGCCAGCACCTCGGTGAAGGTGGGGTCGCCGGCCATGTCCTGGCGCAGCAGGATCTTCTTGGTGAAACAGCCGATCATGGGCTCGAGCTCGGGTCGATTGCGATTGGCCACCACCGAGGCCATGAGCAGGTCGTCCTGGCCCGTGTAGTGGTGGACGAGCACCTCGAAGGCCGCCAGCATCGTCATGAACGGCGTGGCCCGGTGCCGGCGGGCGAGCACCCGGACGCCGGCGTGGAGCTCGTCGGGGAGCTCGACCGTCACCGGCTGGGCGCTGGGCTGGGGCGACCCCTCGGCCCGGGCGGGGTCGTCGATGGGGAGCTGGAGGCAGAACGGCGCACCGGCCAGGTGGTCCCTCCACCAGGCGAGCTGGGCGGCGCCGGCGGCGCCCGCCAACCGACGACGCTGGGCGCGGGAGAAGGCGGCGAAGCCGACGGGCAGCTCCGGTAGTGGCGACGGCTCACCGGCGGCGTAGGCCGTGTACAGGGCGGACAGCTCGCGGCGGAACACGCTCACCGACCAGTCGTCGTAGACGCTGTGGTGGACCCGGAAGACCACGACGTGGTCGTCGGGCGCGAACCGGAACAGGGCAGGTTCGAACAAGGGACCGACGACGAGGTCGAAGGGGCGCCCGGCGTGGGCCAGGGCAGCGGCCAGCTCGGCCTGCTGGGCGTCGGGGCCGAGGTCGCCCAGGTCGTGCAGCGGGAGGGCCAAGGGCCGGTGGGGCGCCACGATCTGCACGAGGTGGCCGGCCCGCAGCTCGAACCGGCTACGGAGGGGCTCGTGGCGACGCACGATCTCGTCGATGGCCGCCTCCAGTGCCGTGACCTGAAGGGGACCGCGGAAGCGGCGCACGAGGGGCGGCAGGTTCTGTGACCCGGGGACGAACTGCTCCTGCCAGAGCATGCCCTCCTGGGAGAACGCCACCGGGGCGATGTCGTCCGAGGCGATATCGTCCGGGGTCTCGCCCACCCCACTGCCGAAGGCGACCGGGGTCGCCATGGGCCGGGAGACGGTCCCGACGCCGTCCGACACGGCCGACGGTCCAGTTGGACCGGTCGCGGCCGCCCTCACGATCACCTCGGCACCCATGGCGTCACGGAGCCGGGACAGGAGGGCGGCCCGGGGCGGGGAGCCGGCCAGCACGACCCGGCGCACCGACGAGGTGTCGTGGCCGGCGAGCGCCCCCGATTCGACGACGAGCAGGGCCGTGGCCGCCGTGAGCCACCAGGTGTCGACGCCCCGCTGCTCGCTCAGGGCACAGACGCGCCGGGGATCAAGCACCCCGACGGTGACGACCGTCGGGGCGCGGGGGCCGAGAGGCGCCCACAGCAACAGCCGGGCCGGATCGCTGCCCACGGCGAAGGCGTGGAGCACACAGTCGCCTTCGAGCGCCATGAGGGCGGACACCACCTCGTCCTCGGAATGGGCGCTGGGCCGCAGGGGCCGCAGAGGGCCGGACGGGTAGCGGATCTCCAACGAGTCGCCCCCGTCCACCGGCGACAGGGGCGTGCCCGCCTGCCCGTCGACCAGACCGGCCACGTCGGAGGGCGTGACCGTGCGCGCCGCGCCGCAGTGGCGAGCGATGGCCGACCGCTCGACGGCCGACCGCCCGGGCCGAACGGGGACCGCGACCGCCCCCAGCTTGGCCACCGCGGCCCGGGCGATGGCGTAATCCACCCAGCGCAGGATGTCGAACGACAGGACGACCTGGTCGCCGCGGCCCACTCCCCGATCGCTCAGCCCCCGGGCCATGGCGTTCGACGACTGCTCCCAGGCCCCATAGGTGAGCTGGCCGGCTCCGTCGACGAGGAAGGCGATGGCGTCGGGCTGGTCAGCGGCCCGGGCCGCGAGGAGCTGGACGAGTCCGGCCATCCGTCCTCAGCCGGAGCCCAGCTCGGCGCCGAACCGGTCCGCGTAGGGAGCCAGGCCTTCGGACACAGCCTCAGAGGTGAGACCGAACTGGGCCAACCCGTAGCGGTGGGCGCCGTGGCGATCGCGCGGGTTGTCGTCCAACCACCGCCGCATGGCGGCTTCTCGCCCGTCGGCCATCACTTGCCCGGTTCGCTCGTAGATGCCTTTGACCACGCCGATGGGGTTCTCGACCAGTGCCGTGTACCCGACGTCGACGAACGCCTCCTCGCCGACGGCATCGCGGGCGGCCAGGGCCCGCCGCATGGCGGCGCTGCAGCGTCGCAGGGCGTGGGCGCCCACCACCTCGGGCGCCACGTCGTCGCTGTAGGGCTTGCGGACGTTCATCACCAGGCTGGCGTACGAGGCGACGGCCTCGTCGGGGTGGCGATGGCACACCACCACGGTGGCATCGGTGAAGGTCTCGAACAGTGCGCTCAGGTAGCCCAAGTGGCTGGGCGACTTGAGCACCCACCGGCGGTCACCTCCCTCACCGCCACGGAGTTGGAGGGCCTGGAGCTGGAGGGCCCGCAGCTGCAGGCGGTAGTGGGCGTACTCGCCGGTGAGCGGGGCGTCGGCCAACCAGGCCGAATAGTCGTCGGCCCGGAACATGTCGTCGAAGTGCTGGCTGGCGAAGCAGTTCTGGAAGAGGGCATCGCACTCCTCGGGACCGGTGGCGGTGGAGGCGTGGATGGCCCGGAAGTAGGGCGTCAGGGCGTAGAGGCGCTGCAGCCAGGTTTCGGCCTCGGCCACCAATGTCTCCTCGGATCGTCCCCCGGCGCCGCTGCCGGGCGGGAACGGTCGCAACGCCTCCCAGAAGTGCAGGACCCGGCTTGCCGGGTCCTGCGCCATCAAGTTGTGCAACAGGGTGGTGCCGGTGCGGGGCAGGCCGGTGATGAACACGGGCCGGCGGACCGGAGCCACCCGCACCTCGGGGTGGGCCTTGACGAACGCCTGCAGGGACAGGCGGTTGCGCAGGTGCCTGATCACCACCTTGTGCAACACGTCGCGCCCGACGGCGTTGAGGGCACCGGTGCGCCGCGCCGATTCCACGAACAACCGGAGGGGCTCGGTGAACTCCAGGTCACCCCAGTCCCAGAGACCGGAGCGGGTGGCCGCCTCCTCCAGCACGGCGATCACGTAGCGGCCTTCTCGCTCGGTCACGGTGTGCTCCGTCCTACCGGGGTCTCACCGGGGCCGGACGCTCTGGCGCGGGCGCTCGTCGGCGACGACCAGGGTCACCAGGGCGGGGCGGTCGACCTTGCCGATGACGGTGCGGGGGATCTCGTCGACCAGGGCCATCTCGTCGGGAAGCTTGTGGCGGGCCAGTGACTGGCCGAGGAAGTCACGCAGCTCGGCGAGCGTCGGTGGCGTGGCGCCCGCGGGGACGATGCACAGGCACACCGACTCACCGAGAACCGGGTCGGGCGTGCCCACCACGGCGGCGTCGGCCACGCCGTCGTGGCGAGCGGCCATGGCCTCCACCTCCGTGGGCGAGACTTTGAGCCCCCCCCGGTTGACCAGCTCCTTGAGGCGACCGAGCACGTAGACCTGGCCATCGGGGTCGACGCGCCCGAGGTCGCCCGTGTAGTACCAGCCATCGGTGGCGACGTCCGGCGCCTTCCAGTACCGCACCGGGTGGCGCGCCCCGAAGGCGAGCTCGCCCACCTCGCCGGGGGGCAGCGGGGTGTGGTCGAGCGGGTCGACAGCCTGGACGGTGCCGTCGGGAGGCGATCCCTCGGGCCCGCTGAAGACGGTGCTGCCCACCGACCCGGCCAGGATCTCGTCGCGACTGACCGTGCAGGTCGTGAAGTTCTCACTGCAGCCGTAGACGAAGAGGATCTCCGTGCCCAGGTCCTCGTAGATGCGCTCGGTGAGGCCGCGGGGCAGGGTGGCGGCCGCAGACACGACCCACCGCAGGCTGCTCACGTCGTGGTCGGACCCGTCGAGGGCGGAGAGGATGAGGTTGAGGTGTGTGGGCATCCCGGGTAGCACGGTCACGCCCTCGGCGGCGATGACCCGCAGGGCGACCCCCGGCGAGAAGCGCTCCATCAACACCAGATGACCACCGGTCAGCAACGTCATCAGGCCCAGCCGCACGCCGAAGACGTGGCCCATGGGCAGATAGAGGAGCATGACGTCGTCGGTGCCCGGGTCGAAGGCGTCGGCGAAGAACTGCATCTTGGCCCAGAAGGCGGGCAGCGTCTCCTGCACCGCCTTGGGGTGACCTGTCGTCCCCGACGTGATGTGAAGCACGGCCGGGTCGTCGGCGCCGAGGGCCGGCCCCGGCGGCTGGGCCTGCGACGGTTGGGCGTCCAGCACCTCCTGCAGGCAGGCATGGCCCTCGTGCTCGGGACAGACCTCGTGGAGGACGACTGCGGTCTCGGGGCGGGCCCGGCGGACGTCGCCCAGGGCGTTGAGCCCGTCGCCCGCGTCGGACCAGGGTTGGAAGAGGAGGGCGGCGGCCTCGGTGCGGTCGACGATCCACGCCAGTTCCGAACCGGTCAGGTCGTTGTCGGTGCCCACGTGGATGGCGCCGCACTCCCATGCCGCAGCCACCACGACGACGTACTCCGGGCAGTTGCGGAACTGGCACACGATGCGGTCGCCAGGGCGGATGCCGATGCTGCGGTAGTAGGCGGCGAACGCCTCGACCCTGCGCCAGAGGTCTCGGTAGGTGATCGTCGTCGTCCCCCGGAAGGTGATGGCCACCCGGTCGGGCCACCGTTCGCAAGCCTGGCGCAGCGACGGCTCCAGGGTGCTCACGGCCGACGTGACCAGGGGTTGCGGGGCACGAAGCAGCCCTCGGCGAGACACTCGAACAGGGTCGAGAACCGGGCGTCGGCGTGCAACGCCGAGAGATCGGTCGACGCCACCGCGCACGGGACCCCAGCCTCGACCAACAACTCCTCCCACTTGGCGGCCGGGCCGGCACGCAGGTGCTCGGCCAGTCGGGCCTCGATCAAGGGACGAGGGGCGTCGTCGGTGGCAACGTCGCAGACCTGGCCCAGCCGCCGCAGGGTGGCGTCGTCGTCGGCGCTGACCACCAGCGTGGCGTCGGGACACTCGAGGGGATGGTCGATCGCCCCCCAGACCGGCCGCCCGCCCCGTCGGCCCACCTCCTCGTAGGGGGCCGCCACACCGTCGAGCACGTGGGCCTGGAGGGCCATGGCCCCCTGCAGCAACGAGGTGCCCACCCTGCCTCCCCGGCCCCGCTGTTCGCGCCGGTAGAGGCCGCCGAGCATGCCCTCACAGGTGACGAGGGCCCCCATGAAGTCGGCCAGCAGCACGCGGGTGGGCACGGGTGGCTCACCCTCGGGGCGCAGGCCATTGCCGGCGCCGGTGAAGGCCTGGACCAGGAAGTCGGTGCCGATCAGCCGGCGGTCCTCGGCGCGCCCCCCCCACCCCGACGCCTGCACGTAGACGAGGCCGGGATTGCGTGAGGCCATGTCCGGCGCGTCGAGGCCCCATTCGGCCGCCTTGCCGGGACGCCAGTTGTGCAGGAACACGTCGGCGTCGGCAGCCACGTCGGCCAGCTCCCGGCGTCCGGCCGGCTGACCGAGGTCGAGCTCGACGGGGCGCTTGCCCCGGTTGAAGCACGAGAAGAACGACCCCGTGTCACCGGCGAAGGGGGGGACCATGCGGCCCACATCGCCGCCCGGAGGCTCGACCCTCACCACCTCGGCCCCGAGCATCTGGCACAGCAGCCCGGCCAGCGGGCCCTGCATGCGGCTGGTGGCCTCCACCACCCGAAGACCCTCCAGCGGCAGGCTCGCGGCGCCCGCCCGGGTCGGGGTCCGAGCAGGAGGCGGCTGTCCGGACCGGATGTCGCCGGCCGGCGTCGGGTGGGCGACGAGGTTGCTCGGGTCGCCGGCCGAGGGGCCGGGGTCGTCGAGGACCTCGGGGTAGGCCCGCACCCGGCACAGGCTCACGCCGCCGGCCTCGGCTGCCGCGGCGGCGTCGGCCAGGCTGTGAGCCCGGGAGGCGGCATGCAGACCGGGTGACAGCCGGCACGTGCCCCGGTAGTAGCGGGCCCGGAAGGCCGTCCAGGCCCGACCGAGCTCGTCGCCAGGAGCACCGAGCCTCGACCAGAACACCTTCCACGCCTCGGCGTCGAAAACCTCGATCTCGAACCAGTGGCCGTCGCTCGTCTGGAACGGCGGGCCCGGAGCGGTGCCGGCCGTCGGGGGCACGACGTCGCCGGAGGCGGTGGCCGCAGCCAGGTAGTGGGAGAGGAGCAGGAGGGTGCTCTGCAGCACCGAGGTCTGCGGGCGGGCCACCTCGATGCCTCGCAACCGGCCGATCTCGGCGGCCAGCACCCCCTGGGCGGCCAGGTGGCCGGTGGCGACCGACCCGGCCTCCAGGCCCAGGCGCAGGGGCCGGCCCTCGTCGCGGCCGTGGACGGCCATGAGCCCGCTCAGAGCCTGGACGACAGCCTCGCTGCCCGGCCTGTCCGCCCCCAGATGAGCGGGGCCGTACCAGGAGATGTCCGGCTCGAACCCTTCCCCGACCAGGCCGAGGGCGGCCAGGCGCCGAGCACAGGTCTGAGTGGCGAGGACGGGCCCGAGCGCACCCGACGTCGTCGGGTCACCGCTGCTCACGTCATGGCTCGTCATGTTCCGGCTGGCCACGTCGTCGCCCCGTCACGTCGTCGGTCCCGATCCCGATCCCGATCCCGATGGCAGCTTCGCCGTCACCGCCACCATTGGCGCATCGTACCCGCCCGGGCCGGGGCCGGCCCCGCCAACAAAGGGCCACGCAGGCGACGATGAGGACGTCGCCGGTGATGACCGGGACTGCCGGCCAGAACCACAGCAGCCCCCGCCCGGCGGGCAGCCGCACCAGGCCGGAAGCGCTGCGTCCTGCGGCACGGGTTCCCCGCATCCACCCAGGCTCCGCCGCTCGAGCCCAGATGGCGGCGGGCGAGGCGTCCAGGCGCTCCAGCGGCGCCACCAGCGGGTGGCGACCGACACCGGCCCCGGCGTCGTCGACCACCGACGACTTCCACCCCGCCACCTCCAGCAGGTCGAGACTGGCGCCCCGGACCACCGGGACCAGGCCGGGGTCGCTCACCACCTTTGCGTAGGCCTTCCAGTCGGCGGCGTGGAGGAGGACCACCCACCGCACGCCGGCGCGGGCCAGGGCGTCGCTCACCGAACCGTCGATCCCCGCGGAGGGTGACCCCAGGGCCTGGGTGAGGGCGGCGAGGACTGCGGGCTCCCGGGGGTCGGCTCGCTCCCGGTAGCCCGAGGCGCTGGCCGGGCCGGCCTGGGGATCCGATGAGCTCAAGACGTCGCCGCCGAAGTAGTCGGGCACGGGGTTGAGGACGCGGCGACCGCCGGCGACGGGCAGGTCGAGGTACCTGGCGTAGGGGAGGGCCAGGAGCGGACCGGGGTCTTTGGCGACGACCCGGCGGGCCCGGCTCCAGTCGGGGGGCAACGAGCTCGGCTCCAGGCGACCGCCGACGCCCCAGATGCCGGGCCCGGCGAGGACCACGGCGGCGGCGGCCGGCACGGCCAGGGTCGTCCATGCCGGGAGTCGACCGCGCTCGGCGGCCAGCCGGGCGGCACCGAGGGCGGCGGCGGGTGCCAGCCACACCAGGGTGAGGACGACGAATCGTTGGCTCTCCCGCAGGGGGGCGCCGACCGCGGTCCGCGACAGCCATCCGTAGGCGTCGCGTAGCCCGGGCACGGCACTGGCTAGGGCCAACACCAGACCGGTGGCGGCCAGGCCCGCAGCCCGCCATCGCCACAGGCGGGGCAGGCTCGGCGCACCCACCAGGGCCAGACCGAGCAGCCCGAAGGCGAGCAGGGCGACGCCGGGGCTGGTGTCGCCTCCCACCTGGCTGGGCGCCCGCCAGAACCCATGACCGGCGAAGAGCCCCAACGCCCCGACGAGTCCGTGGACTCGGGTGGCGAAGACCTCGGACCCGGCCGGGCTGGCGTCGACGGACCGCACGATCAGGCCAGGAAGGAGCCACGGGAGTTGGGCCACGGCCACGGCGACGGCGCCCACGAGCGATGCCCGGTGGCGCTCGCCGAGCACGCCGGCACTGACGGCGATGACGGCGAGGGTCCCCCCCACCGACCCCGTGGCGCCGAGGGCAACCGCCCAGAGGAAGGTCCGCCCGGGCGCTCCGCCGGGCGCCAGCAAGGCGGGGAGGGCCCAGGGCAGGATGGCGAACGGGGCCACCGCCGTCCACTGGCCCGCCCCCACCCGGGTGAGCATGAGCGGGCTGGCGGCAAAGAGCAGCCCCGCGGCCAGGCGCGCCGGCCACGGGCTGTCGGCGGCCAGGCGGGCCGCACCCACGAAGGCAACGACCAGGGCCAGGGCCAGCAGCAGCGGGCCGGCCACCGCACCGAGAATCGTCGAGGCCCAGGCCAGGCCGATCCCGAGCGGCACCCGCCGCGGCAGTTCCGGCCCCAGGCCCCAGATGCCCGACGGAACCGGCATACGGGGAACGAACGTGGCGTCCAGGGCGAAGACCGGCCGCAGGCTCAGCGCCGGCCCCAGCACGGCCGCTGCCAGCACGGCGCCGGTGCACCAGGGCCAGGCCCGGGGCCACCTCCGAGCGTGAACGGAGCGCGGGCCGGAGGCCGTCGTCGACTCGGGCACGATCGTCACCGCCACGATCATCGCCCAGGGTCGCCCGGTGGACCTACGATGCGGCGATCCGTGACCTCCCCGATGGCCCCGGCGCGCCCGGTCCGTCCTCCGAGACCTCGCCCGTGGCGACGTCATCGCTGAGGACGTTCTACGAAGACGTCGATCGGGATCTGCCCGCCGACCTGCACCGGGTGGCCGTCCAACTCGACCTGCTCGACGCCGTCACCCGTCCCGCCGGGCGTCGGCTGCGGCTCCTCGACGTGGGCTGCGGGGACGGCACGGTCACCACTCGGGCCGCCAGGCGGGCCGGGGGCGCTCAGGCCGTGGGCACGGACTGGGCCCGGTCCGCCGTCGTCGAGGTCGCGGCGCGCGGCGTGACCGCGGTGCGGGCCAGTGTCGACGGCGGCGGGCTCCCCTTCGGCTCCGGTTCGTTCGATGTGGTGCTCATGAGCGAGGTCATCGAGCACCTGGTGGATCCCGACCTGGCGCTGGCCGAGGCCCGCAGGGTGCTCGCCCCCGCCGGCACCCTGTTGCTCTCCACGCCCAACCTGGCCGCGTGGTTCAACCGCCTACTCCTGTTGGCCGGGGTCCAGCCGGTGTTCTCCGAGGTCAGTCGGCTGGGCGTGTTCGGCCGGCCCGGAAGCCAGGTCGTGGGCCACCTCCGACTGTTCACGGCCCGAGCCCTCACCGAGATGCTCGTCGCCCACGGCTTCGACGCGGTGAGGCTGGCCGGCGCCGGCTACCACGACGTCCCTCGCGGCGCCCGGGCCCTCGACCGGCTCCTGGCCCGTCGACCCGGGATCGCCGCCATCCTCGTCGCCTCCGCCCGAGCCCCTGGGCCCGAGCGGCCCTCTGAGCGAGGAACCGGGCCCGAGCGGCCCTCTGAGCGAGGAACTGGGCCCGAGCGGCCCTCTGAGCGAGGAACTGGGCCCGAGCGGCCCTCTGAGCGGGCGACCGGGGGTACCGGAGGTGCCGGGCCCGGCTGAGCGCCGGTTGGCCAGGCCGGCGGCGATCGCCGACGCCCCCACGGCACCGGCGGCGACAACGGCGGCGAGCTGGCTGGCCGCCCCGAACGCCCCTCCCCCACTGCCGGGCTGGCGCGACGGGTGGGCGGCCTCGATGAGCCCGGCCACCACGAATGCAATGACCGCCACCGCTGGTCGCCACGCCGGGCGGCGGATGAAAACGAGGAGGGCGGGAACGACGAGAGCCACCGGTCCGGCCACGACGAAGAGCGCGGCCGTCACGAGGATGACGGTCAGCACGGGCTGAGCCGCGGCCCCGGCGGGGAGCAGATCAGGATCACCCTCGCCCACCCATGCCGGCACCCATCGTGGCCGGGGGGCCCAGGCCAAGAGGGCGAGGGCGATCAGGCCGAGGAACCCGAGGGCGAGGGCGGCCCGGTAGGGGCGGTCCGGAGCGAAGTCGAGGTGCACGTCACCCCCGGCGCCGGCGGGCACCACCCAGGCCTGGCGCCAGCCGTCGATGCGGACGGGCTGGAGGCGGTGGCCCCCGAGGCGGGCTGTCCAACCGGCGTTGGCGCTCTCGGCCAGGGTCAGGAACGATCGGTCCCCCGGCCCGATCTTCAGGCTCCGCTGGTTGCTGCCCCAGGTCGCGAGGGTGACCGCCCGCCCCGGCGCGTCGCCGGCCTCGATCGCCGACGATCCCGCTCCGGCGACGGTGGCGGACACGACGGCCAGGGTCCCGCCGGGGTCGGTCTCGAGATCGTGGGGCCCGGCGCCGAGGTCGAGCGGTCCGCTGCATGCCGCGAAGGTGAGCTCCCGGCCCCGGCGGGCGTCGTCGAGACGGCCGCTCACCGAGGTGGGCACCCCGTGACCGTCGAGGCGCACCACCGGCCCCTGCCCGCACGGAAGGGTGAAGCGACCATCGGCGTCGCCCGGTCCGACTGCGCCGAGCAAGGCGTCGAGGTCGGGTCCGGGTTGTGGCCGGACCGTCCCGGCCAGCTCGAAGGTGGCCGGGTGGGGCACGGTGAAGCGGCGGGCCAGGCGGTTCTCCTCGTCGCCCCCCAGGATGTCGCTCGGGTCGGCCACCGAGCGGTCGAAGGCGAAGAGGGGCGTCGGTGCCGCCGGCGAGGAGAAGCGGCCGAGCTCGTCGGTGGGCGTGGCCAGCAGGCGGCGAACATCGACTCCCGGCACCTCCACCTCGCTGATCCCGGCCCGGGCCAGCGAGAGGGCCGAGGACTCGCCCCTGACCGCGGCCAGGGTGACCCGGAGCCGGCGGGTGAGCCCGTTCGGCGCCCGAACCAGCTGTGGTTCCTGGGTGGCGGTCACATTGGTGTCCGCACTACCCCGGTCGGTGGTCACCCTGAGCCTGGTGGCCCGCGGGCCGAGAGGACGGGATTCGGGCAGGCGCACGGTCACTCCCGCAGCGAGGTTGACCGGTTGATCGAAGGCGATCTCGACCCACTGGCCCACCGAGTTGAGCAAGGCCCCGCTCTGCCAGGACGTGGCTGGGTCGCCGTCGAACGCCGCCATGGGCTGGTTCTCGGGGTGGGGAGCGAGCACGGTTGCGTACGACGACGCCGATACCGCGGCGGCGCCGGCCATCACCGCCACGGTCTGGTGTTGTACCCCCGCGACCGGTAGGCGGTCATGCGGCACGCCGTCGCGTCCCTTCTCGTTCGGAGTCAGCACGTAGGACCCGCCCCCGTGGATGGTGCCGAAGTCGACGTCCCGCCGGCGCTGGCCATCGGTCACCGCCCATTCCGTGGGGGTCGCCTGGCGTGCCGCGTCATCGCCGGACAAGACCGTCGGTCCGTTCAGACGGCCGCGGTCGGCCAATTGGAGCAACCCCTCCGGGCCACCGCTCACCACCACCGTGTCGTCGGCCGGGTAGGCCACCGCCCGGGAGACGTCACCACCCACCTCGTAGACCTCGACGGCCCGCAGGGCATCGTCACCGGCGCCCACCACGCCGGCCTGTTGCGGGCCGAAGGCGCTGACCAGGCGCAATCCCGGGACGGCCCGCAACGTGGCCCGCAGGCGTGAGGGGTCGGGTGCGCCGGCACGGTGCCAATCGAGGTCGTTGCGCACCACCAGGTAGCGGACGTCGGTCCGGGCCAGGTACGGCGCCAACCCGGGCGTGGGCCGGCCCGAGACGAGCCTCTCCTCGATGGCGTCGAGCACGCGGACGAGCCCCGTGGCCCCCAGCGGTGCCTGGTTGCGCACCGCCCAGGGTGAGCCGGCCAGGGGCTGGAGCGGTTCGTCGATCGGTCTCCCCCACGTGTACTCACCAGACCCGCTGGCCGGGATCAGCAGTGAGCGGTTTCCGCCGCTGTGGGCGTTGAGCCAATCGGCGGTCTGAGACCAGTAGGCGGGCACGCGCGCGAAGCTGCCGGAAGGCATCGCCTCGCGCTGCAGGAGGGGCATGGCCAGGCCGATGAACGCCAACCCCAGCAGTCCGCCCAACAGCAGCCTCTCGACCCGGTTGGGACGCAGGGCCGCCAGTCCGTAGGCGAGCCCGAGAGCCAGGGGAAGGGCCACGAGAGGCCCGAACTTGGTGATGCTGCGGAACACCACGAGCGGACCGTCGAGCAGGCTCTGGACGGCCGGGGCCAGAGGGCCACCCACGGGCCCCGCATAGCCGGCGGCGCAAGCAGCCAGGCCGGCCAGGAGGGTGAGGGCGAGAAAGCGCCGCTCGGGCAGATCGCAGTGCGCCAGACCGCCCAGGCCCGTCGCCACCGACGCCGTGCTGGCCAGGATGGCGACCGGCGCGGCCACGAGCAACCAGGCTCCCCGCCACCACGGCTGGCCCTGGAACAGGTAGTGGGCCAACCAGACGGCCGTCCCCCGGAGGGCCTCCGTAGCCGACCCGGTGGCGGTGACGACCCGTGCCACCTCGATGTAGCGGAGGAAGTCGAACGCATACCGCCCCTCGATGGCCAGCGACACCGTCCACCATCCGCACGCCAGAGCCACGGCCACGACCCACCACCGCACCAGCGAACGCCGGCGCGCCCCGCGCTCGCGGGTCAGCAGCCAGAGGGCGGGGAGGGGCAGCATGGCCAGGGTGGCACCGGCGTTGACCGCACCCATCAAGGCGACGGCCATGCCGGACCGGGCCGCGGCACGCACCGGCGACCCCGTACGCGAGCCCCGAACCAGGGGGACGAGGGCCCACGGCGCCATTGCCGCGGGCAGGACCAGAGCCGACAGGGGGCCGAGGAGCGAGAGCAGCGACGGTGAAAGGGCGTAGGCCAGCCCGCCGGCCACGCGCGTGGCCGGTGTGCCGATTCCCAGCTCGTCGGCCAGGCGCACGGTGCCGGCGCAGGCGATCGTGAGCAGGGCGCCCATCCATACCCGCTGGACCATCCACATGGGCAGTCCGAGGGCATGGGTCAGGGCGAAGACGGGGCCGACGGGGAACAGGTAGCCCTGGGCCTGGTTCTGGAGTTGCCCGAAGCCCGTCACGGGGTCCCAGGCATGGAGTGCCCTTGCCAGGAAGCCGATTGGGTTGACGACCAGGTCGAGCTTGGTGTCGGCCACCAGTCGCCCCGGTTCCTGGATCAGACAGGCCAGGACCAGCGCTCCGCCACAGGCGGCGAGGGCCCGGGTCGAGGTCCGAAGCGGTGGAGCGGCGCCTGGCCGAGGCCGCCCGTCGGCGGGTCGGGTGGGAGGCAGCGAGGCCTCTGGCGGGGCCCCGCTGGTGAGGGCGGTCATTGCGGGCGCAGGCGGCTCTCGGTGGCCAAGCCGGCATTGCGGCGCAACACAAGGGCCAGGTTCCACGTGAGCACTTCTCTCAGAACCGGGATGGCCACGATCGGCCGGCACCAGTCGGGGTAGTAGCGGGGGCGGGCGTCGACCAGGGTGACATCCGAACGGCCACGGGCCCACTTCAGCGCCTGGCTCACGTGCACGGGGAACAACGTGTGGCCATGGCGGTTCTTCGGCGGGTGCCCCCGACGGCGCTCGTACCGGCGGGCAGCGCGGTCCCCGCCCAGGTAGTGCCAGGGCGAGGTCTCATGGCCACCCCAGGGGGAGAACCAGTTGGTGAAGGCACAGCACACCGTGCCCCCCGGTCGCACCGCCCGGACCTGCTCGTCGAGAAAGGCCCAGGGTGACACCACATGCTCGAGCACGTTCGACGAGAAGCACACGTCGAAGCTCGACGGCGCGAACGGCAGCGCAGTCCCGCTGGCCGCCACGGCACGACCTCCGACCACGGAGGTGAGCTCGTGACGGTCAAAATCGACCACGAGGTACTCGGCGCCGGCACGCCCGAAGGCTTCTGCGAACCAGCCGGGCCCACCGCCCACGTCGAGCACCCGGGCTCCCCGCAGATCGACGTAGCGCGACACCTGAGCCACCGAGTCCTCAGCCAAGGTTCGGTAGAACCTGTCGGGTCGGCTCTGCTCCTGGCGAAACGCGCCCAGCAGCCGCCACGACCGGCCGAGACCGGTCATCACCACCGGGTCGGCCGTGGTCGAGTCGGCGGTTGCCGAGTCAACGGCGTCGACGAACCTCACCCGTTCCGGCTGCCGGAACCGACCGGCGCAACTTTGGACCCTCCCTGACCGAGGGCCTCTCGGGCGATCTCCAGGAATCCGTCGACCGTCCTCGACCACGAGAACTCGCCGGCGCGGAGCCGGGCGTTGCGGCCAAGGTCGTGGCGGGACGATTCGTCGGCGGCCAGCTCGACCCAGGCCTCGGCCATCTCGTCTTCGGACGCGACCAACACGCCGCTGTGCCCGTCGGCCACGGAATCTCGCACGCCGCGCACATCGAAGCCCAGGGTCGGGGTTTCCCACACCGCTGCCTCCATGACCACGAGCCCCCAGCCTTCCACTTCGGAGGGGTGGAGCAACAGCCAGCCCCGTTGGAAGAGCGCCTCCTTCTCCTCGGGCGAGATCCACCCGGGGAGGCTGACGTCCGGACCGGCAATCTGACGCAGGCGGGACAGCTCAGGCCCCTCACCGGCAATGACCAGGCGCCCGCCGGTGAACGGGCGTACCTGCTCCCACAGGCGCAGGAGCACGTCATAGCGCTTGTACGGCACGAGGCGACCGACGGCGATGAACAGGGGCTCCGGGGACTTCGAGAGCGGGTTGTCGGCCATGTCGACACCGTTGTGCACGATCCGGATGCGATCGGGTGGGAAGCCCAGCCGGGCCAGGTTCGCAGCGGTGGACGCCGAGACGGCCATGACCAGGTTGTGCCGGTAGGCGACGGGGAAGACCCTTCGTTCGATCTCACGTCCCAGGGCCGCGACCGGGGCCGGGAACCAGTTGGCCCATTGGTCGGTGTGGACATGGTTCACGAGACAGATCGACGGCCCCCGACGCCACACGGGGCTGAAGTACGGCATCCCGTTGACCACGTCCACGACGATGTCGGCGGTGCGGTGGCGGCGCAGGTAGTGCAATGGCACCTGCAGGTACTGGCTGTAGGTGCCCCCCGAGGTCGTGGTGCCGTAGCTCCGCGACATCACCGGACCGCCGCACAGGAGCTCGACCTGATGGCCGCGGTCGACCAGCCCGCCGGCCAGTCGGTCGACGAGCACCTCCGATCCGCCCGCCAGAGGGTGCGACAGGTCGCGCCGGGAGACGAACAGAATCCTCATCGGTCCGGCAACCGTCGAGTTGGGCGCAACGTGTCCACCTCATCCCCCGACCGCTGAAACCGCGGCTGCGGCCCCGTCCATCGCCATCCGGCCCGCCTGGGGACGGCTGTCATCGACGTGGATGCGTCGGGGCGGGCATCTTAGGTCGAGCGACCCGCCGTCGCTGGCCGCGTGCCGGTACGCTCGAATGCCATGGATACCGACGGGCGGCCGGTACCCGGGTCGGTGAGCGCGGAGGGCCTCGACGAGCGCCTGGTCCTCGACGAGCCGACTCCGGGGCCGGACGCCGACCTGGATGCTCGGCTGGCCCTGAACAAGCCCCCTGTGACACGTACCGACAGCCTCGAAGAGCGACTCGCTCTCGAACCCGCCGCCGGCGCGCCCGGAGAGGCGGAGCCGGTCGAGGTGGCAGAGGCGGAGCCGGTCGAGGTGGCAGAGGCGGAGCCGGTCGAGGTGGCAGAGGCGGAGCCGGTCGAGGTGGCAGCGGCGGAGCCGGTCGAGGTGGCAG
>JBPCNP010000029.1:0-21951 GCA_051001215.1 Acidimicrobiales bacterium
GCGCTGGTCGGCTACGCCCTCTCAGCGGCTCAATGCGGCGTTGACCCCCCCGCTCGGGGCGTTCACCCATCTGAGATCACTCCCGGGCCCTCACGACGGTCGGCCGATCCCAATCGGTGGATTCGGGGTTAGTCTCCCGTCCGTGAAGACCCGCCGCCGCCCTCCCGAAGCTCTGTCGATCGGAGCCACGAGAGGCCGCATGACGAGGCGGGTCGCCACCCGTCCCGCCCGGCGGAGCTCCTAGATGCTCGCCATCAGCCTCAGCTACTGGCAGCTCACGGCCATCAAGACGGTGATCGTGCTGTCCATCGTGCCTGCCGGCGCCATCATCTTGGGCTACGTCTTCCTGCTGAAGATGATGGCTCACATGCAGAGCCGGCTGGGGCCGATGGAGCCGGGCGGGTTCCACGGCTGGTTCCAGCTCATCGGCGACGGGATCAAGTTCATCCAGAAAGAGGACATCATCCCGGCCGAGGCCGACCGCCGGGTGTTCGCCCTGGCCCCTCTCGTCATCCTCATGTCGACGTTCCTCATCTACGTCGTCGTCCCCGCCGGGCCCCGCCTGATCGTGCAGGACCTCGACGTGGGCATCTTCTTCGCCCTGGCGGTGTCGTCGCTGTCGGTGATCGGCGTCCTCATGGCCGGCTGGGCGTCGGCCAACAAGTTCTCACTGCTCGGCGCCCTGCGAGCCGCAGGCCAGCTCATCGCCTACGAGTTGCCCCTCGTGCTGGCCGTCGTCGGCGTGGTGATCCAGGCCGGCACCATGAGCATGCAGGGCATCGTGCACGCCCAGGCCGACCAGTCGATCTTCGGGATCGGTCTCATCGGCAACCCCTTCCTGTTCACCCAGATCGTGGGGTTCATCCTGTTCATCGCCGCCGCCCAGGCCGAGCTCAGCCAGACCCCGTTCGACATGCCCGTCGCCGAGTCCGAGCTCGTGGCCGGGTTCATGACCGAGTACACCGGCTTTCGGTTCCTGTTCTTCTTCATCTCCGAGTTCGGCACCGCCTTCGCCCTGGCCGGCATCGCCGCCACCCTGTACCTCGGCGGGTGGTACCAGCCCATCTTTCGGACGGGGATCATGGCCGACCTGCTGGGACCGATCGTGCTCGGGATCAAGGTCATGATCGTGGCCTTCCTGATCTTCTGGATCCGCTTCACTTTCCCCCGCTTCCGCGAGGACCAGCTCCAGACCTTCGCCTGGAAGTACCTCATCCCTCTGTCCCTCGCCAACATCCTCGTGACCGGCGTCCTCAAGGTGGCCTTCTGATGCCCAACATTCACAGCGTCGAGCTCCTTCGTCGCCGCCCTTGCTGTTCCGACGGGCGAAGGCCCTCGGCCCGCCCGTCGGTGGCCATCTAGATGGCCAAGATTCCTGGTTCCGGCCTGGTCAAAGGCCTCGGCGTGACCTTCAAGACCATGCTCGAGCCCACCGTCACCGTGCAGTACCCCCACGAGAAGGAGGCGCCGCCCACCCGGGCCCGGGGTGTCATCGCCCTCAAGGAGGAGAACTGCACGGCGTGCATGCTGTGCGCCAGGGAGTGCCCCGACTGGTGCATCTACATCGAAGGCCACAAGGAGAAGCGCCCGCCCCGCCGCGAGGGCGGCAAGCCCCGCACCGTCAACATCCTCGACCGCTTCGACATCGACTACGCCCTGTGCATGTACTGCGGCATCTGTGTCGAGGTGTGCCCGTTCGACGCCCTGTTCTGGTCGCCCGAGTACGAGTACTCCGAGGTGCGCATCGCCGACCTCCTCCACGACAAGGACAAGCTCGGCGAGTGGATGGGCACCGTCCCCGAACCGCCGGCCCTCGAGGTCGGCGCCGTGAAGAAGAAGTAGGGGAGCCGGCGCCCGATGGTTGCCGAGAACATCGCTTTTGGCCTGATTGCCGCGGCCATGGTGGGCGCCGGGTTCCGCCTGGTCACCACCACGAACGTCGTTCGGGCCGCCCTCTTCCTGGCCATCGTGCTGGGTGGCGTGGCCGCGATCTTCATTCTGCTGGGCGCCGAGTTCGTGGCGTGGGTCCAGGTGCTGGTCTACATCGGCGCCATCGTCGTGCTGCTCCTGTTCGGGGTCATGCTCACCCGGGCGCCCATCGGCAAGGAGGGCGACCTCGACAACGACCAGCGCTGGACCGCCGCCCTGGTGGCCCTGTTCGTCCTCGGGGCCCTGGCCGCCGTGCTGGCCGACGCGTGGGGGACCCAGGAGATCAAGTTCCAGGGTGTGCAGCGCACTGCGGCGGTGAGCGACTCCATCTTCGGCACCTATGTGGTGCCCTTCGAGGTGGCGTCTGTACTGTTGCTGGCCGCCCTGGTCGGGGCGGTTGCCCTTGCAAGGCGGGACTGAGCCAGAACGTGACGAGCGACTGATGTACCTCAACCAGTTCCTGATGTTGGCGGCCGTCCTCTTCGCCATGGGCGTGTACGGCGTGCTCGCCCGCAAGAACGGCGTGCTGGTGCTCATGTCCATCGAGCTCATGCTCAACGCCGTCAACATCAACCTGGTGGCCTTCGGCGCGTTCAACGACACCGTGGCCGGCCAGACCTTCGCCCTGTTCGTCATCGCCATCGCCGCCGCCGAGGTGGGTGTTGGCCTGGCCATCATCCTGCTCATCTTCCGGAACCGGGCCAGCGTCGACATCGACGAGATCGACGCGATGAGGGGCTAGGCGAACGATGCTCCGCAATGCCTGGCTCATCCCGCTCATTCCCGCGGTCTCGTTCGTGCTCATCCTCGCCTTCGGCCGGCGCCTGCCGGCCAAGGGCGCGGAGATCGGCATCGGTGCCATCGGCGCCTCCTTCCTGCTCTCCCTGGTGTCGCTGGTCCAGTGGGTGGGGCGGTCCGAGCCCCGGGAGGCGGTCGCACGCCACCTCACCTGGTGGAAGGTGGGCGGCGTCGACATCGGGGCGGGCATCCACGTCGACGGTCTCACCGTGATGATGCTCACCGTCGTCACCTTCATCTCGCTGCTGGTGCAGGTGTACTCCACCGGCTACATGGAGAGCGATCGCCGCTACACCTACTTCTTCGCCGCCCTGTCGCTGTTCACCGCGTCGATGCTCATGCTGGTGGTGGCCGACAACACCCTGCAGCTCATGGTGGGCTGGGAGCTGGTGGGCATGTGCTCGTTCATGCTCATCGGCCACTGGTGGGAGGAGGAGGCGAACTCCAGCGCCGCCATCAAGGCCTTCCTCACCACCCGCACCGGTGACGTGGGCCTCATGTTGGGTGTCATCACCCTGTTCTTCGCCGCCGGCCAGAACTTCGACATCGCCAACCTCAACCGCCTGGCCCTCACGGGGGGCATCAGTCACGGGCTCCTGCTCACCGGTGGCGCGCTGCTCTTTCTCGGGGTGATGGGCAAGAGTGCCCAGTTCCCCCTGCACGTGTGGTTGCCCGACGCCATGGCCGGTCCCACGCCGGTGTCGGCCCTCATCCACGCCGCCACCATGGTCGTGGCCGGCGTGTACCTGGTGGCCAGGGTCTACGGCGTGTTCTGGTCCGGGTTCTCGATCGGCGCCGGGGGCATCAACCTGATCGCCCTCATCGGCGGCATCACGGTGATCATCGCTGCCGCCCTGGCCTTCGTGCAGGACGACATCAAGAAGGTGTTGGCCTACTCCACCATCAGCCAGCTGGGTTACATGGTGATGGCCCTGGGTGTCGGGGCCTGGACGGCAGGCGTGTTCCACCTGTTCACCCATGCCTTTTTCAAGGCCCTGCTGTTCCTCGACTCGGGCTCGCTGATCCACGCAGTGCACTCCAACAACATGAGCGAGATGGGTGGCATGCGAAAGCACATGCCCACCACCTTCTGGACCTTCATGGTCGGGTCGATGGCCCTGGCCGGCATCCCGCCCCTGGCCGGGTTCTGGTCCAAGGACGAGATCATCAACGGGGCGTCGCACGGCTTCACACTGTTCATGGTGGTTGGCCTGGTGGGGGCGTTCATGACCGCGGCCTACATGACCCGTGCCGTCTACCTGGTGTTCTTCGGTGAGTACCGGGGCCACGCCCACCCCCACGAGTCACCGAGGTCGATGGCCCTGCCGCTGCAGATCCTCGGCGTGCTCTCGGTGATCGGCGGACTCGTCGGTACCGGGCTCGTGGGCACCAAGTGGCGCTTCTCCAACTGGGTGCGCTTCGACATCCCGGGGGCTCCCGAGATCGTCAAGGAACACGCCTTCAACTTCCCCGTCGCCACCCTGTCGGTGGCGGTCGGCCTGATCGGCATCGGGATCGCCGCCGGCTACTACCTGCGCAACATGTTCCCGCGGGGCGCGGCCGAGAAGAGCGGTCTGGTCCGCACCGGCTACAAGGTGCTGGTGAACAAGTACTACCTCGACAACCTCTACATCGACGGCATCGTGCGCACCATCCAGTACCCCATCGCCAGGGCCGCGTACTGGGTCAACCAGCACGTGCTCGACGGCGTGGTCAACGGCGTCGGCGTCGGCGCCCGCAAGACCGCCCAGGTCGTGTACGACGTGGTCGACCAAAAGGTCATCGACGGTGCCGTGAACGGCGCCGGGTTCACCGCCGAGGAGGGCGGCATCGTCCTCAGGCAGACCCAAACCGGACGCGTGCAGACGTACGCGGCCTTCCTGTTCGGCGCCAGTGCCCTCATCGCCGTGGGCCTCGTGTTCTTCACCTAGGTAGGGGACGACGTGACACTGACTGATTCGTATCGCCCGTGCTGGTCGAGGCGGCTGTGCTGCTGGAGTAGCCCGTGCTGCTGGAGTAGCCCGTGCTGCTGGAGCAGCCCGTGCTGAGCGTCGCTGTCTTCCTGCCGATCATCGGTGCCGTCGTGCTCGCGGCCATCCCCAAGGGCCGCGAGGACGTGCTCAAGGCCTGGGCCCTGCTGGTCACGCTGGCCACGGCGGCGGTGGGCGTGTACCTGCTGGCCGCCTTCGACTACGGCGATGCCGGGCGCCTGCAGTTCGTGGTCAACACCAAGTGGATCCCGGTGATCAACAGCCGGTACCACGTTGGCATCGACGGCATCTCGCTGCCGCTGCTGGTGCTGTCGATGGTGATCACCGTGCTGTGCGTCGTCTACTCGTGGGACCACTTCCCCGAGCCCCACAACCCCAAGGCGTTCCTGATCCTCATGCTCCTGCTGGAGACCGGGATGAACGGCACCTTCGCGGCCGAGGACCTCATCCTGTTCTTCGTCTTCTTCGAGCTGGTGCTGCTGCCCATGTACTTCATGATCGGCGTCTGGGGTGGGCCGAACCGCCAGTACGCAGCGATCAAGTTCTTCCTCTACACCCTGTTCGGGTCGGCCCTGATGATCCTGGCCTTCCTGGCCCTGTACTTCAAGGGCGGGGAGACGTTCGACATCCCCCGCCTCATCGCCCAGGGCGGAACCATCGGCCACAGCACCCAGGTGCTGATCTTCGCCGGCCTGTTCATGGGGTTCGCCATCAAGGTCCCGATGTTCCCGTTCCACACCTGGCTACCCGACGCCCACACCGAGGCTCCCACGGTGGGCTCGGTGATCCTGGCCGCCGTCCTGCTGAAGCTCGGCACCTACGGGTTCATCCGCATCGCCATCCCG
Source organism: Acidimicrobiales bacterium (assembly GCA_051001215.1). Classification (GTDB taxonomy): domain Bacteria; phylum Actinomycetota; class Acidimicrobiia; order Acidimicrobiales; family AC-14; genus DATAQC01. The sequence continues at coordinate 5,564 of JBPCNP010000029.1, forward strand.
ATCCTGCCCGACGCGGCCATGACCTGGGCCCCGTGGATCGGGCTTCTGGCCGTGATCGGCATCATCTATGGCGCCCTGGGATGTCTGGCCCAGAAGGACATGAAGCGCCTCATCGCCTTCTCCTCGGTGTCCCACATGGGCTTCGTCATGCTCGGCATCGCCACGCTCACCAGCTTCGGCATCAACGCCGCAGTGTTCGGGATGGTGGCCAACGGCCTCATCACCGGCATGCTCTTCTTCGTCGCCGGGTCGGTGCAGGAACGCTTCAAGACCAGGGAGATCTCCCGCCTCGGTGGTCTCCTGCTCCAGGCCCCGAGGCTGGGTTGGGTGCTCGGCTTCTGTGTCTTCGCTTCGCTGGGGCTCCCCGGCCTGGCCGGGTTCTGGGGTGAGTTCCCGGCCATCCTCGCCTCGTACCAGCCCGCGCACGGCCTCCAGCTCTGGGTCTTCCGCACGTACATGGCCGTGGCCTCGGTGGGCACGGTCTTCGCCGCCGGGTACCTGCTCTGGATGTTGCAGCGCGTGGCCTTCGGCACGGCCAGGACCGAGTTCGAGCACTCCCACATCCACGACATCCACGTCCCCGAGTACCTCGCCTGGACGCCGTTGCTGCTCGGCATCGTCGCCCTGGGGATCTTCCCGAGCCTGCTGTTCCACGTCACCGACAAGGCCGTCATCGTGGTGACCTCGGGCGTGACCCAGTTGGCGTCGGCCCGGTAGCGACGTGTCGATGCTCGCGGCTGCGGCCGCCGCCGCCACCACGAAGGCCGTCGGCTTCAAGGCCCCCCGTCTCGACTACCACGCCCTGGCGCCCGAGATCGTCCTCACCGCCACCCTCCTGCTGGTGCTGGTGGCCGACCTGCTGGTCTCCGAGGACAAGAAGTGGTTGGTCGCCGACGTGGCCAGCTTCGGGTTGCTGGCCACCCTCGTGCCCATCGTCACCCTGGCCCTCAGCGGCGGCTCCCATGTGCGGTCGATGGTGGGTGGGTCCTATGTCGTCGACGACTTCTCGCTGGTGCTCAAGGGGCTGTTCATCGTCGTCGGGTACGTCGTGGCTCTCATGGCCAGCCGCTACGTGGAGGAGGGCGACTACTACGAGGGTGAGTTCTACTTCCTGCTGCTGTGCTCGATCCTGGGCATGGTCGTCATGGCTTCGTCGCGCGACCTGATCTCGATCTTCGTGGCCCTGGAGACCCTGTCGATCCCCGGCTACATCCTGGCCGGTTGGCGCAAGCGAGACCTCAAGAGCAACGAGGCCTCGCTGAAGTACTACCTGCTCGGGGTGATGGCCTCGGCAGTGATGCTCTACGGGATGTCGCTGATCTTCGGGTTCACCGGCAGCACCGTCCTCACCGATATCGGCTCGGCCATCAACGCCCCCGGGTCCGCCGGTGGTCACCAGGCCGTGGTGACGATGGGGATCCTGTTCATCATCGTGGGTTTCGCCTTCAAAGTGTCGGCCGTGCCCTTCCACTCGTGGGCGCCCGACACCTACGAGGGGGCCCCCACGCCGGTGACGGCGTTCCTGTCGGTCGCCTCCAAGACGGGTGGGTTCGTCGCCCTGTTCGAGCTGGTCTACGTGGGCTTCTTCGGCCGCTCCGACGTGTGGGGGCCGCTGTTCGGCATCCTGGCCGTGTTGAGCATGACTGTGGGCAACCTCATCGCCCTGCGCCAAACCAACATCGTGCGCATGTTGGCCTACTCGTCGATCGCCCAGGCCGGCTACATCCTCGTCCCCTTCGCCGTGGCCGGCACCAGCCTGCGCGCCGCCCAGAGCGCGTTGACGGCGTCGATCGTGTACCTGCTGGTCTACGCGGCCATGAACCTGGGCGCGTTCTCCATCGTGATCGCCGTGGCCCGCAAGACCCGGTCGGGGGAGATCTCGTCCTACGGCGGGCTGTTCGAGTACGCCCCGGGGTTGGCCGTGCTCATGACCATCTTCATGTTCTCGCTGGCCGGCATCCCGCCCCTGGCCGGGGCGTGGGCCAAGATCTTCGTGTTCCGGGCCGTGCTCGACGCCGGCACCGGCTGGGCCGTGGCCCTGGGCGTCGCCGCCGCCGTCAACTCGGTGATCGCCCTCTTCTACTACTCGTCGGTGGCCCGCCAGATGTGGATGACCCCGGTGCCCGACGACGACCGAACCCCCGTCGCCGTACCCGCCCCCCTCATCGCCGCCCTGGGCATCACGGTGTCGGTGGTGCTGGCCATCGGGATCTACCCCCAGGCCTTCGCCCGTCTCGGCGAGCTGGCCAAGCTGGTGGGGTAGCGCCTGCTTTCATGCGCGCCGAGCTGGCCGCGATCGTGGCCCAGCGGGTGCGGCGTCGCGGTCCGTTGCCCTTCGACGAGGTCGTGGACCTGGCCTTGTACCACCCTGTCCACGGCTTCTATACCCGGGGCCAGGGCGCCGGGCGCGAGCGCGACTTCCTCACCAGCCCCGAGGTGGGGCCGCTGTTCGGGGCCGTCGTCGCTCGCGCCCTCGACGGGTGGTGGGCCGAGATGGGCGAGCCTGACCCGTTCGTCGTGGTGGAGGCGGGGGCTGGTGTCGGCACCCTGGCCGCCTCGGTGATCACCGCCGGGCCCAGGTGCGCTCCCGCCCTGCGCTACGTGCTGGTGGAGCGCTCCGAGGCCCTGCGTCGTCGTCCGGCCCGGGGACTGCACCTGGAGCCCGCGTCGCTCGTCCTGGGCTCGGCACTGACCGACGACGGCGACGAACGGCCCGGGTCGCAGGTGGGCGGACCGATGGTGACGTCTCTCGACGAGCTGCCGGTGGGCCCCTTCGACGGGGTGGTCCTCGCCAACGAGCTGCTCGACAACCTCCCCTTCGGCCTCCTGCAGCGTTCCGGTCACATTTCGGTAGGTCCTGGCCCACCGGGACGTGACCAGAAGGGTCGGGGGCCCGGCGGGTGGGACGAGGTGCGCGTGGGCGCCGATCTGGGCGAGGTGCTGGTGCCGGCGGCGCCCGACCTGGTGGCCGAGGCCGACCGGTGGGCGCCGGAGGCCGGGGAGGGGGCCCGGATCCCGGTCCAGCGGGCTGTGGGGTCGTGGCTGCGGTCGGCCCTGGGATGCCTCCGGCGCGGGCGCGTGGTGGTGGTCGACTACGCCGACACCACGCCCAGCCTGGCCCGACGGCCCTGGACCGAGTGGGTCCGCACCTACCGCGCCCACGGCCGGGGCGGCCATCCCCTGGCCGGGCCGGGTGACCAGGACATCACCTGCGAGGTGGCCGCTGACCAACTGGGCGGTGTGCGCCGGCTGGCGTGCGAGCGCAGCCAGGCCGCGTTCCTGGTGGCCCACGGCATCGATACCCTGGTCGACGAGGCCCGGCGCACCTGGCAGGAACGGGCTGCCATCGGCGACCTGGCGGCCATGGCGGCGCGCAGCCGGGTCACCGAAGCCGCCGCCCTGGTGGACGAGAGCGGCCTTGGTGCTTTCCGCGTCCTCGAGTGGGAGGTGGGCTGAGGCGCCCGCGCCCGAGAGGCCGTTGCCCCCGTGCCGTCCGACCGACCGGAACCCGGGGCCCCCCGGTAGGCTCGGGCCGCCCGGCGAGAAAGGGGAGTCATGGCTGACCCGGCAACGATCGAGGCCTACCAGCTCGAGGAACGTCGGTTCCCGCCGTCCGAGGAGTTCAAGAAGGACGCCCTGGTGGTCGACGCCTCGCTCTACGACGAGGCCGAGCGTGACTACCAGGGTTTCTGGGCCCACCAGGCCGCCTTCCTCCTCGACTGGTCGCAGGAGTGGCACACCATCTGCGAGTGGGAGCCACCGTTCGCCAAGTGGTTCGTGGGCGGCCGGCTCAACGTGGCCTACAACTGCGTCGACCGCCACGTCGAGGCGGGAAACGGCGACCGGGTGGCCTACCACTGGGAGGGCGAGCCCGGCGACACCCGCACCATCACCTACGCCGAGCTCCGCGACGAGGTGGCCCGCTTCGCCAATGTGTTGACCGACCTCGGTGTCACCACGGGCGACAAGGTGGCCATCTACCTCCCCATGATCCCCGAGCTTCCCGTGGCCATGCTGGCGTGCGCCCGACTCGGCGCCGTCCACTCGGTCGTGTTCGGGGGCTTCTCGGCCGACTCCCTACGCGATCGGATCAACGATGTCGAGGCCAAGGTGCTGGTGACGGCCGACGGCGGATGGCGACGGGGCAAGACCGTTCCCCTGAAGGCCAGCGCCGACGAGGCGGTCGCGGAGACACCGAGCATCGATCACGTCGTGGTGGTGCGCCGAACCGAGGAGCCCGTCGAGATGGTCGACGGCCGCGACCGTTGGTATCACGAGCTCATGGACGGCGCCTCGCCTGACTGCCCGGCCGAGCCCATGGACGCCGAGGATCTCTTGTACCTGCTCTACACCTCGGGCACCACGGCCAGGCCCAAGGGCATCATGCACACCAGCGGCGGCTACCTGACCCAGGTGGCGTTCACCCACCGGTACGTCTTCGACCTCCACCCCGAAACCGACGTCTACTGGTGCGCGGCCGACATCGGCTGGGTCACCGGCCACAGTTACATCGTCTATGGACCGCTCGCCAACGGGGCCACGTCGGTGATGTACGAGGGCGCCCCCGACTTCCCGGACAAGGACCGATGGTGGTCGATGATCGCCCGCTACCGCGTGTCCATCCTCTACACCGCCCCCACGGCCATCCGGGCGTTCATGAAATGGGGTACGGCGTTCCCGGCCGGCCACGACCTGTCGTCGTTGCGGGTCCTCGGGTCGGTCGGCGAGCCCATCAACCCCGAGGCCTGGATGTGGTACCGCGACAACATCGGGGGCGGCCACTGCCCGGTGGTCGACACGTGGTGGCAGACCGAGACCGGCGCCATCATGATCTCGCCCCTTCCCGGCGCCACGACGCTTCGCCCCGGTTCGGCGACGTTCGCCCTGCCCGGCATCGCCGCCGAGGTGGTCGACGACAAGGGCCGGGTGGTCGAGACGGGGGGTGGCTACCTCACCCTCACCCGTCCGTGGCCGTCGATGCTGCGGGGGATCTACGGCGATCCCGAGCGGTACCGGGAGACGTACTGGAGCCGCTTCCCCGACCGGTATTTCGCCGGCGACGGGGCACGGGTCGACGAGGAGGGCTACTTCTGGTTCATGGGCCGGGTCGACGACGTCATGAACATCGCCGGCCACCGGATCTCGACGGCCGAGGTGGAGTCTGCCCTGGTCGACCATCCGTCGGTGGCCGAGGCCGCGGTCGTGGGAGCCAAGGACCCCGACAGCGGCCAGGCCATTATCGCCTACGTGACCCTCAAGGCCGACGCCGAACCCGACCAGGAGCACGGTGAGGCCCTGCGCCAGCACGTGGCCAAGCGCATCGGCAAGGTGGCCCGGCCCAAGACGGTGATCTTCACCGACGACCTGCCCAAGACCCGGAGCGGCAAGATCATGCGACGCCTGCTCAAAGACGTGGCCGAGGGTCGGGACCTGGGTGACGTCACCACCCTCGCCGATCCCGGGGTGGTGGAGGAGATCAAGCGCCGGGCCTCCGCCGGCGAGGAGTGATCCCTGCTTCTCGGGAACGCGGTTCTCGGGAACCCCGTCCCCGGAACGTCGGAGGGCCCGACGACGTTGTACACACGGGACCCAAGGAGAGACAGGAATGAGCAGGAACACGATCAAGACCTATGTGGTGCTGGCCGGCTTCGGCGGCCTGTTGATGCTGGTCGGGTCGTTCTTCGGCACCGGCGGGCTGTATATCGGGTTGCTGTTGGGCCTGGTCTTCGTCGGTGGTTCCTACTGGTTCTCCGACAAGCTGGCCATCCGCTCGGCCCGGGCCGTGCCCGTGAGCGAACAGGAGATGCCCGAGTACTACAGGGTCGTCCGGGAGCTGACCCAGACGGCCGGCATGCCCATGCCCAAGCTGTACGTCACCCCCGATCGCCAGCCCAATGCCTTCGCCACCGGCCGCAGCCCCAACCACGCGGCCGTCGCCGTCACCCAGGGAATCCTCGACATCCTCGACTGGGACGAGCTGCGGGGCGTGCTGGCCCACGAGATCAGCCACGTCGGCAACCGTGACATCCTCATCGGGTCGGTCGCCGCCGCTCTGGCCATGGGCATCACCTTCGTGGCCCGCATGGCCATGTGGGGCGCCATGTTCGGCGGCGGGGGTGGCGACGACAACCGCGGTGGCAACATCTTCGGCCAGCTGGCCCTGCTCATCCTGGCGCCCATCGCCGCCTTCTTCCTCCAGGCGGCCCTGAGCCGGAGCCGGGAGTTCGAGGCCGACCGCAGCGGCGCCCGGCTGATCAGCGACGGCGAGCCCCTCGCCCGGGCCCTGGCCAAGCTCGAACAAGGCGCCCGCTCCATCCCGATGGATGTCGACCCCGCCCAGGCGTCCAAGTACATCGTCAACCCCCTCACCGGGCGCAAGGTGATGTTCGCCAACCTCTGGAGCACCCACCCACCCATGGAGCAGCGCATCGCCCGGCTGCGGGCCGGGGAGTGGCGCTGAGTCTCCGGCGCTTCCTCGCCGTCAGGGGCCCCGAGGCGGCCCGAGGGTCACGGGGAGACAAAAAGACGTAAGCTGCGCCACCGTGCGTGAGGCGAGGCAGGGAACAGGGCCGGGGACGGCGAACTGAACAGGATCATGTCGTTCCGAGGTCTTTGCCTGCGCGCCCTTGTCGTCGTGCCGATGGCTGCGCTCCTGGTCACGCTGGAGTCCTCCGCCGGGGCCCAGACGCCACCCCCCGACCAGACCACCACGCCGACCACCGTCAACGGGCTCCAGGACCTGCTCACCAAGCTCCTCGGGGGCGCCACGGCAGCGCCCGCGCCGGCCACCCCTGCTGCTCCCGGGGCAGCCGGTCCCGCCGCGCCGGCCCCGGCGCCTGGGGCGACTCCGCCGCCACCCGCGGTCGCCGCCGATGCCAAGACGACGCCCGATGCCACCCACGTCGTGCCTCCCGACGCCCAGGCCATGATCAACTCCATCACCCGCACCGGGGGTCGCAACACCGGTGAGCTGCTGACCGCCCTGCGCCAGCTCGTCGACCTCGGCCTGAGTCCCGAGGAGGCGGCGGTCATGGGCATGGGTCATTTCCCCGTCGCCGGGCAGGCCGCCTACAACGACGATTTCCTCATGCCCCGTTTCACCCCCAGCTTCCACACCCACCAGGGCAACGACATCTTCGCCAGCGAGGGCACGCCGGTCCGAGCGCCCGAGGACGGCACGGCCCGCTTCAGCGAGGACCCCGTGAGCGGCAAGTCGGTGTACGTCACCACGGCCAACGGCACGTTCTACTTCGGCTGCCATCTGGCCGGCTACGCCGACATCGGGGGCGGTCGCGTGACCCAGGGCCAGATCATCGGGTCCGTGGGCAACACCGGCGACGCCTCCGGCGGCAGCCCCCACCTGCATTTCGAGATCCATCCGGGCGGCGGGGCAGCCGTCAACCCCAAGCCCATCCTCGACGGCTGGCTCAATGACGCCCTCGCCAACGTGGCCAAGATCGTGGCGAGCTACCAGCAGGTCGGCCTGCCCCGGCCCCTCACCTTCACCGGGTCGCTGCGCCGTTTCGACGAGCCCCTCGCCGGGGGGAGCGGCATCGCCAACCTGCTGGCCACGTCGTCGTCGAACCCCGGAGTCCGGCGCCTGAGTGAGCTCCGTGCATCCCGTGACCTCGCCAGCGACAGCTCGAAGGCCGACGCCGCCGTCGCCGATGCCTGGAAGGCGGCCGAACAGAGCTCTCGCTCGTTGCTCGCCCTGGTCACGCCGAGCGCGCTCCAGACGGTCCTGGTCCACGACTCCAATTAGTCCTGGTCCACACGACTCCAATTAGTTCAGGCACCCACGAGCCGGCTTCGCCGGCCGTTTCCTCGCCGACCGGCAGTCCTTCGGCGCCGGTCGTCAGTCGCGGAAGTTCTTGAACTGGAGCGGGATCTCGAAGTCCTGCTCCTTGAGGGCGGCGATCACGGCTTGGAGGTCGTCGCGTTTCTTGCCCGACACCCGGACCTGGTCGCCCTGTGTCTGTGACGACACACCCTTGGTCTTTCGATCCTTGATGAAGCGGTTGATCTCCCGGGCCTTGACGTCGCTGATGCCGGCGGTGATGGTCACGGTCTGGCGCACGGCGCCCTTGGACGCCTGTTCGACCTTGCCGTAGTCGAGCGCCTTCATGGGCACGGACCGGCGGACGAGCTTCTCCTCCAGGACCTGGACCAGGGCCTTGAGGCGGTCCTCGGTGGCCGAGTGGAGCAGGATCTCCCCGTCGCCCAGCTCGACGGTGGAGTCGGTGCCCTTGAAATCGAACCGGGTCGACACCTCGCGAGCGGCCTGATCGACGGCGTTGCGGACCTCTTGGAGGTCGACCTCGGATACCACGTCGAAAGTGGGCACGCCGAGACGCTATCGTGCCCCCCGGACGGGTCGGTACCCAAGTGGCCAAAGGGAGCAGACTGTAAATCTGCCGGCTCAGCCTTCGAAGGTTCGAATCCTTCCCGGCCCACCGCTCCGAATGCCGGCTCCCGGCTCAGAGCAGCCGTTGCATGAGGGCCACGTCGAGCCAGCGTCCGAGCTTGCGGCCGATCTCGCGCTCCACGCCGACGAGGCCGAACCCGCAGGACCGGTGCAGGGCGATGGAGGCCTCGTGGCCACCGACGATCCGGGCCATCATGGCGTGGAAGCCGTGGGCGGTGGCCAGGGTGACCAGATCGCCGAGCAGTGCCCGCCCGCAGCCCAGCCCTCGCCGGTCCGCTCGGACGTACACGGAATCCTCCACTGACGTGGCATACGCCGGCCGGCTCCGGTAGGGGCTGAGGGAGCCGAACCCGACGACTTCGCCGTCGACCACGGCCACGATGGCCGGATGAGCCCCGGCGTGCTGGGCGAGCCAGGCTCGTTGGTCGTCGAGGCTGCGAGGGACCAGGTCGAACGTCACCGTCGAACCCGTCACCTCGGCGTTGTAGATCGACCTGGTGGCCTCGGCGTCGTCGGCACCGGCGAGGCGCACTTCGACCTCCACGGCCCCGACCCTACCCGGCTCTGCCTCTTGGGCTTCGCCCGGGCCGGCGGGCCCGGCACCCCGACTATCATTCAGGAGGGTCCAGGCTTCGGATGGGGTGCACATCGCTCGACCGCCTGGCCATCCGCCCCCTTAGCTCAGTCGGCAGAGCACAGCCATGGTAAGGCTGGTGTCATCGGTTCGATTCCGATAGGGGGCTCGCCAGACGAACTCCACCACGGGAAGGCAGAATGGACCCGACACGCCTGGCGGCGTAGCTCAGTTGGCAGAGCACTCGGCTCATAATCGAGTTGTCGGCGGTTCGAGTCCGCCCGCCGCTACCAAGCCCGCCGTAGGCGGGCGCGGGCCAGAGCCCGTACAGTGAGCGCAGAGACCAGAGGGAGCGACACGAGTGGCCAAGGGTGAGAAGCGGGTAAAGGTGACGTTGGCGTGCGAGCAGTGCAAGCGCCGCAACTACATCACCATGAAGAACCGTCAGAACGACCGTGAGCGTCTCGAGATCAGCAAGTACTGCCGGTGGGACCGGGTTCACACCGTCCACCGGGAGACCCGCTGAGCGACGAGCCCGACCCGGGCCCCGGCGACTCGCAAGCCGCCGGCGACTCGGGTGACGCGGGGAGCACGCCCTCTGGGGACGAGTCCCGGACCGAGCCCGAGGTCGAACCCGACGACGCCGAAGGCGAGGTTGGTAACCTCCCGGGCCCCGTCCTGGTCAAAGGGCCGATGGTCCCGACCGAGGAGGCCGATTTGGTGGCGGCGGCGAAGAACGGTGACAGGAACGCCTTCGACCAGCTCGTCCGGTTGACCTACGCCGCAGCCTTCACCCTGGCCTTCCGCCTGACGGCCAATGAGGAGGATGCTCGCGATGTCGTCCAGGACGCCTACCTGAAGGCGTTTCGTGGGATCAAGCACTTCCGCGGCGACGCCCGTTTCTCCACCTGGATGTATCGCATCACGGCCAACTGTGCCTCCACCCTTCTCTCGCGCCGCAGCCGGTCGAGCCACGACGAACTGTCCGTCGACGAGCCGCTGGCCGACCCCCGGCCCGAGGTCGACCCCGAGGTCATGGCCGAAGCCGGCTACGTCCGGGACCGGATGACCGCGGCCCTGGCCGAGCTCCCCCCCCGCCTGCGGGCCGTGGTCGTGCTGCGTGACATCTACGACCTCCCCCACGAGGCCATCGCCGCCGAGCTTGGGATCTCCCAGGAAGCGGCCAAGGTCCGGCTCCACCGGGCCCGACGCAAGCTGCGGGAACGGTTGTTCCCCCTGCCCGGAGAGGAGCACGCCCATGCGGTCTAACCGAAGGCCCCAGACCGACGAGGTCGTCAGCTGTGCGTCGGTCGCGACGGCCCTACCGGGCATCGTGGACGGCGGGGAGGTAGCCGACATGGATATTCGCCGCCACGTCGAGACCTGCCTCCGTTGCCAGGCCGAGTTGGCGCAATACCGCAAAGTGCTCCGGGCGCTCCATCAGCTGCGCACCGAGGTGCTGGAGCCCGCGCCCGGCCTGCTGCCGGACATCTTCGCCACGCTCGGGGCCGCCGGAGAGCGCCGGGCCATGCACCACCTGCTCACCGGACGACGGGCTGCCTACGTGGGTGGTATCGCCGCGGCGACGGCCGCCGGTGCCGCCGGTGCCATCGTGCTGGCCAGCCGCCACCGTCGCCACCGCCACCTCAGCCTGGCCAGCTGACACGGACGGAGGAGGTTGAGGTTGGGGCCCCAACCGGGGCGGCGAAGCCGCCAGCAAGGACGGCCGGCGGCGGGGTAGGGGCCCCGCCGCTTCGGAGGAGGTTGGGGTTGGGGCCCCAACCGGGGCGGCGAAGCCGCCAGCAGTACCGTGTATCCTCGTTGGGACCCCCATAGGGCAGTAGCTCAACTGGTAGAGCTCCGGTCTCCAAAACCGGCGGTTGGGGGTTCGAGTCCCTCCTGCCCTGCTGGCCTCGAAAGGGTTCTACAACTTGGCTGCAAACCGACAGATGAAGCGCATGATGCAGCGCCAGGGCCAAGTCGATGCCGACGGCGCCCCGGCGGCACGCAAGGACACCCAAACGCGCTCCCGCCCTGCTCCGCGGCCCAAGAAGGAACGGGTCGGCGCCGCTGAGTTCGGTCGCCAAGTCCGCGCCGAGCTGCGAAAGGTGGCCTGGCCCACCCGCGCCGAGGTCGTCAACTACTCGATCGTGGTCTTCATGGCCCTGGTCGTGTTGACCGGTCTGATCTTCGGCCTCGATTACGCATTCGGAAAATTCGTCATCATCCTGTTCAAGTGATGTCCGACATCGGAGACGGTCCCACGTCCGACCAGACAGCCCAAGCCACCCAGCCCGACGCCGACGAGCCCGTCGTCCTCACCGAGGACGAGTTGCTCGCCGCCCAGGTTCCCGAGGCCCAGGTTCCCGAGGCCCAGGTTCCCGAGGCCCCCGCCCTCGAGCCTGCCGGAGGTGCCGATGACGGCAGCCTCCTCGGCGACGACGAGGAGGAGGACGATCTCGAGGAGATCGTCGTCGAGAGCCCGTACGACCGGCCTGGATCGTGGTACGTCGTGCACACGTACGCCGGCTACGAGAACAAGGTGAAGTCCAACCTGCAGAGCCGGATCGCCTCCATGAACATGGAAGACCGCATCTTCGAGTGCGTGATCCCCATGGAGGACGTGATCGAGTTCAAGGGCGGAAAGAAGGTCACCGTCCAGAAGAAGGTGTTCCCCGGCTACCTCCTCGTGCGCTGTGAGCTCGACGACGACTCCTGGCGGGTCGTTCGCAACACGCCCGGGGTCACCGGCTTCGTGGGTCTCGGAGCCAAGCCCACGCCGCTGTCGCGCAAGGAGGTCGAGAACATCCTCCAGGTGCAGCCCGAGGGAACCGAGGGCACCAAGAAGACGCGACCCCATCGGCCCATGTACGAGGTCGGCGAGAGCGTCCGGGTCAAGGAAGGCCCGTTCGCCGACTTCTCCGGGTCGATCGCCGAGATCAACGAGGACCAGCTGAAGGTCAAGGTCCTCGTCAACATCTTCGGGCGGGAGACACCGGTCGAGCTGGAATTCAGCCAAGTCGCCAAGCTGTAACGCTGGCGACAGAACAGGAGAGGAAAGCACATGGCGAAGAGACGCGTCGCCGCGGTGGTGAGAATCCAGATCCCGGCAGGGGCGGCCACCCCGGCCCCGCCCGTGGGGACGGCGCTCGGCCCCCACGGCGTCAACATCATGGAGTTCTGCCGGCAGTACAACTCGGCCACGGAGTCCCAGCGGGGCACCGTCATCCCGGCCGAGATCACCGTGTTCGAGGACCGCTCGTTCACGTTCATCACCAAGACCCCGCCCACGCCGGTGCTCTTACGGGCCGCCGCAGGCCTGGACAAGGGCTCGACCCTGCCCGGCCGTGAGGCGGCAGGCACGGTCACCGACGCCCAGGTCACCGAGATCGCCACCACCAAGATGCCCGACCTGAACGCCAACGACCTGGCCGCGGCCAAGAAGCAGGTCGTCGGCACCGCCCGTTCCATGGGCATCTCCGTCCGCTAGACGGTCCGAGCGATCAGAAAGATGAGCTCATGACGACCCATACCAAGGGTGGCAAGAAGTACGCCGAGGCCGTTCGCCGTTTCGACGGCCAGAACCTGCACAGCCCCGGCGAGGCCATCGACCTGGTGAGGAGCCTGGCCTCGGCTCGATTCGACGAGACCGTCGAGTTGGCCGTTCGCCTGGGTGTCGATCCCAGGAAGGCCGACCAGATCGTGCGCGGTACCGTGGCCCTCCCGGCGGGCACCGGCAAGACCGTGCGCGTCGCCGTCTTCGCCGACGGGGCCGCGGCCGCCGAGGCCCGGGAGGCCGGCGCCGAGGTCGTCGGTGGCGACGACCTGGCGGAGCGGGTCTCGGCGGGCTTCCTCGACTTCGACGTGGCCATCGCCACGCCCGACCTCATGCGTTCCCAGGTCGGCAAGCTGGGGCGCGTGCTCGGCCCCCGCGGGCTCATGCCCAACCCCAAGACGGGCACGGTCACCGACGAGGTGGGCAAGGCCGTCAAGGAGTTCAAGGGCGGCCGGGTCGAGTACCGGACCGACCGCTACGGCAACATCCACGTGCCCATCGGCCGGGCCAGCTTCGCCCGCCGTGACCTGCTCGAGAACCTCCGCGCCGTCCTCGACGAGCTGTCCCGGGCCAAGCCGGCGGCCGCCAAGGGGCGCTACCTGCGGGGCATCACGGTGTCGTCCACCATGGGCCCCGGCGTGAAGGTCGACCCCAACGGGCTGAAGGGCCTCGAAGAAGAGCTGGCCGAAGCCTCCTGACGGACGGTCTGGTGGCGGGCCCGTCGCCGAAAACGTAGTAGATTCCCTTTCCTACTCACCAACGCCCCAGACGTTCGGCGCGCTCGGCGCACAAGGGTCTGATCCGGACCCGCCCAACCAGGCGTGAAGTCCAGTTCCCGGGGTCTTCTCGTCTGCCGTGCCAATCGCCCGGACGAGGAGGTCAGCCACGTGGCCATCGAAAACCCGAGACCTGAGAAAGTCGCTGTCGTCGACGAGGTGCGTGAGCGCCTTTCGTCGGCCACGGCCACGCTGCTCACCGAGTACCGCGGCCTCAAGGTCGAGGAGCTGGCTGAGCTGCGCCAGTCCGTCCGGGCCGCCGGCGGCGACTACAAGATCTACAAGAACACCCTCGTCCGCCTGGCCGTGGCTGATCTGGGCCTCGAGGGTCTCGACCACCTCCTGGTGGGCCCGACGGGCGTGGCCTTCGTCGACGGGGACGCCGTGCTGGTGGCCAAGGCCCTCAAGGAGTTCGCCAAGACGGCCCCGAACCTGGTGGTCAAGGGTGGGGTGCTCGGTCGTACCGCCCTCAGCGCAGCCGACGCCGCCTCGCTCGCCGATGTGGCCCCTCGCGAGGTCGTCCTGGCCCAGCTGGCCGGGGCCTTCGCCGCCCCCCTGCGCCAGTTCGCCGGCCTGCTGGCCGCCCTTCCCCGCAATCTGGCCTACGGCCTGGCCGCCCTCATCGACAAGCGTGGCGGCCCGCAAGCCGTGACCGACGAGGCCCCCCCGGCCGTCGCCGACGTCGAGACCTCGGAGACGCCCACCGACCCTCCGGCCCCCGACGCCGGATCCTCGACCGCGGATGCGCCCGTGAGTGCCGACCCCGAGACGCCGGCACCGGAGACGCCGGCACCGGAGATGCCGGCACCGGAGGCTCCAGCACCGGAGACGCCGGACCCCGAGGCCCCGGCACCGGAGGCCCAAGCACCGGCTCCTGCCGCCGAGGCGCCGGAGGCACCCGCTCCGGAGGCACCCGAAGCACCGGCACCCGAGGCACCCGCTCCGGAGGAACCCGCTTCGGAGGCACCCGCTCCGGAGGCGCCCGAAGCCCCGGCCCCTGAGGCGCCTGTTCCGGAGGCGGGAGGCGCGGCCAGCGAGGCGCCGGAGGCCGTGGTCACGGGATCCTCCGACGAGGCGCCCGAGGCAGTGGTACCGGTACAGCAAAGCGAGACATCCGACGTTCCAGCTGTCGATGCCCCCGCGGCGTCGGCCCAACCCACGACCGAGTCCCCCGACGGCAACGAGTCTGCCGACAAGGAGCAGTGATGGCCACAAAAGAAGACATTCTCGACAGCATCGCCAACATGACCGTGCTCGAGCTCAGTGAATTGCTGAAGGAGTTCGAGGACAAGTTCGGCGTCACCGCTGCCGCCCCGGTCGCCGCCGCCGCTCCCGCCGGGGGCGGAGGTGAGGCTGCGCCGGCCGTGGAGGAGCAGGACGAGTTCGACGTCCTCCTCACCGCCGTGGGCGACAAGAAGATCCAGGTCATCAAGGAGGTGCGCTCGCTCACCAACCTGGGCCTGAAGGAGGCAAAGGACCTGGTCGACAACGCTCCCAAGCCCGTCCTGGAGAAGGCCTCCAAGGAGGACGCCGACAAGGCCAAGACCCAGCTCGAGGCGGCCGGCGCCACCGTCGAGGTCAAGTAGCAGGATCCGCCGAGTCACCGGGGGCGGGATGGCCCCGGTGACCCGATGGTTGCAGTCAGGCCGCGGCCGACCCGCCGCGGAGGCTGATGTGGCCGGTGACGGTGACCAAGACTGAACCCCTGCCCTGGTTCGGATCGCAGCCGTGAGCGGTACGAGCGGCTGTGAACACACCGCGACCGATGTCGACGCCGCTACCGGTCACGCCTGCGAAGGCGCCCGTGCCCCCGGTGACCCGGAAGTTCTCTTTGAAGGTGAACGTGTCGACGCACGCCTGCTGGTTGAAGCTGTCGGTGCCGCCGAACTGCCTGGCCCGAAGGTCGACCGTGCCTCCGGGCAGGATCAGGTGGACATCGGTGACGTTGTTGCTCACATCGGTAGTCGTACACGTGCCTACGCCCTGGATGGGCCCGGTGGCGATGACTCGGCACGAGGCCGTGTCGTTGCCGTTGAACCGGACAACGATCTCGAACTGCTGATTGTTCGTCGCAGCCGAGGCCGGCCCGGCCACACCGACGAGCATCGCCGCTCCCATGAGGACCCCGATGATCTTGCGCATGCTGATCTCCTCTCGTTTTGGATCTGAGGCTGTCAAGCTACCCTGGCGTCCAGGAACATGTTCTCCCCAGGCCCTTGACCGGCGGCATCGTTTGGCTTAGCCTCCTCCCAGGCACGTATCGGCCTTGCCGTCACGCGTCGGTATGGGTAAACTGTCCAGTGCTGTGCCCGGCCGCGTGTCTCACCTCTCTGCAAGTTGTTGGATGAGACGCGCCCCCGCACCCCCAGCACCACTGCTCGCACCTTCCTAAAGGGAGCCGCCCCGTGCCGTCCCGTCCCGCCACTCGGGAACGCTTCTCCTTCTCCAGCCTCGGTGAAGTCCTGCCGCTGCCGGATCTGATCGCCGTCCAGCGTGACTCGTTCCGCTGGTTCCTCGACACCGGTCTGGCCGAGACCTTCCGCGACATCAGCCCCATCGAGGACTTCACCGGACAGCTCAAGCTGCTGCTGGAGTTCGACGCCGCCGATCCCGACCTGCGCCCTCCCCCGAAGTTCACGGTGGACGAGTGCAAGGAAAAGGACATGACGTACTCGGCCCCGATCTTCGTCCGGGCCCAGTTCCTCAACGCCAACACGGGCGAGATCAAAGAGCAGACGGTCTTCATGGGGGACTTCCCGGTGATGACCGACAAGGGCACCTTCATCATCAACGGCACCGAGCGGGTGGTCGTCTCCCAGCTCGTGCGCTCCCCGGGCGTCATCTTCCAGCCCGGTCGCGACGCCAAGACCATCGCCACCGGCACCATCCACCCCTACCGGGGTGAGTGGATCGAGTTCGACATCGAGCAGAAGCCCGGCAAGGACGTCACCGCCGGCACCCGCGTGGCCCGCAAGCGCCGTCTGAGCCTGTTCGTGCTGCTTCGGGCCCTAGGCTACGACGAGGAGCTGCAACCCGGCTTCCTCGACCGCTTCGTCC
>JBPCNP010000030.1:0-4551 GCA_051001215.1 Acidimicrobiales bacterium
CCACGCCGATGTTGAACCACACGGGCGAGTTGAAGGCTGCCTTCTGGTGGAGGACCAGGTGCTTGAGCTCGGCCCGGAAGGCCTCGGCCTCGGCGTCGTCGACGAAGTAGCCGTCCTTGGTGCCCCACCGGGTGACGGTGTCGGCCACCCGGTCGATCACCTCGCGCAGCGACGACTCGCGCTCGGGAGTGCCCAGCCCCCCCCGGAAGTACTTCTGAGCCACGATGTTGGTGGCGTTCTGCGACCAGCCCACGGGGAACTCGACGTCGCGCTGCTCGAAGGCCACCTTGCCGTCGCGGTAGTTCGTGATCCGGGCGTCGCGCCGCTCCCAGACGACCTCGTCGTAGGGCTCGATGCCCTCGGTGGTGAAGTGGCGGCGGATGCCGATGCCTGTCTGCTCCGGGGCCATGGCCATGCGGGGCACCTCCCTCGAGGGCTGTTCGTGAGTTCTGTCGCGTCCGTCGTCACCACACACTGTCAACCACAACATCTTGTGGGTGGGTACCGCCCGGCTACGAGATGCAGATACAAATTACAGCACCGTAACTACAGCCGCAAGGGTTCTCTCCCGCGAAGGTGCACGTCAGGGGCTGTGGACAAAAAAGGGCTACGAGCCCGCCCGTGACGGAGGCTCGTGCTTCCACAGCAGGCCCATCTCGCGCTCGAAGTCGCCCGGGCCCTCGAAACCCTTGTAGACGCTGGCGAAGCGCAGGTACGCGACCTGGTCGAGGGCACGGAGGCGTTCGAGGACGGTGAGACCGATACGGGCGCTGGTGAGTTCGGGGCCTTCGAGGCGCACCGCCTCCTCCACCTCGACGACCAGGGCGTCGACGTCGTCGGCGCTGACCGGGCGATTCTTGGCTGCGGCCAGGACGCCCTCGGCGATCTTGGCCCGGGAGAAGGGCTCCCGCCCGCCTGAGCGCTTGAGCACCACGACGGGCGCCTCTTCGAGGCGTTCGTAGGTGGTGAAGCGCCGGCCGCAGTCGAGGCACTCGCGGCGGCGGCGGATGGCCGCCCCCTCGTCGGCGGTCCGCGAGTCCACGACCTTGTCCTCGAGGCTCGAACACCCCGGGCAGCGCACGACCCGACGGTACCCGGTGACGGGTCAGGCCAGGTGGCGAAGGGCGGACTGGGCCGCCCACCAACCGCACATGCCGTGCACGCCGGCGCCGGGCGGCGTCGACGACGAGCACAGGTAGGCGGCCATGCCCTCGATGGGCAGGGCGTAGGGATCGGCGGCCAGCACCGGGCGGCCCACGAGCTGGAGGCCCCCGTGGGAGCCGCCGGCCACGTCGCCGCCGACGTTGTTGGCGTTGTGGCGCTCCAGGTCGGCCGGGAACATCACGTGGCGGGCCAGGACCCGGTCGCGAAAGCCAGGGGCGAAGCGTTCGACCTGAGCTTCGATGGCCGCGGTCATGTCCACGGTCGACCCGGGGGGCACGTGGCAGTAGGCCCAGAAGGTGTGCCTGCCCTCCGGCGCACGGCCGGCGTCGAAGAGGCTGGGCTGGGCGCACAGGACGAACGGCCGCTCCGGATGGCGACCCCGGGCCACATCGTGCTCGGCGGCCACCACCTCGTCGATGGTGCCCCCGACGTGGACGGTGCCGGCGCGGGCGACGCCGGGGGCCGTCCACGGGACGGGCCCGTCGAGGGCGTAGTCGACCTTGAACGACCCCGACCCGTAGCGGTAGCGCTGGAGGCGTCGCCGGTACCCGCCGGCCAGGCGCTCCCCGGCGATGGCCACGATCTGGCGGGGGGTGAGATCGAACAGCACGGCCCGGGCCCCCGGCAGGTCGGCCAGCGACGACACCCGTTGGCCGGTGGCCACCTCGCCGCCGAGGGAGCGCAGGTAGGACACGAGGGCGTCGGCGATGTGCTGGGAGCCGCCCCGGGCCACGGGCCAGCCCACGGCGTGGGCGCTGGCCCCCAGGGTGACCCCGAACGACGAGGTCAACGGGGCACCGAGATCGAGGATGGCGTGGCCGGCCAGGCCGGCGAACAGGGCCCGGGCGGCGTCGGCATGGAACAGCCGGCGGGCCAGAGTGGCGGCGGGCAGGATGGCCCGCAGGCCGAACCGGGCGAGCACCAGGGGATGGGGGGGAACCCGCAGCACGGGCGCCAGCAGGGTGTCGATCAGCGGGTCCCACTGGTCGACCAGCGGTCCCATCAGGCGACGCCACGCTCGGCCGTCGCCGGCCAGCCCGGCGGCGGTCGCTCCCAGTGACCGGTCCAGCATCGCCGCCGACCCGTCGGGCAGGGGGTGGGCCGCCGGCACCTGGGGGTGGGCCCAGGCCAGGCCGTGATCGCCGAGGGGCAGGCCGGCGAAGAACGCAGAGGCGGCTCCGAGGGGATGGACCGTCGAGCACACGTCGTGGACGAAGCCGGGGAGGGTCAGCTCCTCCGACCGGGTCCCGCCGCCGGCCACGTCGGCCGCCTCGAGGACCAGGACCGACAGCCCGGCCCGGGCCAGGGTGACGGCGGCTGCCAGCCCGTTCGGACCGGCACCGACCACGACCGCATCCATCCCATCATCGTTACCATTCCCGGCTGATGGGCCGGCGGACCGGTAGCGTGCCGGGGTGACCGATCCGAGTGGCGGCCCGACGACCGGTGCCCCGCCGCAGGCGACCGGGGTCATGCCCGAGCTGGCCTGGCGGGGCATGGTCCACCAGGTCACCGACGACGACCTCGGGGCCAGGCTGGGCGCCGAGCGGTTCACCGTCTATGCCGGCTTCGACGCCACCGCCAACAGCCTGCACGTGGGTCATCTGGTCGGCGTGGTCGGGCTGGCCCGGTTCCAGCGGGCCGGACACCGCCCCATCGCACTGGTGGGCGGCGGGACGGCGCTCATCGGCGACCCCAGCGGCAAGCAGACCGAGCGGCCCTTGCTGTCGGTGGCCGAGATCCAGGCCAACGCCGCGGGCATCCGCACCCAGCTGGAGGCGTTCATCGACTTCGGCCCCGGCGGCGGCGACGGCCTCCTGGTGGACAACTCGGCCTGGCTGGGCGCCCTGGGGCTCACGGACTTCCTCCGTGAGGTGGGCAAGCACTTCACCGTCAACACCATGGTCGCCAAGGAGTCGGTGCGGGCCCGCCTCACCGAGCGCGAGCAGGGGATCTCCTACACCGAGTTCAGCTACATGCTCCTGCAGGCCTACGACTTCCTCCATCTCCACGACACCTACGGGTGCCGGCTGCAGGCCGGGGGCAGCGACCAATGGGGCAACATCACCGCGGGGATCGATCTGATCCGCCGGACCCGGGGCGCACGCGCCTACGGCCTCACCTGGCCGCTCATCACCACCGCCGACGGCACCAAGTTCGGCAAGACCGCATCCGGGGCGGTCTGGCTGGACCCTGCCCGGACCAGCCCGTACCAGTTCTTCCAGTTCTGGGTGCGCACCGACGACCGCGACGTGATCGGCTACCTCCGCCTGCTCACCAACCTCGGGCCCGACCGGGTGGCCGACCTCGAGGCCGAGGTGGCGGTTCGTCCGCAGGCCCGCCGGGCCCAGCGCGCCCTGGCTCGGGAGTTGACGACGGCGGTGCACGGAGAGGAGGCGGCTGCCGGGGCGGAACGGGCCGCCGAGGCCCTGTTCCGGGACGAGCTGGCCCTCCTCGACGAGTCCACCCTGCTCGACGTGTTCGCCGAGGCGCCCTCGACGGATCGGCCCGTGGCCGACCTGACCCTCGGCGTGGAGACAGCCGATCTGCTGGTGGCCACCGGCCTCGTCGCCTCCCGCTCGGCCGCCCGGTCCACGATCCAGGGTGGTGGGGCGTACGTGAACAACCGCCGGATCACCGACGTCGACCACCGGGTGCGCTTCGGCGACCTGCTGGCGGGGGGCTACGTCGTGGTCCGCAGGGGCAAGCGCAGCTATCATCTCGTGCACTTCGCCTAGCAACCGCGGGTTCGCCCTCCAGGGTTGAGAAGCACGGCGAGAGCTGATAGAGTCTCCCCTTGCGCCGGTCGCCGGAAGCCCCCAGGGCTGCCGTCGAACGGGGCCGAAACCGGAACCAGGCTCACGCTCGGACCGGGTGGAGGAAGTGCGGAGTACGCTCTGCAACCCTCGGCAACAAACGAAGAGCGCACCTCCGTCTCTTGCGAGACGCGTGCCTGATCGCTCCTTGAAAACGGAACAGAGAGCCACGGAGACTGGTTGTCGACGCCTTTTGGGTGTCGGCGGCACAGTTTCCATCAGCCAGTGCGGGCGGTCACGAAGGTGACCGTCATCTGTCAATGAAGTCGGTGATGGGGTTCTAGTCACCCCGGAGCCGGCTCTCCTGATCTTCGGGTCGTGCGCATCTTCACGGATGCACGCGATCTTTTGATCTCGACGGAGAGTTTGATCCTGGCTCAGGACGAACGCTGGCGGCGTGCTTAACACATGCAAGTCGAGCGAGATTCAACCGGTGGCAACACCGGGGAAGATCGAGCGGCGAACGGGTGAGTAACACGTGAGCAACCTGCCCCGAAGACTGGGATAACACCGGGAAACCGGTGCTAATACCGGATACCCCCACCAGGCCGCATGACCAGGTGAGGAAAGG
>JBPCNP010000031.1:0-2630 GCA_051001215.1 Acidimicrobiales bacterium
CCGTCACGCTCGCTCCCGCCGCCTGACCACGACGCCGTCGGGGCTCACGCCCCGAGCGGGGCCCCGCCCCGCAACCCCGTCTTGTCGCGCCCACGTGCTCACGGGACACCAGTCATTTTCCGGTCAGAGGCGAGGGGTAGGCCTGCACCAGCAGACGAGTCCCAGGAGTTTGTCCATGTCCTTGCATCGACGTCGGGGTCCACGGGTGTCGCTGCCCTGTCTCGCGGTGGAGCCCCCGACCGTCCCGGAGCATTGAGAGCTCTGTCACCACGCCGGTCAACGGTCGCCGTCCTCGCCTTGGTCGGGCTGAGCACCGCTCTCTACCTGACGATGTACCAGCTCGAGCTGGTCTCCCGTATCTGGGACCCGTTCTCCCTGGACGGCAGCGAGTGGGTTCTCCGTCGGTCGCCCCTGGTCCGGTGGCTGGGCTTTCCCGATGCGGCCTTCGGCGTCGCCCTGTACGGGTCAGAGCTCTTCCTCGAGCTCCGGGGCGTCACGGACCGGGCCCGCACGCGGCCCTGGCCGGTGCTCGCTCTGGGCGGGATCGCCGCGGCGATGGCCGGTGGAAGCCTGCTTCTCACCGGGCTCCAGGCCGCCTACGGGCACTGGTGCTCCCTCTGCCTTGTCTCGGCCATGGCCAGCGTCACGATCGCAGCCCTCGTTTTTTCGGAGGTCACCGTGGCAGCTCGATGTGTGTACTCCCGCCGCTCCAATGGGCAGGCGCCGACCGAGGCAAAATCCGCACCGGGCGGATCATCGGCCCGACCGACGATGGACGAGACGAAGGTCCGGTGAACTGCCGATCCGACGTTGCGTCGGAGTCATACCCGCCGATCGGCGACTACGCCTTCATAGGGGACCGCCACTCGGCCGCCCTGGTCTCCCGGCAGGCTTCCATCGACTGGTGCTGCATGCCCCGCCTCGAGCGTCCGGGCCGGCCAGCGCCGTGCACTCCAAGGTCATGTTGCTGGGCGGCGCTGGATCGGGGGCTGCGTCTCTCTCAGGAATGCATGCGCAAGGCGCCGGAACGCCGTTGGAGCAAGACCCGCGACGAGATCCGGGCCGCGGTGGAGTCGCAGGGCTACGACGAGGGCACCGGGACCTTCGTGCAGGCCTTCGGCAGCACCGCCCTCGACGCCGCCCTCCTGCTGCTGCCGAGCGTCGACTTCGTGGCCTATGACGACGAGCGGATGCTGCGCACGACTGACGCCGTCCGGGCCCAGCTCGACGACGGCGGCCTGGTGCGGCGCTACTGCTCCGAG
Organism: Acidimicrobiales bacterium; assembly: GCA_051001215.1. GTDB lineage: Bacteria > Actinomycetota > Acidimicrobiia > Acidimicrobiales > AC-14 > DATAQC01. The sequence continues at coordinate 1,263 of JBPCNP010000031.1, forward strand.
GAGGGGCTGGGCGGGCGGGAAGGGGCATTCCTGGCCTGCGCCTCTGGTTGGCCGAGTGCCTGGCCCGCCAAGGTAGGGCGCTCGACGCCAGGGCGGTCTTCGACCGTGCCATCTCGACGGGTAACGAACAGTGCCCAGCCCAGCCGAGGGGGGTCATGGAGATGCCGTACACGGCGAGCAGTGTCGCCACGGCCTGGGTACCGAAAACAGCGATGAGCAGGATTCGGGCGGGGCGGTGGGCCCAGAACGGCCCGCGGGTGCGGGTGAGAAAGATCGTGAGGTGCCCAAGCGACGGACCGCTTCAGGTACATCTAGGTCTGGATGTGGGCGCGGTCGAGATCGAAGACCCGTTCGCCGAGGTAGAACAGCCCGAACGCGGCGACGACGCCGACGACGTGGCGACCCCGAGGACGAGGCGCATGTTCCACGCTTCAGGTTGCTACTTGTACAAGCTCCGCCCCCGGATCCCAGTCGCGCCTGCCGGCCGGACCCTATTGCCGGACAAGGTTGACTGGATCAGCAAGGCGATGCTCAAGATCTGCGTTGCCCACGGTTACTACTCACGCGAGCTCACCGCCTCAGCCCCCGGTCGGGCTGAATCGCTTGCTGTGGGCGCCACGAACACGCTCGACGTCAGCCGGCAACACGTCGGCGGCCTCGCAGCCGGCGACCACCAGCCCCGCTTGGATCACCACCAGGGCGGCTTGGGAGGTGCGGTCGGTGACCGTCAACGATTCGTGGAGGAGCGCCATCGCCTCCAGGAGGTAGATGCAGACCGAGGGCTGGCCGGATGCGACGACACGCATCTCGTCGAAGGCGAGTGCGACCACGTCATCGTGGGTGTACTGCTGGTCGAGGATGACCCGTCGTCCGTCATCGTCGGCTCGTACTGCAGGCGGGGGGTTGCGGCGCAGGAGCTCGGCGAGGACGGCGGCGATGTGGAAGATGGCGTCCTGGGCTGTCGTCGGGTCGTTCACGCCGGGGGAGAGCGCCTTGAGGGCAACGTCGACGAACTGGCGCAGCCCGTAGGGCGATCGTAGCCCAAGCGTTGAGGAGGAGCTCCGTGCGTCATTCGAGGCGTTTGCAGGCTGCTGTTGGCCTTGCCGGCACGGCGATGGTCGTGTGCCTGGCGACTGGCGTGGCGTGGGCCAGCCCCACAACGGGGGAGGCACCACCACCGATGCCTAAGTCGGTGACCCTGGGACCTCCAACGCCTTGCTGGTGAGGGTGCGGGTGATCACCGGGGCCGCGGGCCGCGCCAGTCGACGCACAAGATGGTGGTGTCGTCGCTGAGTCTTTCGCGGCCGCGGTGGTCGATCACCGCCCGGGTCACGGCACGCACCACGTCGGAGGGGCCAGAGCCGGCCA
>JBPCNP010000032.1:0-5913 GCA_051001215.1 Acidimicrobiales bacterium
CGCAGAATTTCTTCGTTGTCGCCCGCCACATCGAGGTTCCTCACGAGGGCGGGGTCGAGCGGGGGCACGTCGACCTGGGAGATCATCGGGTGCTTGGGACGGCGGTCGATCTCACCCTCACCCAGGAGGACCTCGGTGAGCTTCTCGCCCGGGCGTAGACCCGTGTAATCGATGGTCACCTTGCGGTCCGAGCGACTGGCCATGATGCGGGCCACCTCGTCGATGCGTACGGGTTCGCCCATGTCGAGCACCAGGACCTCGCCGGAGGAGCCGATGGCCCCCGCCTGGATCACCAGCTGCACCGCCTCCTCGACGGTCATGAAATAGCGGGTGACGTCGGGGTGGGTGACGGTGATCGGTCCTCCCCGCTCGATTTGGGACGTAAACGTGGTGAGCACCGAACCCCGGCTGCCCAGCACATTGCCGAACCGGACGCTGATACAGGCGGTGGCCGAGTCGATGGCGCAGTGGGCGGTGAGGCGCTCGGCCACGCGCTTGGTCTTCCCGAGGACGCTGATGGGGTCGGCGGCCTTGTCGGTGGAGATGTTGACGAAGCGCTCGACGCCGCAATCGACGGCGGCTTGAACCAAGTCGAGGGTTCCCCACACGTTGGTCTTGACGGCCTCGGCCGGGTGACGATCGAGCAACGTGAGGTGCTTGAGAGCAGCGGCGTGAAAGACCACGTCGGGTCGGCGTTCACAGAGCATCGCCTTGACGACCTCACGGTCGCGCAGGTCGACGAGTACGAGATCTGGCGTGTCCAGCAGGGCCCGGCCCTCGATGGACAACTGCACGGCATGCAGGGCCGACTCGTCACGGTCGACCATGATGAGCTCGCTCGGTCCGAAGCAGTAGATCTGGCGGCACAACTCCGAGCCGATAGAGCCCCCGGCGCCGGTGACCAGCACCCGCCGGTTGGTGAGGTAGCCGGCAATGCCCTCGAGATCGGTGTGGATCTCGTGGCGACCCAACAAGTCGGCGGGACTGAGATTGCGGATGTCGTCAACGCTCAGCGGCCCACCGAACAGCTCGCGCACCGGAGGGAGCACCTTGATGGCCAGGCCGATCGAGAGGGCCAGCTCACTGACCTCGGTGACGAGAGTGGCGGGAGCGCTCGGCATGGCGATGAGGACACCGTCGGCCTCGAAACGCTTCGCGGCGTCGGCCAGGGAAGCCCGCGTGCCGACGACGGGTACGCCGAGGATGCGCAGGTGGCGCTTGGCCGGGTCGTCGTCGATGAGCGCCACCGGCAGGTACGGGCTGTCGGGATCACGCAGCATGGCGGTGATCACCTGGGCCGCCCCCTCGCCGGCGCCGAGGACGACCAGGCGCTCGCAACCATCGCCCCCAGGTCGCCGACGACGCTCGAGCACGAGGCGCCACGCGTACCGGGCCCCGCCCATGAGCACCAAGGCGGAAAGGCCCCCGGCCAGGGGCACGCTGCGGGGGACCCACGTGCCCCAGAGATTGGCGACGAACAACAGCAACGTGGCGATGATCGTGGAGCGGGCCAGGCCGGCCACTTCGTCGAAGCTGCCGAACCGCCAGCGCCCCCTGTACAGGCCCGACGACAGGCCGGCCACCACCTGGGCGACGCAGACGATGGGTAGGAAGGCGATCAGCCCCCGCCAGTCGGCGTCTCCGGGATGGAGATCGAACCGAAGGGCCAGAGCAAAGGCCAGCGCCAGCGCCCACGCGGCCGCATCAATGGTGCACTGCAGCGCAAGCCTCCGGCGCACGAGCAACGACCGGACCCGGGGCATCACCCAGTGTCGCCAACCGTTCGACGGGGACCCCCCGGCTCCCCTGTTCTCGACCCGTGTTCTGTTTTCCATCGCCGTAGTCACCTAGCCCGCTGCGGCCGGCACTTTTCGCAGGTCCGCCGTTGACGTGTGAACACACTCTATCGGGGACCACCGCCGGCATCTACAAGCACGTCCGGCACCCGAGACCTGCAGGTGGGGCGAAGGACGGGCGTACACCCGACATCTCCTATCCGATCGTCCGCCCGGACGCTGTAGGCTCGATTCCACCGAATTAGTAGACTTATAGTCGTCTCGCTTTTTCGCCGGCCCTTGGCGGGGGTGCCGCACTGAACCTCAGGCTCGAAACCCATGACCGAACCCGAAGACATGACATCGTCCGCTGACGCCACCCTCGCGGCCGCCGTGGCCGAGCGAGGCGGGCAGGTGCTGCTCGAGGTTCGGTCGACGTCGACGGCCGTCGGCAAAGCCATGGGCGACGAGGGCGACCGTGCCGCCCACGCCGCCATCGTCGCCGCCCTGTCGGAGGCGTGCCCGGGCGACGCCATCCTCTCGGAAGAGGCGACCGACGACCAGGCCCGGTTGGCGGCTCACCGGGTGTGGATCGTCGACCCCCTGGACGGCACCAGGGAGTTCACCGAAGCGGGCCGGGCCGACTGGGCCGTGCACGTCGCCCTGGTTGTCGGCAGCGAGCTGGTGGTGGGGGCGGTGGCCCTGCCCGCCCTCGGCGTCACCTTCAGCACCGGGTCGCCCCCGCCACTCGTTCCCCTCCATGACGGCCCGCCACGGATGATCGTGAGCCGCACCCGCCCGCCGGCGCTCGCCGTCGACGTGGCCGCCAGCCTGGGCGCGGAGACGGTGGCCATGGGTTCGGCCGGGGCCAAGGCCATGGCCGTGGTGCGGGGCGAGGCTGAGATCTACCTGCACGCCGGGGGGCAGTACGAGTGGGACTCGGCCGCTCCCGTGGCCGTAGCCGCCGCCGCCGGGCTGCACGCGTCGCGGGTCGACGGCTCCCCCCTGCGCTACAACCAGCCCAACCCCTGGCTGCCCGACGTGTTGATCTGCCGGCCGGAGCTGGCCGAGGCCGTCATCGCCGCCGCCGCCGGGGCCGACGCAAGCCGGGCGACATGAACTGGGCGATCGCCGCCGCCGGGCTGCTCGGGGGGCTGATGGTCGGCATGACGGGCATGGGTGGCGGCGCCCTGTTGACGCCGATGCTGATCCTGTTCTTCAACATCGACCCCCTGTCGGCGGTGGGCAGCGACCTGGTGGTGTCGCTTGTGATGAAGCCCATCGGCGGCGGCGTCCACCTGCGCCGGGGCAACGTCAACAAGGCCATGGTCGGGTGGCTCACGGTGGGGTCGGTGCCGGCGGCGTTCGCCGGCGTCCTGCTCCTCAAGTCGCTCGGGGCCGACGCCAGCACTGCCCTGAAACCGCTTCTCGGGGGCGTCCTGCTCGTGGCCGCGCTGGCCATGATCGCCAAGCCGATCATCCAGAGCCGGCGCGAGCCGTCTGGCACGACCATCGTGGCCATCGACGTGCGCCCGGTGCGCACCATCGCCATCGGGGCCGTCGGCGGCCTGTTGGTGGGGCTGACGTCGGTGGGCTCGGGCTCGCTCATCATCGTGATGCTGCTGATCGCCTACCCCACCCTGCTCGCCCGCGAGCTGGTGGGCACCGACCTGGTCCAGGCCATCCCCCTCGTCGCCTCCGCCGCCCTCGGCCACCTGCTGTTCGGCGACGTCAGCTTCTCGTTGACGGGATCCCTGCTGGTAGGCGGGATCCCCGGGGTCTACGTGGGGGCCCGGTTGTCGGCCGGGGCGCCCGACCGCCTTCTTCGGCCTACGCTGTTCGTCGTACTCGTATCGACCGGACTCAAGCTGGTAGGGGCGTTCTGAGCACCATGGGTGACGGGGAAACCACACTGACGGGAGGCGCGCCATGACCGGGCAGGCAACAGCCGGGCAGGCCACAGCCGAGCAGCCGGCGCGCCCTGCGGCGGGCGACGCCACGACGGCCGGCGACGGCATCACCGTGTGGTTCACCGGGCTGCCGTCGGCGGGCAAGACCACCTTGGCCCGGGCCCTCACCGCCCGCCTGCTGGCCACCGGGCACCGGGTGGAGATGCTCGACGGCGACGAGCTGCGCACCTATCTCACCGCCGATCTGGGCTTCTCCCGCCAAGACCGGGCCGCCAACGTGCTCCGGGTGGGCTTCGTGGCCCACCTCCTCAGCCGCAACGGGGTGATCGTGGTGTGCTCGCTGATCTCGCCGTTCCGCGACGACCGTGACCAGGTCCGGGCCCTGCACGGTGACCGCTTCATGGAGGTCTACCTGTCGACGCCGGTCGAGGTGTGCGCCGAGCGCGACGTGAAGGGCCTCTACGCCCGCCAGCGGGCCGGCGACCTCACCGGCCTCACCGGCGTCGACGACCCCTACGAGCCGCCGCTCGACCCCGAGCTGGTCGTGCCCACCCACGCCCAGGACCTGGAGGCGTCGCTCGACATGGTGTGGGCGGCCCTGCCCACCGGAATCACGGGCGCCGGACCCACCGGCGTCACCGGCGTCACCGGCACCGGCGTCACCCGAGCGGTCGTCGGCCAGTGACCATCCACACCCACGGGGACCACGCCCCCGGCGCCCTCGACCCGGCCGGGCGCTACGAGATGGGCCAGCTCCAGGCCCTGGAGGCCGAGGCCGTCTTCATCATGCGCGAGGTGGCCGCCGAGCTGGAGCACCCGGTGGTGTTGTTCAGCGGGGGCAAGGACTCAGTGGTGCTCCTGCGCCTGGCCGAGAAGGCGTTCCGGCCCGCGTCGTTCCCCTTCCCCATCATGCACATCGACACGGGCCAGAACTTCGAGGAGGTCATCGGCTTCCGCGACCGGCGGGTGGCCGAGCTGGGCGAGCGCCTCATCGTGGCCTCGGTGCAGGACTCGATCGACCGCGGCCGGGTGGCCGAGGAGACCGGGCCCCGGGCCAGCCGCAACCGGCTGCAGACCACCACCCTGCTCGACGCCATCACCGCCAACGGCTTCGACGCCTGCCTGGGCGGGGCCCGGCGCGACGAGGAGAAGGCCCGGGCCAAGGAGCGGGTGTTCTCCTTCCGCGACGAGTTCGGCCAGTGGGACCCCAAAGCCCAGCGACCCGAGCTGTGGTCGATCTACAACGGCCGCGTCCGGCGGGGCGAGCACATCCGTGTGTTCCCCATCTCCAACTGGACCGAGCTCGACGTCTGGCGCTACATCGAGGTCGAGAACCTCGAGGTGCCGCCCATGTACTTCTCGCACAAGCGCACCGTGATCGAGCGCGACGGCATGCTGCTGGCCCTCAGCGAGTGGGTGCAGCCCATCGGCGACGAGGAGCCCTTCGAGGCCACCGTGCGCTACCGCACCGTGGGCGACGCCAGTTGCACCGGCGCGGTGGAGTCGAGCGCGTCCACCATCGGTGACGTCATCGCCGAGATCGCCGCCACCCGCATCACCGAGCGGGGCGCCACCCGGGCCGACGACCGCGTCTCGGAGGCCGCCATGGAGGACCGCAAGAAGGAGGGCTACTTCTAGCGATGGAGCTCCTGCGCTTCGCCACGGCCGGTTCCGTCGACGACGGGAAGAGCACGCTCATCGGGCGTCTGCTCTACGACACCAAGTCGATCCTCGAGGACCAGATGGCCTCCGTCGAGGCGGCCAGCGTCAAGCGGGGCTACGAGTACACCAACCTGGCCCTGCTCACCGACGGCCTGCGGGCCGAGCGCGAGCAGGGCATCACCATCGACGTGGCCTACCGCTACTTCTCCACCCCCCGGCGCAGCTTCGTGATCGCCGACACGCCCGGTCACGTGCAGTACACCCGCAACATGGTCACCGGCGCCTCCACCGCCGACCTGGCCATCGTGCTGGTCGACGCCCGCAAAGGCCTGCTCGAGCAGTCGCGCCGCCACGCCTTCATCGCCAACCTCCTGCGGGTGCCCCACCTGGTGGTGGCCATCAACAAGATGGACCTGGTCGACTGGGACGCGGATGTCTACTGGAAGATCGTCGAGGAGTTCCGCGACTTCGCCGCCCGCCTCGACGTCACCGATGTGTCGTTCATCCCCGTGTCGGCCCTGCTGGGCGACAACGTGGTGGAGCCGTCGGCCAACATGGGTTGGTTC
>JBPCNP010000033.1:0-6473 GCA_051001215.1 Acidimicrobiales bacterium
AGGAAGGTGATGGGCAGGATGATCACGCTGAATACCAGCGGCACCTGGCGGGGCTCGGCCCGCGTGCCGATGGCCAGGCCCAGGGAGGCCCCCAGCACCGCCGACAGCGGCGTGACGGTGAGCAGCAGCGGCCAGTCCACGTGGAGACTGACCTTGGTGCTGGGGATGAGGATGGCCAGGGGGAAGACCACGGCGGCGGCCAGGATGCCCTGAACGGCGCCCGACGCGATCTTCTGGGCGGCCACGGCCCATACCGGCAGGGGGGCCATCACCCGGTCCTCTATCTCCCGGGTGTAGCCGAACTCCTGCACGAGCGGGAGGGCCACCGCCTGGATCCCCTGGAAGATGCAGGCGATCGCCACCACGCCGGGGACGAGCAGGCTGGAGAAGTCGGCGGCGCCGCCCGCCCCCCCGACGGCCTGGCCGACCTTCGGGAACACGTAGGTGAACACGAACACGAACAGCAGCGGCTGCATGATGGTGCGGATCACGAAGGTCGTCAGGCTCTTGCGCAACACCGCCAGGTCGCGCAGAGTCAGCGCCCCGAAGGCCACCAGGCCGGCGCGCCCCGATGGCCGGGCCTGGGAGAGCTCGACCAGCGGCCGGGCCCCGGCGTCGGTCGTCGGCAACGTCACATCACTCACGGAGGTCCTTTCCGGTGAGGTTGATGAACACGGTCTCGAGCGAGGGCTCGGTGAGGGACAGGTCGCTGAGCGTGAAGCCGCCGGCCTCGGCGTGCTCGACGATCCGCGGCAGCACCCCCTTGGAGCCGCGTACCTCGACGGCCACCGTGGTGTCGTCGATCATGCGGACCACCTCAGCCCCGTCGAATCCCTCGAAGTGGCGCGCCAACAGGGCCGGGTCGCCGTCGGCCGACACCCGCACGACGGTGTCGGCCGCCACCGACCGCTTGAGCGCGTCGGGCGTGTCCAGGGCCAGCAGGCGGCCATGGTCCATCACCGCCACCCGGTCGGAGAGCTGGTCGGCCTCCTCCATGTAGTGGGTGGTCAGCAGGATGGTCTGGCCCAGGTCGTGCAACTCGCCGAGGATCTCCCAGAGGGCCAGGCGGCTCTGGGGATCGAGGCCGGCGGTGGGCTCGTCGAGGAACAGGACGCGGGGCCTGTGCATGATCGACCGGGCCACCATGAGCCGCTGGGCCATGCCTCCGGACAGCGTGGCGACGTCGGCACCGGCCCGGTCGGCCAGGCGGAAGCGTTCGAGCAGCTCGTCGGCCGCCTCCCGTGACCGGCGGGGTCCCATGCCGAAGTATCGACCGTGGTAGTAGAGGTTCTCCCGGACGCTGAGGGCGCGGTCGAGGTTGTTCGACTGGGACACCATCCCGATGGCCTGCTTGGCCAGGCTGGGCTCGCCAACCACGTCGACGCCCGCCACCGTCGCTCCCCCGCTGGTGGGCACCACCCGGGTGGTGAGCATGCCGACGGTGGTGGTCTTGCCCGCCCCGTTGGGCCCCAGGAGCCCGAAGATCTCGCCCTCCCCGACCTCCAGGTCGAGGGCATCGACGGCGGTGAGGGCCGCTCCGTCGCGGCCGGGGAACACCTTGGTGAGCGCCGTGGTCTTGATGACGATGCGCCGGGCCTCAGGCGCCGGCGCGCCCGCAGCAGCGTTTCCGACGCCCGTCGTGACCACCGCACCAAACTAGGCCCCCTCAGGACCGCCCGTAGAAGACCCGTTCCACCACCTGGCGGGCCCGGCGGGTGACCCGCCGGTAGCCGTCGCGCAGCTCCTGGGGCGTGGTGGCCAACGACTGGGCCAGTCGGGCCAGCTGCTCCGCCGACTGCGGGAGCGAGTCATCGGACTCGCCCTTGATGAGGAACCACCGGTTGCGCGTACGCTCGCAGTACCGGTAGGCCTCGCCCAGCACCACCCGGTCGGCGTGGGCCAGGGCGCCGGCGTGGGCCAGGGCGTCGAGGGCGGCCATGGTGCCCGTCGCCGCCACCTGGTGCTGGAGCTGAAGCAACTGGGCGGTGAACTCCACGTCGGACAGCGAGCCCCGGCCGAGCTTGAGGTGGAACTGCGGGTCTTCGCCACGGGGGATGCGCTCGCGCTCGATGCGGGCCTTCATGCGGCGGACCTCCCGGGCGTCGGCTTCGGGGAACGGGTCGCGCCACACGTGGGGAGCGATCAGCTCACAGAAGCATCGGCCCACGTCGGCGTCGCCGGCGACGAACCGGGCCCGGAGCAGCGCCTGGCGCTCCCAGACCTGCGCCCAGCGCTCGTAGTAGGCCCGATAGCCGTCGAGGCTGCGGGCCAGCGGACCGTCCTTGCCCTCGGGCCGCAGGCCGGCGTCGACGGCATACACGCGGGTGGCCGGTGTGGGGCCGGCGAGGAACTCGAGGAGGCTGGCCGCCGTCTTCTCGGCGGCGGCGAAGTCGCCAGGCGTGGTCCCGTCGTAGACGAACAACACGTCGAGGTCGCTGGCATAGGACAGCTCCGCTCCCCCGAACCGGCCCATGGCCACGACGGCGAAGGGGACCACCGGGGCCACGACCTCGAGGGCAGCCCGCAGGCAGGCCTCGGCCAGCGCGCTGAGGTGGGCGCCGGTGACCACGACGGGGTCCTCCCCGGGCGGGGTCAGCGAGAGGATGTCGGCGGCGGCGATGCGCAGCTCCTCCCGATCGCGGAACCGCTCCAGCCCGCGCTGGCGCGCCCGGGCGTCGGCCCGCCATGCCAGGGCGGCCACGCCTCCGCCGGCAAGTTCGGCGGCCGACCGCGCCCCGAGCCCCTCGGGATCGGCGAGATCGGCGATCAGGTCGGGGTGGTGCTCCAGGGTCTGGGTGAGGCGCCGGCTGGTGCCGAGCAGGATGCACAGCCGGCGGGCCGCTTCGGGCGACTCCCGAAAGGCGACGGCCAGCTCCCCGGTGCGGTGTTCGTCACCGCTGGCCAGCAGGCGCAACCCGAGCAGGCCCCGGTCGGGGTCGGGGGACTCGGCCAGCCAACCGAGCAGGAGCGGGAGCATCTGTTGCATGAGACGCGACGACCGCGTCAGGCCTCGGGTCAGCTCGGCCAGGGCCTGGCGGGTCCGGGCAGCGTCGGTGAACCCGAAGGCGGCCAACCTGGCCTTGACGGCGTCGGGCCCCAGTCCCCCCTGCCCGGCCGTGTCCGGTGCGGCCAGGAGGGCATCGAGGAGCCGTCGGAAGAAGAGGTGCTCGTGAATGGACCGCACGGTCGCCTGCTGGCGGTGGAGGTAGCGGACGAAGAGCTCCCCGGCGGTGCCGTCCACGCCGTCGCGATAGCCCATGACCCGCGCCAGATGGGAGAGCGACGCGGTGTCCTCGGGCAGGACGTGCACCTGCTCCTCGTTCACCAGCTGGAGGCGGTGCTCGACGGTTCGCAGCAGCCGGTAGGCATGGTCGAGGGCCCGGGCGTCGTCGAGGTCGACGTACCCGGCCCGGCCCAGCTCGTCGAGGGTGTCGAGGGTGTTGGCCGAGCGCAGCGCCGGGTCGTCTCTGCCATGCACCAGCTGGAGGAGCTGGACGGCGAACTCGATGTCGCGGATTCCCCCCCGCCCCCGCTTGACCTCCCGGTCGGTCAGGCCCTTGCGGGCCAGGTGCTCTTCGGAGCGGGCCTTCATGGACCGGATCTCCCGCAGGTCCTCGGAAGTGAACGACCGCGCCCAGACGCGGCTGGCGGCACTCGCCGCGAAGTCCTCGCCCAACGAGACGTCGCCGGCCACGGGGCGGGCCTTGAGCAGGGCCTGGAACTCCCATGTCCGCGCCCACCGGTCCCAGTAGGCCTCGTAGGAGGCGAGCGAGCGCACGAGTGGGCCGTCCCGGCCCTCGGGGCGCAGGTCGACGTCGACGCGGAAACATCGGCGGGCGACGTCGAGCACCGCCCGTGCCGCGCGGTCACCGGCCACCGGGTCGGCGGCCACGAACATGACGTCCACGTCGCTGGCGTAATTGAGCTCCGCGCCCCCGAGCTTGCCCATGCCGATCACCGCCAGCCCACCGGCACCCGGATCTGCCGCCCCGGCCAGCGCGCACGACGCCTCCAGGACCTCGCCGGCCAGCCGGGCCAGGCCCCGGCCCACGACGGGCAGGTCGTCGCGGCCGACGAGGTCGCGACCGGCGATACGCAGCAGTTCGAGGCGCTTCCAGGACGCCACCTCGTCGGCATTGGCGCCTACCTCCAGGACCGGACGTCGATCGAGGTCGGCCAGCACCCCCAGGGCGGCCGGCTCAGCAACGCACAGCTCTCCCAGGGAACGGCTGGCCGCCGCCACGGCCACCACCAGGTTGCGCAACGCGGGTTCGTCGTTCAGGCGTTCGAGGAGCGACGTCCGTGTCTCGGCCATGCGCTCGATGACCATGGCCACCACGGCCGGCGCCGCCGACCGCTCGATGGCCGAACGCAGCGCCTTGTCGAACACGGGCCGCAGTTTGCCCCCTTCGCGCCCCGGTGGCCCGTTGCCTGACCCACCAGGGAGGGGCGACACGGCGTTTGGAAGGCGATCGACCCGTCCGTCTCGCCGGTAGGCTCGTTCCGTGGGTCGTCTCCGCGTCGCCGCCTGCCAACTCGACCTGGTGGTGGGCGACCTCGAGGCCAATGTGGCCGCCATGCTGGGCGCCCTCGAGCGGGCCGAGGTCGGCGGCGCCGACCTGGCCGTGTTCCCCGAGTTGGCCATCACCGGGTACCCGCCCGAAGACCTGTTGCTCAAGCCCGGCTTCGTGGCCGACAACGCCAAGGCCCTCGAGAAGCTGGCGGCCCGCACCGGGCGGTGCGCCGCCGTCGTGGGCTTCGTCGATGCCGGGCGCGACCTCTACAACGCCGCCGCCGTCTGCGCCCACGGATCAGTCCAGGGCGTGTACCGAAAGCGTCTGCTCCCCAATTACTCGGTCTTCGACGAGCAGCGCTACTTCGCCCCCGGCCCTGACGAGCCCACCCTGTTCGTCGTCGGCGGGGTGCGGGTGGGCGTGACGATCTGCGAGGACATCTGGGCACCCACCGGGCCCATGACCGACCAGGCCGCCGGCGGAGCCGAGTTGATCGTCAACGTCAGCGCCTCGCCCTTCTACGCCGGGCGCCTGCTCGAGCGCGAGCGCATGCTCGCCACCCGGGCATCCGACGCCTCGTGCGCCCTCGTCTACGTCAACCTTGTCGGTGGCCAGGACGAGTTGGTGTTCGACGGAGCGTCACTGGTCGTCGACGCCGACGGCGGCCTGGTGGCGCGCGGGCCCCAGTTCGCCGAAGCCGTCATGGTCGTCGACGTCGACGTGCGGCCGGTGTTCAGGAAGCGCCTCCTCGACCCGCGGGGGCGGGCGGTGGCCCCGGCCCTCGAGGCGGTGACGGTCACCGACCGCAGCGACGAGCGCGACGATGCCGCCGAGCCGGGACTGGCCGAACCGCTCGACCCGGTGCGCGAGGTGTACGAGGCCCTCGTGCTCGGCACTCGCGACTACGTGACAAAGAACGGGTTCTCCGACGTGGTCATCGGCCTGTCGGGCGGCATCGACTCGTCACTGGCGGCCATCCTGGCCGTCGATGCCCTGGGCGCCGACCACGTGCACGGCGTGGCCATGCCGTCACGGTTCTCCAGCGCCGGCTCCAACGACGACGCCGAGGAGATGGCCGATCAACTGGGCATCGACTTCCGCGTGATCGCCATCGAGGCCGCCCATGCCGCCCTTCTCGACATGCTTGACCCGTCGTTCGCCGGCACCGACGAGGGGCTAGCCGAGGAGAACGTCCAAGCCCGGGTGCGCGGAGTCGTGCTCATGGCCCTGTCCAACAAGTTCGGCTGGATGGTGCTGGCCACCGGGAACAAGAGCGAGATGGCGGCGGGGTTCGCCACCCTCTACGGCGACATGGCCGGCGGCTTCGCGGTGATCAAAGACGTCCCCAAGACCCTCGTCTACGACCTCTGCCGCGACCGCAACGCCCGAGGCGGTGAGCGGCCGCCCATCCCCGAGTCGGTTCTCGACAAGCCCCCGTCGGCCGAGCTGCGGGCCGACCAGCGCGACGACCAGTCCCTGCCCGCCTACGACGAGCTCGATCCCGTCCTGGAGGCCTACATCGAAGGCGACATGACGGCGGTCGACCTGGAGGGCGCCGGCTTCGACGGTGAGCTGGTGCGACGGGTCGTGGCCCTCGTCGACAAGGCCGAGTACAAGCGGCGCCAGGCTCCGCCCGGCGTGCGGGTCACCCCGAAGGCGTTCGGCAAGGACCGCCGCCTCCCCATTACCAACCACTACCGCTGAGGCACCGAACCGACGGCAATCTCCATCCCCGAGCCCCGCTACCGCCCGGCGATCCACGCGAGAGGGCCCGTGGCTGCTGTCAACCCCCTCTTTGCCCGCTGAGGAGGGGGTTGATGTGGATGGAGCTCAGCGCCTGCGCCGTGCCCGCCGCGACGCTTCGCACGCCGGGCCGGGTTGGCCCGGCGTCTCGGTGGCGTGGATGGCACAGCAGGGGTGTACCGGGCCGTGCTCGTCGGCCAGCCACGTGTCATCGCC
>JBPCNP010000034.1:0-4954 GCA_051001215.1 Acidimicrobiales bacterium
TCGACTCGGGCGTTTCCTGGTACGAGTGGAACTGCATGGTGTACGTCGCTCGACCCTGGGTCCGCGACCGTAGATCGGTAGCGTAGCCGAACATCTCGGCCAGCGGTACCTGAGCCCTGATCACCTGACTGTTGCCGCGCTGCTCCATGCCCTCGATGCGGCCCCGCCGGCTCGACAGGTCGCCGATCACGTCGCCCATGTACTCATCGGCGGTGACCACCTCGACGCCCATGATGGGTTCGAGGAGCACGGCGTCGGCCAGGCGGGCGGCCTTCTTCACGGCCAGCGAGCCGGCGATCTTGAACGCCATCTCCGAGGAGTCGACGTCGTGGTACGACCCGTCGATCAGTGTGGCCCGTACGTCCGACATCGGGTAGCCGGCCAGCACCCCGTTCTGGAGCGCCTCCTGGATGCCGGCATCGACGGACGGGATGTACTCCTTGGGGACGTCGCCGCCCTTGATCTTGTCGACGAACTGGTAGCCGCCGCCCGGGCCGGTGGGCTCGAGGTCGATCACCACGTGGCCGTACTGGCCCCGACCACCGGTCTGGCGGATGTAGCGCTCCTCGACCTTGCACGCCGCCTTCTTGATCGTCTCGCGGTACGCCACCTTGGGCTTGCCCACGTGGGCGTCGACCTTGAACTCCCGCAACATGCGGTCGACCAGGACCTCGAGGTGCAGCTCGCCCATCCCGGCGATGATCACCTGGCCGGTGTCCTCGTCGGTGTGCTTCTGGAAGGTCGGGTCCTCGTCGGACAGGCGCTGGAGGGCCTCGCTCAGCTTCTCCTGGTCGATCTTGGTGCGGGGCTCGATGGCCACGTGGATCACCGGCTGGGGGAACTCGAGTGATTCCAGCACGATGGGCGAGTCGGGGTCGCAGAGCGTGTCGCCCGTGGAAGTGTTCTTGAAGCCGACCGCGGCGACGATGTCGCCGGCGTAGACGGCCTGCTTGTCCTCGCGGTGGTTGGCATGCATCTGGAGGATGCGACCGATGCGCTCCTTGCGGTCGCGGGTGGAGTTCAGGATCGCCGCGCCCTTCTGGAGTGAACCCGAGTAGACACGGAAGTAGGTGAGCTTGCCCACGTGGGGGTCGCTCATGATCTTGAAGGCCAGGGCCGAGAACGGGGCCGAGTCGTCTGCCGGGCGCTCGAGCTCTTCGATGCCCTTTACGTCGAGGCCGACGACGGGGGGAAGATCGACAGGGCTGGGCAGGAAGTCGATGACGGCGTCGAGGAGAGGCTGCACGCCCTTGTTCTTGAACGCCGAGCCGGCCAGGACCGGCACCACCACGTTGTCGATGGTGGCCGTGCGCAGGGCCTTGCGCAGGTCGTCGGCGGTGATGGCCTCGTCGCCCACGTACTTCTCCATGATGTGGTCGTCGTGATTGGACAGCACGTCGACCAGCTGGTGACGCCACCGCTCGGCCTCGTCGACCATGTCGGCCGGGATGTCGAGCACCTCCCAGTGCTCACCCATGCCTTCTTCCCAGACCAGGGCCTTCATCCCGATGAGGTCAATGACGCCCCGGAACCCGCCTTCGGCGCCGATGGGGACGTGGATGACGGCCGGAACGGCATCGAGGCGATCGGTGATCTGGCCCACGGCCATGAAGAAGTCGGCCCCGATGCGGTCCATCTTGTTGATGAAGCAGATGCGGGGGACCTTGTACTTGTTGGCCTGGCGCCAGACGGTCTCGGTCTGGGGCTCCACACCGGCCACGGCGTCGAACACGGCGACGGCGCCGTCGAGCACCCGCAGCGACCGCTCGACCTCGACGGTGAAGTCCACGTGGCCCGGGGTGTCGATGATGTTGATCCACATGTCCCGCCACCGGCAGGTGGTGGCCGCCGAGGTGATGGTGATGCCCCGCTCCTGCTCCTGGACCATCCAGTCCATGACCGCGGCGCCCTCGTGGACCTCGCCGATCTTGTAGGTCCGGCCGGTGTAATAGAGGATGCGCTCGGTCGTGGTGGTCTTGCCCGCGTCGATGTGGGCCATGATCCCGATGTTGCGGGTCCGGCTGAGCGGAAATTCACGGATGACAGGTGCTTCGGCCATGGCAAAGCTCTCTCAGAAATAGTGTTCTGTGTCAGCGCGAGCGCCTGTGGCGCCCGTGGGGCTACCAGCGATAGTGAGCAAACGCCTTGTTGGACTCGGCCATCTTGTGGACGTCCTCACGGCGCTTGACTGCGGTGCCGATGCCGTTCGAGGCGTCGAGGAGCTCGTTGGCCAGTCGCTCGGCCATGGTCTTCTCCCGACGCTGGCGGGAGTAGCCGACCAGCCAGCGGATGGCCAGCGTGGTGGCCCGCCGCGGCCGCACCTCGATGGGCACCTGGTAGGTGGCGCCACCGACCCGACGGCTCTTCACCTCGAGCTGGGGACGGACGTTCTCCATGGCCCGCTTGAGGGTGGAGATGGGCTCGGCGCCGGTCTTGTCCTTCACGATCTCCAGGGCGTCGTACATCATGCGCTCGGCCAGCGACCGCTTCCCCCGTTGGAGCACCTTGTTCACGAACTGGGTGACGAGCACGGAGTGGAAGATCGGGTCGGGCATGAGCTCGCGCCGCGGCGGAGGTCCTTTGCGGGGCATCGTCTTACTTCTCTCTCTTGGCGCCGTAGCGGCTGCGGGCCTGCTTGCGGTCGCGGACGCCGGATGCGTCGAGCACGCCACGGATGATCTTGTACCGGACCCCGGGGAGGTCCTTCACCCGGCCGCCACGCACGAGGACGATGGAGTGCTCCTGCAGGTTGTGGCCGACGCCCGGGATGTAGGCGGTGACTTCCTGGCCGGTGGTGAGGCGCACCCGGGCCACCTTGCGGAGGGCCGAGTTCGGCTTCTTGGGCGTGTGGGTGTAGACGCGCGTGCACACCCCCCGCCGCTGCGGGGCACCTTTGAGGGCAGGGGTCTTGGTCTTCTCGAGCTTGCGCTCGCGACCTTTACGCACGAGCTGGGCAATGGTGGGCAAAGCGAGAACCTCTCAGACGCGAACCGTTCGATTGTAGTCGACCGTCGGGCGACCACCTTTTCCGTAGATCAGCTGGCGGCGTCCTCGGGGCTGGCGGCCAGGTAGGCGACCTGCTCGCCATTGCCCCCATCGGGGGCAGGAGGCGCCACCCCCTCGGGCAGCGGCATGGGGCCGGTGTCGCCGGCACCACCCGTGGCGGTGCCGATGTTGGCCAGCCAGGCGGCCAGATCGGTGTCGGTGTCCGAGGAGTAGTAGGACAGCGGCTCGTAGTCGGGGGCCTGGATGTCGAGGTTGCGGTAGCGCTCCATGCCCGTCCCGGCGGGGATCAGCTTGCCGATGATGATGTTCTCCTTCAGCCCCATCAGCTGGTCGCACTTGCCCTCGATGGCCGCCTCGGTGAGCACCCGGGTGGTCTCCTGGAACGACGCAGCCGACAACCACGACTCGGTGGCCAACGACGCCTTGGTGATCCCCATGAGCTCGGGGCGCCCCTCGGCCGGCCGCTTGTCCTCGGTGACCAGTGAGCGGTTGACCTCGGCGTACTGGCGGGCGTCAACCCGCTCACCGGGCAGGAACTCGGACTCGCCGGCCTCGGCCACCAGCACCCGGCGCAGCATCTGGCGGACGATCAGCTCGATGTGCTTGTCGTGGATCGACACGCCCTGGGCCCGGTAGACGAGCTGCACCTGGTCGACCAGGTACTGCTGGGTGTCGCGGATGCCCTTGATCTCGAGCAGCTCCTTGGGGTCCTTGGGCCCCTCGATGAGGGCGTCGCCAGCGGCCATCTCCTGACCGTCACGCACCAGGAGGCGGGTGACGTCGCGGGTGGACACCGGGTAGCTCTCCTCGCTGCCGTCGTCGCCCACGATGGTGACGGTGCGACCCTTCACCTCGTCGTCGACCAGGCGGACGACACCCGAGGTGCGGGCCAGGACGGCCTTGCCCTTGGGCGTGCGGGCCTCGAACAGCTCCACCACCCGGGGCAGTCCGTGGGTGATGTCCTCACCGGCGATACCGCCGGTGTGGAAGGTCCGCATGGTGAGCTGGGTACCGGGCTCGCCGATGGACTGGGCGGCGATGACACCGACTGCCTCACCGAGCTCGATGGCCTTGCCGGTGGCCATGGAACGGCCGTAGCAGAGGCCGCACACCCCATGGGTGGCCTCGCAGGTGAGCACCGACCGCACCCGCACGCGGTTCACGCCGGGGTCCTCGCGCAGGGCGGCCATCTCCGGCTCCCCCACGGTGGTGTTGGCGGGGAGCTCGGTGCCGTCGGCCAGGGTGATGGCGTCGACCAGGGTGCGCCCGTACAAGCGGGTCTCCAGGTTGGTGCGCTGGTCGGGGCGGTCGGGGGTGACGTTCTCCAGCCACAGACCACGGGTGGAACCGCAGTCGATGCTGCGGATGATGAGCTCCTGGGCCACGTCGACCAGGCGCCGGGTGAGGTAACCCGAGTCGGCGGTGCGCAGGGCGGTGTCGGCCAGGCCCTTGCGGGCGCCGTGGGTGGAGATGAAGTACTCGAGGACGGACATGCCCTCACGGAAGTTGGACTTGATGGGTCGGGGGATGATCTCGCCCCGAGGGTTGGCCACCAGGCCGCGCATACCAGCGATCTGGCTCACCTGCATGATGTTCCCTCGGGCTCCCGAGTTCAGCATCATGTCGATGGGGTTGAACGAGTCGCCTCCGAGGGTCTTCTGCATGGCCCGGCGGACCTCCTCGGTGGCGTTGATCCAGATCTCCACCTCCTTCTGGCGACGCTCGTCGTCGGTGATGATGCCCCGCTTGAACTGGGCCTCGATCTTGTCCGCTTCCTTCTCGTAGCGGTCGAGGATCACCGGCTTCTCGGGCGGGGTCTTGACGTCGTCCATGGAGATGGTGAGGCCCGACTGGCTGGCGAACCGGAAGCCGAGGTCCTTGATGGCGTCGAGGCTCTGGGCCACGATCGCCTTCGAGTACTCGTCGACCAGCTTCTCGACGATGTCGG
>JBPCNP010000035.1:0-7982 GCA_051001215.1 Acidimicrobiales bacterium
CCCACCTCCTCGAGAACGTCGTCGACACGCCGGCGCCCGATCCCGTTGGAGTCGGCCAGCCATCGCAGGTGGTTGCGCGCCGAGCGGCCGGGGTGGATGGCCTTGGCCTCGAGGAGGGCGCCCACCTCGTGCAGCGGGAAGCGGAGGTCCCGATACGGGCGGCCGTTGACCGTCACCCGCCCGGCATCCGG
Organism: Acidimicrobiales bacterium; assembly: GCA_051001215.1. Taxonomy (GTDB): domain Bacteria; phylum Actinomycetota; class Acidimicrobiia; order Acidimicrobiales; family AC-14; genus DATAQC01. The sequence goes on from JBPCNP010000035.1 coordinate 192, forward strand.
GGCGTCGAGGCCCACGATCATGCGCATAGTCGTGGACTTCCCGGCGCCGTTGGGACCCAGGAACCCGGTGACGAGGCCCGACCGGGCGGCGAAGCTCAAGTCGTTGACGGCGAGCGTGGAGCCGTAGCGTTTGGTCACCCCGACGGCCTCGATCATGTCGAGCGTGAGTCTGGCCGGGCTGGTGCGGCCGAGTGGCCGGTTCGACCATCTTCTTGACAACTTCTTATCGCCGGAGCGTCGCCGCTGGCCGTCTCGGTCAGGCGAGGAACCGGCGAAGGTCTCCGGCGTCGGCCGCAGCCTGGCGCCGGCCCATCTCGATGGCGTCGGGCAAAGCAGCAGGATCCATCAATGCGTTGGGTTCCACGGTGGTGGGCACCCGGCAGAACACCTTGCTGCCCGACGCCACCAGTGCCGCGAACTCGCGCTCGGTGGAACCTGGGGCGGACGTCATCATGCCCTGTGTGACGCCGCGGCCGTCGGTGAGGGCGAGCACCACGACGCTTCGAGTCCCGGCGAGCAGGTCGAGGTGGGTCCCGGTGCCACAGCCAGGTCGATGCCCCGGGTGGACATCTCGTGGAGGTAGGCGACCTGCCAGGCAACGAAGAAGACCCCACCAACGCCGAGCGATACCCCGAGCCCGAGGCCGTCACCGTAGCGGGCATCGAAGTCCCAGGGCCGAGCCAGGCCGTCGGCCGCCGGCGCGCTGGGTGGCGGCAGCGGGGCCGGTGCCGATTCAGTCAACTCGTGGCATCCCGCCGTCCTCTCGTCGAAACGGCGAGGCCCGGTCGGCGACGCCCGCCCGCCCACCGTAACCCGAGGGACCAGCTCTTCCCCGCCGGAGGACACGACCACCGAGACGCGGCGCCAGCCGTCGGCATATGGCGCAGAGCACGCCTACGGTGTGATGTCCGCAGCTGTCGACCGGGAGACCCGCATGGCGCCCGACCCTCCTCCGTCCCCCAACTCCGCCGACGCCGTCTACCGCCGACGGTGGGCGATCCTCGGCGTGCTGTCGCTGAGCGTCTTCCTGGCCGTCGTCGACAACACCATCGTCAACGTGGCCCTGCCCACCATGAGCGAGCAGTTGAAGGCTTCGAACAGTCAGCTCCAGTGGATCGTCGACGCCTACTCGCTCGTGTTCGCCGGGCTCCTGCTGGTCGGCGGCAGCCTCGGTGACCGTTACGGCCGCAAGGGGGCGCTCCAGCTCGGAGTGGGGGCCTTCGCCACCTTCTCGGTGCTCGCCGGCCTGTCGGGATCTATCCATCTGCTCATCGCCGCCCGGTCGCTCATGGGACTGGCCGCCGCCTTCATCTTCCCCGCCACCCTGGCCATCCTCACCAACACCTTCACCGACACCAAGGAGCGGGCTGCGGCCATCGGCGTGTGGACGGGCGTGGTGGGCCTGGCCGTGGCTCTCGGCCCGCTCACCGGCGGGGCCCTGCTCCAGCACTTCTGGTGGGGGTCGATCTTCTTCGTGAACGTGCCCGTCGCCGCCATTGCCATGGTCCTCGGGGCCTGGCTCGTGCCGACCACCCGCGACCCGGCCGCCCCCCGCCTCGATCTTGCCGGCTTCGCCCTGTCGATCGTCGGCATCGTCACGATCGTCTACACCACCATCGAGGCGCCTGGTCGGGGGTGGAGCAACCGGGCCACCGTGGGTGGCTACATCGCCGGGGTGGTCGTGCTGGCCGCGTTCGCGGTGTGGGAGCGTCGAACCGCCCAGCCCATGCTCGACATCGACCTGTTCCGCAACATCCACTTCAGCGCCGCCAGCTTCTCGATCACGGTGTCGTTCTTCGCCCTGTTCGGCTTCATCTTCCTCATCACCCAGTACTTCCAGCTGGTCCGGGGCTACGACACCCTGTCCGCTGGTGTCCACACCCTGCCCTTCGCTCTGGCCACCGGGGCGGTGGCGCCCGCCGCCCCCGCCCTGGCCATGCGATTGGGTACCAAGGTGATCGTGCCGCTCGGGCTGGTGCTCATGGGCGCGGGGTTCTTCGTGGCCTCCACCCTCGGCGTCGGGTCTTCGTACTTCGGCCCGGTGCTGGTGTCCATGGTGCTCATCGCCGCCGGGCTGGGGCTGGTCGCCGCTCCGTCCACCGCCGCCATCCTCGCTGTGCTTCCTCCGGCCAAAGCGGGCGTGGGATCGGCGGTCAACGACGTGACCCGCGAGCTGGGCGGGGCCTTCGGGGTCGCGGTCGTCGGGGCGGTGTTCTCGTCGATCTACGGCCCCCGCCTCGTCGAGCGACTGGGCGGCGCCGGTCTTCCCGCACCTGCGCTGGCCGCGGCCAAGGCGTCGACGGCCGCCGGCCTCGCTGTCGCCGGCCGGGCACCTCTCCAGGCACGGGCAGCCATCGTCGACGCCGTGCGGCTGTCGTTCATGGACGGCTTCAGCCGGGGGTCGATGGTCTGCGCAGGGGTGGTGTTCGCCGGCGCCATCTTCGCCTTCCTCGTGTTGCCCACCCGACTGCCGACCGTCGCCACACCCCCGGTCGAGCCTGCGCCGGCAACTGCCTGAGGCGGCGGCCGGGTTCTCGGGCACGTCAGGTCCGTTCTCCGCGCTCCCACCCGGGGTTCACCGCGCCGGGGCCCACGCCGAGGGGCACACCGGCGGCGATGGCGTGTTCCACGAAGTGCTTGGCGGCCACGCAGGCGTGCTCGGGCTCCATGCCTCGGGCCAGCTCGGCACAGATCACCGCCGACAACACGCAGCCCGTGCCGTGGGTGTCGCGGGCGGCGATCCGGGGTGACTCCAGCCACACCGGCCCCTCCCCTGCCACCAGCAGGCAGTCGGGCGACGACTCCTCGTCGTCGAGATGGCCACCCGTGACGAGGACGGTTCCGGGCCCGAGATCGGCGATGGCCCGGGCCGCGTCGGCCATGGTCTGGCGATCGACCACGTCGAAGCCGGCCAGCATCGCCGCCTCGGCCAGGTTCGGCGTGGCGACGGCGGCCAGCCCCAACAGGTGCTCGCGCACCACGGCCACACCCTCGGCGGACAGCAACGTGTCACCGCGGGACGACGCCATCACCGGGTCGACAACCAGCGGGGCGATACCGAAGTCGCGCACGGCCTCGACCACGGCCTCGGCCACCAAGGCGCTGGCCAGCATTCCCGTCTTGGCCGCGGCCACGCCCAGGTCGGACGCCACCGAGCCGATCTGCACCCGCACCAGCTCGGGCGACACCGCCTCGGTGGCATGCACGCCGAGGGTGTTCTGGGCCGTCACCGCTGTCACCGCCGCCGTCCCCCACAGGCCGTGGGCCTCGAAGGTCTTCAGGTCGGCCGTCACCCCCGCTCCCCCGCTTGAATCGGTGCCGGCGATGGTCAGCACCACCGGCCGCGGCCGTGGCGGTGGTGGCGCGCTCACCACGAGTGCTCCCAGCCCGTCGTCGGCAGCACGCCATCCCGGAGGCGGCGCTCGTCGGCGACGGCGGTGCATCGGCCGATGCGGATCGGCATCCCCAGCCCGGCGGCGGCGAACACCTCCTCCACCCGGTCCACATCGGGCGCGGCGAAGACCAACTCGTAGTCCTCACCGCCGCCCAGGGCCAGGTCCTCGGGCCTGTCGCTGACCCGGGAGACACCGATGGCGACAGGCACCCGGTCGATGACCAGGCCCACCATTGAGGACTGGGCCAGGTGGGCGGCGTCCGCGGCCAGCCCATCGGACACGTCGATCATGGCTGTGGCACCAGCGGCGCGGGCCGCCGCCCCCTCGGCCAGGCGCGGGCGCGGGCGGCGGTGGGCCAGGGCCAGGTCGGGTGCCTCAGCGGCCCGGTCGGCGCGCAGCAGGGCCAGACCGGCAGCCGACGAACCGAGGGGACCGGTGACCCACAGGTGGTCGCCGGGGCGGGCACCGCTGCGCAACACCGGCGGCGGAACACCGGCTCCGTGCCCGAACGGAATGCCGGCTCCGTGCCCGAACGGAATGCCGGCTCCGTGCCCGAACGGAATGCCGGCTCCAGCGTCGCCGGCCACGGCCACGGCCACCACCAGCGTCGGTGCGTCGGACAGGTCGCCGCCCACCACCGGGCACCCGTAGGCGGTGGAGGCGGCGGTGATGCCGTCGTAGAGCAGGTCGACGTCGACCGTGCCGAGGGGGCCGGCCAGCGTGACCAGGGCGTACGTGGGCCGACCTCCCACCGCGGCGATGTCGCTGAGGTTGGCCACCATGGCCTTCCATCCCATGTCGTCGAGCCCCACGAGAGACAGGTCGCAGTGCACCCCGGCGACCGTTGCGTCGGCGGCCAACAGGAGGGCGCCGGCGGGCCCGGGCACCACAGCCACGTCGTCGCCCACCCACGTCTGGTCGTCGGGACCGGCCAGGCGGTGACGGAGGCGTTCGATGATGGCGAACTCTGCGGTCAGATTCGTCTCCCGGTCGGGCGCGTCCCCCGGTCAGGCTGGCTCGCGGCCGGCGACGCCTCCGCGGTAACCTCGGTGAACGCAGTGAGCCTAGGCCAACGGCCGGAAGGAGCAACTTTCGTGCAAGGCGTGATCAAGGCCTACGACCCCGGCACTAAAGAGGGTGTGGTCATGCGCGATACCGACCGTAGCGAGCACGACCTCGCACCCGACGCGCTCGAGGGGTCCGTGTTCCGGATGCTCCGACAAGGCCAACGGGTGGTCTTCGACATCGACGGGTCGGGCCGGGCCCATCGGGTCCGGCTCGGATCTGAGGTCGACATGGGAACACCCGGCTTCAAACCACAGGCGGGACAGCGCTAGACGCGCGAACCCGAACCGTCGAACCAGCTTGCCGAGAGGACCACGTATGACAAGTCGCACCACGAACCAGGAGCTGCTCGCCTGGGTCGACGAGGTCAGTGCCCTGTGTGAGCCCGGCCAGGTGGAGTGGTGTGACGGGTCCCAGGAGGAGTACGACCGCCTCTGCAAGCTGATGGTCGACGCCGGCACGCTCACGCCCCTCAACCCCGAGACCCGGCCCGGCAGCTACCACGCCGCCTCCGACCCCGACGACGTGGCCCGGGTCGAAGACCGCACCTATATCTGCTCGGACGACGAGGTCGACGCCGGTCCCACCAACAACTGGCGCGATCCCGTCGAGATGAAGGAGACCCTCATTGGCCTGTTCCGGGGGTCGATGAAGGGCCGCACCATGTACGTGGTGCCCTTCAGCATGGGGCCGCTCGGTTCGCCCATCGCCCACATCGGCGTGGAGCTCACCGACTCGCCCTACGTGGCCGCCAGCATGCGCATCATGACCCGCATGGGCCAGCCCGTCCTCGACACCCTGGGTGACCGCCGGTTCGTCCCCTGCCTGCACTCGGTGGGCGCACCCCTCGAAGCCGGCCAGGACGACGTGACCTGGCCGTGCAACCCCGACAACACGTACATCGTCCACTTCCCCGAAGAGCGGTCGATCTGGTCGTTCGGCTCCGGCTACGGCGGCAACGCCCTGCTGGGCAAGAAGTGCTTCGCCCTGCGCATCGCCTCGGTGATGGCGCGCGACGAGGGGTGGCTGGCCGAGCACATGCTCATTGTCAAGGTCACCTCGCCCGGACGCGACGTCCGCTACCTGGCCGGAGCCTTCCCGTCGGCCTGCGGCAAGACCAACCTGGCCATGCTCATCCCCACGCTCCCCGGGTGGAAGTGGGAGACGGTCGGCGACGACATCTGCTGGATGAAGCTGGGGGCCGACGGTCGCCTGTGGGCCATCAACCCCGAGGCCGGGTTCTTCGGCGTCGCTCCCGGCACGTCCGATGCCACCAACCCCAACGCCATGCGCACCCTCGACCGAAACTGCCTGTTCACCAACACCGCCCTCACCGACGACGCCGACGTGTGGTGGGAGGGCATGACCGACGAGCCCCCTGCCCACCTCACCGACTGGAAGGGCCAGCACTGGACGCCGGATGCCGAACGTCCCGCGGCCCATCCCAACGCCCGCTTCACCGCCCCCGCGGCCCAGTGCCCTTCCATCGCCGCCGAGTGGGACGACCCCAAGGGCGTGCCCATCTCGGCCATCCTCGTCGGCGGGCGCCGCTCGTCGGTGGTGCCCCTCGTGCACGAGGCCTTCAGCTGGCAGCACGGCGTGTTCCTGGGTTCGATCATGGCCTCGGAGACCACGGCCGCGGCGGGCGGCGCCGTGGGCAAGCTGCGCCGTGACCCTTTCGCCATGCTGCCGTTCTGCGGCTACAACATGGCCGACTACCTGGGTCACTGGCTCGATGTGGGCAAGGCCACCGACGCCGGCAAGCTGCCGAGGGTGTTCTACGTCAACTGGTTCCGCAAGGATGCCGAGGGCCGTTGGCTGTGGCCCGGTTTCGGCGAGAACAGTCGCGTCGTCGCCTGGATCATCGAGCGGGTGGCGGGAAAGGCCGAGGCCACCGAGACCCCCATCGGCATGGTGCCCTCGCCCGGGGCCATCTCCACCGAGGGCCTGGACATGGCCGACGACGACATGGCCGAGCTGCTGCGGGTCGATGTCGAGGAGTGGCGCCGTGAGGTGCCGTCCATCGAGGAGCACTACGCCAATTTGGGCGAGCGCCTGCCCGACGCCCTGGGCGACGAGCTGGCCGGCCTCGAGAAGCGCCTGAGCGCGGTCTGAGGGGAGCAGCGAGCGATGACGGTTCGAGCGTATGTACTGGTCCAGACCGAGGTTGGTCAGGCCGCCCAGGTCGGAGCGGAAGCGGCCGGCATCGAGGGGGTGGTCGCGGCCGACTCCGTCACCGGCCCCTATGACGTGATCGTGCGCATGGAAGCCGACACCATGGACGACCTGGGCAAGATCGTGGTCAGCCGCCTCCAGCTCATCGAAGGCGTCACCCGAACCCTCACCTTCCAGGTCATCAACCTGTAGGAGCCGATCGTCGTCCGGCCGTTCCGGGACGCGGCCGAGGTCGCCCGACCCGGCCGGACTGGCGGGCGTGACGCTCCAGGGCCAGGGTCACCAGGCGGTCGACGAGCTCGGGATAGGCCACCCCCGACACCTCCCACATGCGCGGGTACATGGAGATGGGCGTGAACCCGGGGATGGTGTTGACCTCGTTCACCACCAGGCCCCGGCCGCTCTCGTCCCAGAAGAAGTCGACCCGGGCCATGGCCTCGGCCCGTACCGCGGTGAAGGCGGTGACGGCCTGGGCCCGGACCTCGTCGGCGACCTCCCCGGGAAGGGGGGCGGGCACGAGGAGCTCGGCCCGGCCCTCCACGTACTTGTCCTCGTAGTCGTAGAAGTCCCGGCTGGGCCGCACCTCGCCGGGCACCGACGCCACCGGCGGGCGATCGCCGAGCACGCCACACTCGATCTCGCGGCCGGCGATGGCCTCCTCGACGACCGCCCACTCGCCGTAGGAGAACGCCTCGTCAAGGGCGGCGGCCAGGCCCCCGCCGTCGGCCACCCGGGTCACCCCCACCGACGATCCCAGGGCCGACGGCTTGACGAACACCGGCCAGCCCAGCTCGTCGCCCACCCGCCGAGCGAGATCGGCGACCTTGGCCGCAGTATCGGCCTGGTCGTCGCGCAGGCTCAGCCAGCGGGCCACGGCGAGCCCGGCCGCCATCACCAGGCGCTTGGTGGTGTCCTTGTCCATGCACGCGGCCGACCCGAGCACCCCTGATCCCACGTAGGGCACGCCGGCCATCTCGCACAGTCCCTGGATGGTGCCGTCCTCGCCGAAGGGACCGTGCAACAGCGGGAACACCACGACCGGCGGCCCGGCGCTCGGGCCCGGCACTCCGCTCAGAGGGCCGCTCGGGCCCGGCACTCCGCTCAGAGGGCCGCTCGGGCCCGGCACTCCGCTCAGAGGGCCGCTCGGGCCCGGCAC
>JBPCNP010000036.1:0-5991 GCA_051001215.1 Acidimicrobiales bacterium
CGGGGAACTTGATGCCGTCCTGGATGAAGAACACCGGGATGTTGTTGCCCACCAGGTCCCAGGTCCCCTGGGTGGTGTGCAGCTTCACCGCAAATCCACGGACGTCGCGCGCCGTGTCCGCCGATCCCCTGGACCCGGCGACGGTCGAGAACCGGACGAACACCGGAGTGACAGTCGAGGTGTCGGTCAGGACCTCGGCCCGGGTGATGTCCTCGAGCGACTCGTAGAGCTCGAAGCGGCCGTGGGCCCCGGCACCCCGGGCGTGCACGACGCGCTCGGGGATGCGCTCGTGGTCGAAGTGCATGATCTTCTCGCGCAGGTGATGGTCCTCGAGCAGTGTCGGACCCCTGGAGCTGACCCGCAGCGAGTTGTCGGTGTCGTCCACCGGTTGTCCCTGGGCGGTCGTGAGCGCCTGTCCCTCCTGGGCCCAGCCGAGCCCCACCGCGGAGTCCCGTGACGCCGAGCCGACCGCGGTCGACGGCTTCGCCGGTGCCACCGCCGGGGCGGTCGGATCGCCCTGGAGGCCGCCACCGTCGGGCCCTCCGGTCGGCTGCGGTTCGGTCGACGTCGTACGAGCCTCGAGCGTCGAACGCCTTGCCGACGCCGTCTTGGTCGTCGCCGGCTGCTTCTTCTGTGCCATGACTGCCCTCTCGCTCTCCGGTTCGCGCGCGGTTGCCGCCGCTGGCGTCTTACCCCCGGCAGCCACCCTCAACCTCAGGTGCCCGGCGCACGCCCAGGCCAGGCGTCGTCACCGGCGATGACGAGGCGCCCAGGGCGGCCAGGTCGCGCTCGGCGTGCGACTGGCGGATGTAGAGCGCCAGATCGGCCAGGCGCCGGCTGACGTGGCGATCCTGGGTCATGGGTCCCGGTCCCAGCGCCCTGGTGGTGTGGGCGATGACGGTCGTGGCGGTGAGATCGGCGGTGTGACGGGCGCAGTACGTGAACCGGGCGGCCGCCGCGGCCGCCATGGCCGGGTCGGCATCGATCGCCGAGGCGACGGACTCGATCATGGCCCGGGCCGCCTCCACCGACGCGTGGACCGCCCCGAGGTGGGCCAGGCTGATCGGGTCGTCTCGCCAGACCGGCAGCAGCCGGACGAGGAGGCCGTCGGCCCCACCGGCCCAGATCGCGGCCACGCCGGCGCCGCCCCACCAGAAGCCGGCACGGGCGAGGTACCAACCGGTCGGGCCGACCACGGCGGTGGAATCGAGATGCACGTCGAAGTCGACGGAGCGGGTGTCGGTGCCGACGAGCGCAGGTGTCGCCCATTCGCCCACGGGATGTGGCGATACCCCTCCGGCGCGGACTTCGACGCACGCCAGAAGGATCTCCTCCCCCCGGTGGGCCGTGACCAGTGCCTTGTCGATCAGGCTGGCGCCGCTGCACCATCGCTTCGTTCCCCGTAGCTGCCACCCGTTGCTCTCTCGCTCGATCGAGACGCGCCCGTCGGGTGGCTCGGCTGCCCACACGCCGAACAGGGCTGCGTCGCCGTCGACGCCCGCCAGGTCGCAGCGACCAGCCTCGGCGAGGATGGCGTGACCGTCGGCATGGGCTTCGCCGAGCCGGGCGAGCGTCACGTCGACGGTGCCCAGCTCCCAGAGGGCATGGAACCGCTCGCGGGTGCGGCCGAGACCAGGCCTCGGCAGTGCCGCCAACGGCCCCGCCCTCCGTCGAAGCTCGTCGGTCGGGTCGGGCTCGTCGGTTGGTTCGGGGTCGTCAGTTGGTTCGGGCGCGTCCATCACCTCGGGCCCGTCGTCGCACCGGGCCGGCACACCGTCACCGCTGCCACCAGTCCAGGCGTAACTCCGGCTGGCGGTAGGCCCCTCGGGGCGGACCGAGAACGACGCGCAGGTCATGGTGGACTTCGTCACCGTGGCGGGCGTGGGCGGGACTGTGACCGAGCCAGTGGACGGCCACGATGGTGCCGTGGCTTTCGAGGTGTCCCACGGCCCGTTCCACGATCCCGGTCCAGGTGGGTGCGTCGAAGTAGTAGCCGAACTCGCTGAGCACGATCAGGTCGACCGCCGCTTCGGGCCAGTAGTCGGGTAGCGCGGCCGTGGCCAATTCGACGTTGGCGAAGCCGGCCAGGCGTCGAGCGGCCATGGCGACGACCGTGGGCGACCCGTCGAACGCGCTGACCCGATCGCAGCGGCCGGCGAGCCGGGCCGTGAGCTCGCCCGTGGCGCAGGCCGGCTCGACGGCATGGCGGGTGAGGCCGGGGCAGCATGGCCACGGTGAGGTCGTAGCGCCGCTGCTCGTAGTCCGAGCTGCAGAAATCCCTCGGGTCGCCCCCGGCCGCGTAGCGCTCCTCGAACGAGTCCGGATCTACGCGCATGGCAGCACCACCTCGAACGGTCGCAGGTGGTGCCGGAGGAACCCGGGCGGCACGATGGGCGGACCGAGCGCGTCCGTGAGCTGGGAGCGGTAGGCCCCGAGCACCTTCAGTTTCGCCGCCCGATCGGCCGCCGTCACCGGCACCCGCTCCGCCGAGTGCAGCATGCGGCCGTCGACACCCTCGTGATGCCAGACCCAGACCGGGTACCACCACCCCTTGGCTCCTGCTTTCCGGGCGGCGTGGCCGGCGGCGATCCCGGCTGCCCGGTGGTCGGGGTGACCGTCACCGGGCCAAGTGGACAGCACGATGTCGTCGCCTCGGGTTCGGGCGGCGATCTCCCCGACGAGGTCGTCGATGCCGCCGGACAACCCTCCGTCGCGCCGACCGAGCCGCTCTGCAACTCCTCCGGGCACGCCCAGGGCGTCCAGGGCGCGGGCGGTCTCGTCCGTCCGCCGTTCTCAGAGATCGGCGGTACCGGGGTGAGACGCCTCGCCGTCGGTGAGGAACAGCACGCGAACCCGGGCCCCCGCCGGGCGAGGGCGGCGATGGTTGCCCCCACTCCGATGGTCTCGTCGTCGGGATGGGGGGCGACGACCAGGACCGACCGCCCGCCGGTGGTTGCTCTTTCGGGGCGCGACTCAAGCGCCCTCCGCCACGAGGTCTCGTCGGTGCGACCAGGCGCGGCCGGGTCCCACGGTTCCTGTTCGCCGCTCCATCGCCTGTGGGACTCGGCGGGCACGGGCGTCGGGGGCGAACCCATGGGCCTGAGCATGTCACCCTCGTTCCAGGCAGTAGACACAACCCCGTGCCCCGCCCTCACCTATTCCCATGGTCGGTCGTCGTCGTGGTTCCCGCCCACGACGAGGCGACGCTGCTCCCGGGCTGTCTCGACTCGCGTTCGCCACGCACTACGCCACCTCGGCCGGCCTCGGCCACCCCCACGTCCACGGAGCCAACCTGGGCACGCGGGCCGACGCCTACCAGCGAGCCGGCGGCTGGGAGGCCCTGCATCTGGCCGAAGAGCACGACCTGTGGTGCCGCCTGCGCGCGGCGGGAGAGCGGTGCCTGGCCACCACCACCCTGTGGGTCACGACGAGCGGCCGGGCCCGGGGTCGCGCTCACGGCGGCTTCGCCGACCTCCTGGGGGGGGGCTCGCCGGCGGGACCTGATCGGTTCGAGACACGAACCGATGAACCGCGCCAGCACCTGCCGGTAGTGCAGTCCGGATGGAGCCGGACGAGTGGGGCGGTTACGCCGAGATCGTGTGAACGCCACCGCCCGCCACGCTCGCCACGTCGCTCAGAAGCGGTAGCGGGACGTCCCGTCGGCGAGCCGGCCCGACGTGGTTCCAGCGGCACCCGAAACGAAGCCATCAACGTTCCCTCATCGACCTTGTCGCTGAACGCGGGGAGCGTCCCGTCGGAGACGCCCGGCCTGGGGCTCCTCGACAAGGTCGACGATGAAGTGGTCGCCAACTCGGAAATCCAGTCGTCCAGAGCATCGTGGCAACGCTTCTCTTCGAGCTATGACGCCACGGGGTCGATCTACTTCCGGACTCCGATCGACCCCCGACACTGGCCAGCGTCGCGTTGGTAGGTCGGGGCTGCGAAGAGGGGGAAGCCCAATGTCGTCGTGCGGTTAGTCCCTCGCCAGGACCTTGGCGGCCTTCGCTCGCTCGGCATGGTTCTTCTCGCCGGGCATGGGCTTCGACACAGTCCCGGTGACGGCGCCGGACTTGGATGCGTCGGGCGTGGCCATCGACGTCTCCAGTCCTGCTCGGATCCGCTCGGCATCGCTCCGCCCTCGGACATGGCGGGACCTCCGTCGGGACCGTCCGTGCTGACTTCGTCGTCGGTCGTGTTGGCACGGCTCTTGTCAGTGCTCATGTGATGTGCTCCTCTTGTCTGAAGGCGCGATCGGACGACGCTTTGGATCGATTGGGGGATCGCAGGTCCTCGAGCAAGACCCGGAGGGTCGCTTCCGACGGGAGGGTGCATTGAGACTCACCCGTGCCAACCATACCGAAACGGGGCCCGGTAATCGCACTGTTGGAGTCGCTCCGGGAGGCACGGGCGCCGAACCACGCTGGGGTGACGCTGGTGGAGGGCGGGAGGATAACGCACGCCGGCGGGCAGCGCTTTTGCGCAGCGATTGCGAGTTGGACCAAGCTCTTCAGCTCGGCGGAGTGGAAGACGATGTCGGGAGGGTGGCTCAGGGTCAACGCCGCGCGAACATCGACAACCCACTGGGCCCGACGGCGCCGACGTCATGGAGGTCGACGACCACGTGCAAATTGCCCTGGCCGTCGATGAGGTCGTCCAGGACCCTTTCCAGGTTTGCCGCGCCAGCATCATCCAAATCACCGTGTGCGGTCACCACGACGGTGCCGAGGGCGCGGCCTATGGCCATGGAGAACGGCGTGGAAGACATCGTGACCTATTGCCCCGGCCCGGCGTTGCGCCGGTCGGCACCGGTGGCTCCCGCGACGAGACGGCACTCGAATGCCGACGGTTTTGTACCCGCGCGCCCAGCTCTGCACTGGCGGTCGGCCACGACGACCTGCGATGTGAGCTGGCGCACTCGCACACTTGACACTGCCGCACCTGTCCGAGGAGCTAGGTGGACGCCGCCTGCCGGTGGCGATCCGTGGGGGGCAGCGCGGCTGACTGTGCAACCGTCGGCAAATTTGCCAGCTGGAACGCTACCAGGCAGTTGCACTCCGCCGACCCCCCGTGGTGGTCACCCCAGCCACCGTCGTCACCGGGTCGCTCGGATCCCTCGGCCGCGCCAGGATGAGGCGGTGGACCCGGAGTCGCGGCTGCGCATCGTCACGGCCTTGTCGACCGTTGCCGACGACGAGGTTGATCCGTCGCTGTGCGGGACCTGCGCCGCGCTGCTGGGGATGCGCGGCGCGGCGATCACGGTGATGACCGCGGCGGACCACCGCGGCGTGTTGTGCTCGTCGAACGCCACCGCGGCCGCCCTGGAGGATTTGCAGGCCACCCTGGGCGAAGGCCCGGGCATCGACGCCCATCGCCGCGGCGTTCCTGTCGGCGAGCCCGATCTGGCCAACCCGCGCCGCTCGAAGTGGCTGGCCTTCTGTGGCCCAGCGGTGGCCGCGGGAGCGGCGGCCGTGTTCGCCTTCCCGCTTCGCGTGGGCGGGGTCCGCTTGGGCGTTCTCACCCTCAACCATGATCGTCGCGGCGTCCTCTCCGGCGCCCAGCACGCCGACGCCCTGGTCGTGGTCGATGTCGTCACGCACGCCGTGCTGGCTATCCAAGCCGATGCCCCGCCGGGCATGGTGGCCGGCGCGCTGGCGGCGGTGGTCGACGACCGGGTCGAGGTCCATCAGGCCGCGGGGATGGCCGCCGTTCGCCTCGGAGTGAGCGTGGGCGAAGCCTTCGTCCGCCTGCGGGCTCTGGCCTACGCCGAGGAGCGGCCGTTGGCCGACGTGGCTCGGGACGTGATCGCCCGCCGGGTGCGCCTGTCGTGATGGCCGCCTGGGCTGTCCAAGCCGGGGGAGACGCGCCTAGATCTCTTGGGGGCGGAGTCCCCGAATTTTGTGACAAGTTCTCATGCCGCTGTGCCGAGTCTGGCATTGGTGATGTAGGTGGCGATCGTCCGGTCGATGGTGGTCAGGGCGCGACGCAGCTCGA
>JBPCNP010000037.1:0-28260 GCA_051001215.1 Acidimicrobiales bacterium
GGAGGGGCGTCAACCAGACAATCCCGTCCATCCGACTGCTCGCCGAGCTCCGACGGGAGCTGTTCGATCCCGTCCCCGGCGGCGACGAAGCACCCGCCGAAACTGTCACACCCGCCGCGTAGAATGATCAATGAGGAACCTGCGTCAGTCGACTTTTACACCAGATCTGGGACGCAACCGTTCATGGCCATCCGGTGCGACACTATGCCGCTGGGTTGACGCTGGCTGTGCCAGCGGCTGCGACGATGACGATGACGACCTTCGGCGGGACACCGTCGTCCGGCCCGAGGCACTCCCCCTCAGACCCCCTGCTCCCGACGATGGTGCCCCGGGTGGTGAAGGGCAGCGTGCCTCGGACACCGACGAAAGGCCCGGTGCCCCCGGTGATCTCGATGGTTCCCGAGCTCGTGGGCTTGGCCGTGCAGGATCTGGGATCGAAGTTCAAACGAAAGTCGCCCTCCACGAATGTCGCGGAGACGGTCCCCCGACTGAGCTCCAGCGTCAACTGGCCGACCCCGGTGTTCTCGTCGATGGCTTGGGTCTCAGTTCCGGCACCGGTGATCGGCCCGGTCGCCACGGCCCGTGTTGGCTGCTCCACGCCGTTCACGGTCGTGAAGATCAATATAAGGCGCTGGCCGCCCGCCGTCTGGGCCAACGCAGGGCCGCCGGTTCCAAGCGCCATCGACACCACGATTGCCGCTCCGGCCGCCATCCTCCGCAGAGTGCTGCTCATGTTCCAACCTCCCCTGTTCGACGGCCCCGTTGACCGTGCTCCGACCGTAGGAACGCGTGGCCTGTCCTCGCATCCGGCTTCGGTGTGGACCTCACCCGACCTGTTGTGGGTTCACGACCGGTCTGAACCCGACCTTTGGACGACACGGTTCAACCTTCGGTCGGATGGCCCCCGACCGGCTCCCCGCTACCTTCTTCTGCATGGAGAGCCGTCCCGCCGCCCGCGGATGGCGACATCTGCAACGGTCGCTCGGCGTCGATCTCCTCCTCGCGTTGGCCCTCGTCGTCCTCGCACAGGTCGAAATCTGGACGAACCCGCTGGTGCGACCCCGGCTGGCGGCGGTTCCCGCCTACCTGGCCATCACCCTCGCACTTGCCCTCCGGCGGCACCGCCCATTGGCGGTGGCCATGTTTGCTGCCGTGGTCGGAAACGTCCCGTACGTGCTCGGCGTTCCCCGCAGCGAACCCTTCGTGCCGGTGATCGCGTTCGTGATTGTCACCTACACCGTGGCTGCCTATGCCGAGCTGGTCCCGGCGATCGCCGGGCTGACTGCGGTACTGGTCTTCAGTTGGATCCCCATTCTCACCGGCTCGGGTCCCAAAGCCAGCGACCTCATCTACGTGGGGCTGCTGATCTCGGCCACCTGGGGCGTCGGCCGAGCCCTGCGCCACCGGCTGGCAAAGGCGGTGGCTGCGGAGCACCGAGCAATCCATGCCGAGCGGGCACGTGACGATGCGGCCCGACTGGCGGTTGCAGAAGAGCGAGGACGGATCGCTCGCGAACTTCATGACATCGTCGCCCACGGATTGAGCCTCATGATCGTGCAGGCCGGTGCGGCCGAGCAGGTCCTCGTCCAGGATCCGGCGCGAGCGGAGGGCCCTCTTCGCTCGATCCAAGACACTGGGCGCCAGGCGCTCGCCGACATGAAACGCTTGCTCGGCCTGCTGCGGGTCGATGAGGAGCAAGTGGGGTTGGCCCCGCAGCCTTCGCTCGCCCAGCTCGACCGGCTCGTGGCTGACATGTGCCATGCAGGCCTGCCGGTCGTGGTGTCGGTCGAAGGCCGGGCGCGGGGAATTCCCTCCGGAGTCGACCTCTGTGCCTACCGGGTGGTGCAGGAGGCGCTGACAAACTCACTACGCCACGCCCGTCCGTCAAGTGCTCGGGTGATGCTGCGATACAGCGACCAGGATCTGGAGCTTGAAGTGATAGACGACGGTGCCGAGGCCACGAACGGGACAAGCGGCCAGGACGGGCACGGTCTGATCGGGATGCGAGAGCGGGTGGCGCTCTACGGAGGCCGTCTCGAGGTGGGACGCCGACCCGAGGGTGGGTACGGCGTGTGGGCCCGGCTGCCCCTCTACCCCAAATGATCCGGGTTCTCGTCGCGGATGACCAGGCGTTGGTGCGGGCCGGTTTCGGGATGATCCTCGGGGCCCACAAGGACATTGAGGTCGTGGGCGAAGCTGCCGACGGGCTCGAGGCGGTAGAGATGGTTGAGAAGGTGCAGCCCGACGTGGTGCTGATGGACGTGCGCATGCCGGGCGTCGATGGCATCGAGGCAACGAGGCGCCTGGTCGGACGCGGAAACAACTGCGTCCGCGTGATCATCCTCACCACATTCGACCTCGACGAGTATGTGTACGAGGGGATGCGGGCTGGGGCGAGCGGGTTCCTGCTCAAGAGCGCTCCCCCTGGACGCTTGGCGGACGCGGTCCGGGAGGTCGCGATTGGGGAAACATTGCTGGCGCCCTCGATCACACGACGCTTGATCGAACAGTTCGTGCGTCGCCCACCTCCGGGCGGCGATGTGCCGCTCGATCTTGGGAACCTGACAGAGCGGGAGCTCCAAGTCCTCCGCCATATCGCCACCGGAAAGTCGAACGCCGAGATTTCCCGAGCTTTATTCCTGTCCGAAGCGACCGTCAAGAGTCATGTGACCCACCTGCTGGCCAAGCTCGGCCTGCGCGACCGAGTGCAGGCGGTCATCCTGGCCTATGAATCGGGCCTGGTCCAGCCCGGAAGTCAACCCTTGCTCGATGAATGAGAGTGGGTGTTTGCAGATGCTTCTGTCAGTGGGCTTTCCACCGAAGAGCTGCATATAGACGCACCCAGAGCACACGACACCGTCACCAAATGCCGGGTTCGAGCGACTGCGCTGCCTCGTCGCTCACAGCAGCAAGCGCACCATATTCGGCGTCGGGCGCTGTCTCGGACCGCTCGCAGGCGGTGAGCCAGCACCCATGACGGCATCTCCCTGCTGCCCGACGCGGCCCGCCAGCTCGTCGTCGGCCCCCTCGAGGCCGAGCAGCTTGGCCATCGCCGCCTGCTCGTTGGTGTTGGCGTCATCGACGGTGTTGGGCAGGACGAGGGCCAGCACGTCGCCCTTGGAGATGCGTACGGCCAGCAGCGAGGCGACGAACTCCCGGCGGTGCTCGGTGGCCTCCCTGCGAGCCGCCTTCTCTGCCCGGGCGTCGGCGTCGGGACCGACATCGAGGCCCCGGTAGCTGCCGATCTCGACGTAGCCGGTGGGCTGGTAGCCCTCGTGGTCGACGACCCGCAGGTCCTTGCCCTCGGCCTTGGCCCGTGCCGCCGCCTTGGCGTCAGCCTCCATCTGGCGCAGCGCCGCCGAAAGATCCACTCGACGTTGCCGTGGCGGCCGTCCTCGATGCTGAGGACGTCGTCGTCGACCAGGGCGCGGGCCTGGGTCGGTAGCTCCGGGTAGCAGGGGTTGGCGAGTGTGTAATATGTGTGTATGGCACGCCGGAATATCAGCCTCCCCGACGACCTCGACGAGCAGGCCCGCAGCGCGCGACTCAACGTGTCGGCGCTGGCACAACGCGCCGTGGCTCACGAACTCGTCCGGCGGCAGCGCCTGGCGGCGCTAGACGCGTGGCTGGACGAGCTCGACCTGGCCCACGGCGCACCCTCGGCGATGGCCCGGACAAAGGCCGAGGCGTGGCTCGACTCCGCCACCGCGGTGCAGCCGAGGCGGAAGATTGCGAAGACCGTGGCGCCACGAGCGCGGGCGGCGGGTTGATCGTAGTACTCGATACGGGCGGCGTCGAAGGACTTGCACCGATCGATGAGGAGCGGCGGGCTCGTTTGCGCCTGCTCCGAGATCGAGCCGACGACCTCATCGCGCCCGCAGCCGTGCTCGCCGAGGGCGTCCTGACCGGCCACGCAGGCCACGACTACCACGTCCGGCGTCTGCTCGACGTCGTCGACATCGCCGACGTCGACGCGTCAACGGGCCACGCCGCCGGCGCGCTCCGGCGCGCTGCGATCGACGCCGGGATGAAGCCGCCGCCGTCGGGAGTCGACGTCGTTGTCGCAGCAGCCGCAGTCGAGCGTGCGGCACTCGACCAAGTCGTCATCGTCACGAGCGACGACGGCGACTTCCAGATGCTTGGCTCGCTGGCGACGAACGCGGCGCAGCTCTCAGTCCTCGTCGTGTAGCTCCGCCCTCGCGTCGTTTGGCCGTCGGCGAATGGCTGAGCAAGCGCCCGAGGTCGCAGTGGCGACACATCGATCGAAGGGGTGTCGGTCCTTAGAGTGGTGACATGGAGGGCTCCGACGTGCTCACGCTGGAGGAGTCGGCACGTGTCGCCGGCCATGCCCGGTGGACCGAGACCCGGCTGTTCGAGGTGATGGGCTCCTGGGTGACGGTGGAGCCCGACGCCACCGCCAAGGTGCTGTGGTCAACCCACAGCCGCCGCCACGCCACCGCCGCCCAGATCTGGCGCGACCGCCAGCCGCGGGTGGCCCACCTCGACCGAAACGCTCTCACTGTTCCCGCCGGCCCGGGCGTGGCCGCCCTCGTGGACGCCCTGGCCGGTCTGGTCGAACCGTCGGCGACCGTGGCCCGACTGGTGGCCGTGGCCCGGGTGGTCGAGCCCAGGCGACTGGCCGCCTACGCCAACCGCGTGGCGCGGGCCCATCCACTGGCCGACGACCCCGCGGTGCGGTGGACGAGGTTCCTGCTGGCCGACGCCGAGACCTGCCGGGTCGGCACCGAGGGGCTGCTGTGCGACCGCCTGGCCGGTCGCGGCGGGCGAGAAGCGGCCGGGGACGCCGAGGCCCGGTTGGCGGCATGTCTCACCGATCTGACCGACCTTTTCGGATTGACAGGCCATGGCAAACCATGAAAGACTTCTCCATGTGCTGAGGTTCCGATGTGGGGTCGGGGCCTTGACCATGCGGGTAGAATCGGTCCACAGCACCAGAGGTCCCTGTCCAGGCTGGTCGGAATCGTCGCGTCCGTCCGGACGTTTGACCAAGTGCCCGTGGCGACACCGCGAACAACACGAAGAGGTTCATTTTGCCGAAGGAGCGTGTGGAGCGCGACGAAGAAGATCTCGTCCGCCTCTACCTCACCGACATCGGGCAGTACCCGCTGCTCACCAAAGACGACGAGGTCCGCTTGGCCAAGGCCATCGAGGCGGGCAACGCCGCCCGTTGCCAGGCCGAGGCCGATGGAACCGGGTTGACCCAGGCCAAACGGCGTGAGCTGCGCCGGGTGGCATCCGAGGGTGTCCTCGCCCAGTCGACGTTCGTCAAATCCAACCTCCGGCTGGTCGTCTCCATCGCCAAGAAGTACCAGGCCTCCGGCCTGCCCCTGCTCGACCTCATCCAGGAGGGCAACCTCGGGCTCATGCACGCGGTCGAGAAGTTCGACTGGCGCAAGGGCTTCAAGTTCTCCACCTACGCGACGTGGTGGATCCGCCAGGCCATCACCCGTGGCATCGCCAACACCGGGCGCACCATCCGGCTCCCGGTGCACGCCGGTGACACCCTGGCCCGCCTCCAGAAGGCCCGGGCCCGTCTCGAGCTCAAGCTGGGGCGGCCCGCCACCCTGTCGGAGCTCGCCGCCGAGGTGGAGATGCCCGAGGACAAGGTCACCGAGGCACTGCGCTTCGCGGCCGAGCCCCTGTCGCTGTCCGAGCCTCTGCGCGAAGACGGCGACGCCGAGTTGGGCGACGTGGTGGAGGACCGCTCGGCGGAGTCACCCTTCGAGGTTGCCGCCACCGCCTTGCTGCCCGACGAGATCGCCAAGCTCCTCGGACCCCTCGACGAGCGTGAGCGCGAGATCCTGCGCCTGCGCTTCGGTCTCGACCGGGGCGAGCCCCGTACCCTCGAAGAGGTCGGCGAGCACTTCAACCTGACCCGGGAGCGCATCCGCCAGATCGAGGCCCGGGCCATGTCCAAGCTCCGTCACCCGAGCAGCGACACCGGCGCCCGAGACCTCTTGGCCGTCTAGACACCGCCGGCACCGGGGGGCGTGGTCCGCAGGACCCGGGTGCCCCCCGGCAGAAACATGGCGGAGGTGGACGGGAATCGAACCCGCCGGACGGGGATCACCCGTCCCACCCGCTTTGAAGGCGGGGGGGCCCACCAGGCGCCCGGACACCTCCGTTGCTCACCCTACCCGGGGATGGGCCCTTCCTTCTCCCGCCCTCGCCGGGTAGGGTGGGAAAATGAAGAAGCTGCTCATTCTCGTCGTTCTTGTCGCTCTCGGTGTCGTCGCCGCCAAGAAGGTCCGGGCCGCCTGAGCCCTGCCCGGCTCTGCCGGCCTCAGCCGGCCTGAGCAAACTTTCGGCGATTGGGTCTTGCACCTTCGCAGTTCGGCCCGTACGGTGACCTCGGCCTCCCTTCCCCCGAGCCTGTTCGTCCGCGCCCCGGGGAGGGGTTCACGTGCTCATCGCTTGTTGGTCGCCCAAGGGCGGCAGCGGCACCACCGTGGTCACCGCCGCGCTCGGCCTGGTGCTGGCCGAGGCCAAGGGAGCGGCACTCCTCGTCGACCTCGCCGGTGACATTCCCGCCGCTCTCGGTCTTCCCGAACCCGACGGACCCGGTCTGTGCGACTGGCTCGCCGCGGGCGCCGAGGTACCCGACGACGCCCTGAGCCGCCTCGAGGTCGAAGCGGCGCCTGGCGTGGGCCTGCTGGCTCGCGGGTCGAACCAAGCCGGGCTGGCGGGCTCACGCCCAGTCGACGGAAGGGGTGAAGCCCTCGTGGCCGCCCTGGGCATCGAGCGCCGACCCGTCGTAGCCGACTGCGGCCGGGCCGACGAGGGCGTGGGCCTGGCCGTGGCCGCCGGGGCGGCGCTTTCCCTGTTGGTGTTGCGTCCCTGCTATCTGGCCCTGCGGCGGGCCCTGGCCGCGCCGCTGCGGCCCTCGGGCGTCATCCTCGTCGGCGAAGAGGGCCGCTCCCTCGGCCGACGGGATGTGGAGGAGGTGCTGGGGGTGCCGGTGCGGGCCGAGGTCGGCTTCGACCCGGCTGTGGCCCGAGCCGTCGATGCCGGGCTTCTGTCGCGCCGCGTTCCCCGTGCTCTCGAACGCTCACTGCGTCAGGCCGCCTGATGGTTGCCCCCTCGACCCGAACCCGGGTACACGCCCGCCTCCTGGCCGAAGGAGCCGGAGCCGTTCTGCCCGAGCGGTTGGAGGTCCTGGTCGGCGAGGAGGCGCCCCTCCTCGGCGCCGCGCAGCGAGCCCGGGTGGTCTCCGAGGTGCTGGCCGAGGTGCGGGGCCTCGGCCCCCTCGAGCCGCTGCTGGCCGACCCGTCGGTCACCGAGGTCATGGTCAATGGGCCCGGAAGGGTCTGGGTGGAGCGCGCCGGTCGCCTGGAACGCGTTGCCATCGACCTCGACACGGTCTCGATCGAACATCTCATCGAGAAGGTGGTGGGCCCGCTCGGGCTGCGGGTCGACCGATCGGCGCCGCTCGTCGACGCCCGCTTGCCCGACGGCTCACGGGTCAATGCCGTGGTCCCCCCGCTTGCCGTCGACGGGCCCTGCCTCACCATTCGCCGCTTCGGCACCCGACCTGTCGCTCTGAGCGCCTTCGCCGCACCGACGGTCACCGCCCTGCTGGCCTGGGCCGTCGAGGCCCGGTTCAACATCCTCGTGTCGGGAGGCACAGGGGCGGGCAAGACCACGCTGCTCAATGCCCTGGGCGGCCACATCCCGGCCGGGGAGCGGGTCGTAACGGTGGAGGACGCAGCCGAGCTTCGCCTTCCCTCGGACCACGTCGTGCGCCTCGAGGCCAGGCCGGCCAATGCCGAGGGAGCGGGAGCAGTGCCCGTGCGCGACCTGGTGCGCAATGCCCTGCGCATGCGTCCCGATCGCATCCTCGTGGGCGAGGTCAGGGGCCCGGAGGCCCTCGACATGCTCCAGGCCATGAACACCGGCCACGAGGGGTCGCTGTCGACCTGCCACGCCAACAGCCCGGCCGACGCCCTGCGCCGCCTCGAGACCATGATCTTGATGGGCGACGTCGACCTGCCCCTCGACGCCGTCCGCACCCAACTCGAGTCGGCGCTCGACCTGGTCGTCCAGGTCGCCCGAACCCCGGGTGGGTCCCGCCAGGTGGTGGAGGTGGCCGAGGTCCGAGGCGGCGATGCCCCAACGCCCGGCGACCGGCCGGCCGAGGCCCTCGGGCTGCGACCCGGCTCTGGCCCACGTCGACGCGCCGCTCGACGCGAGGAGGCACGTACCCGACCCCTGGCCGATGCCGCAAGGGTGTTCGCCCTGCCGGAGCGGCCAGGGCGGGCGCCGGGCATCGCCGGGCCTGACACCGCATGGTTGACATCGTGATGGGTCCGGGCCCGCTCGCGTCGGTGGTGGCCGCGCTGGTGTGCGGGTCGCTGGTCGCAGCCCTCGGCATCGCCGTCCGGTTCGCCTTGGGCACCCGGCGACGCGGCAGCGTGATCCGGCGACTGCCCGGCCGAGGCTCGCCACGCGGGTCGATCGACCGTCGCCTTGGTAGCGACAATCGACACCACCTCAGGGGCAGCGGGCCCCGGTGGCTGCCCGCCGCGCTGGTCGCCGCCGATGTCAACGTCGATCCGGCCGTCGCCTGGAAGCTGTGGTGCGTCTGCGTTCCCGTGGCGGTGGCGGCCATCGCCGTCCTGGCCGGGCCGGCCCTGGCCGCCGGCATCCTCGCCGTCGGCCTCGTCGGCCCCGGTGTGGCCCTCCGGGCCCGCCACGGCCGGGGCGATGCCCGTGTCGAGGCCGCCCTGCCCGAAGCCCTCGAGGCCGTCGCTCGCGCCCTCCGCACCGGAGCTTCGTTGCGCCAGGCCGTCGAGGAGGCGGCCGGCCGCACCCCCGGCGCACTCGGCCACGAGCTCGTGCGAGTGTCGACCCAGACCGAACGGGGGGCACCACTGGTGACTGCCCTCGACGACCTGGCCGACCGACGGCCGCTGCCGGGCGTTCGCCTGGCGGTGGCCGCCCTGTGCCTGGGAGCCGAGACGGGCGGCGCCCAGGCCCGGTCCGTCGACGGGGTTGCCACCACGCTCCGCGATCGCCTGGCCGTGGTCGCAGAAGTCCGGGCGCTGTCGTCGCAGGCTCGCATCTCGGCACTGGTGATCAGCCTGGCGCCTCTGGGGTTCGGAGCCTTCGCGGCGGCCACCGACCCGCGAACCTCGGACTTCCTCTTCCACTCTGCAGCCGGGTTCGTCCTCCTCGCCGCCGGCGGCCTCTTGGACGGTCTCGGATGGTTCTGGATGAACCGCCTGGCGCGGGTGTCGCTGTGACCGGGCGCCTGGGCGGCCTGATCGGTGGCGCCGCCGCTGGCGCGGGCTGGCTCCTGGTGCCTGCCGCATGGGCCGTCGTCGTGGTCGGCGCGGCCACGCGATGGCGACCGGCGCCGGAGCGCATCCGCGCCCTTCCCGCCCGCAGCGGCCCGGCCCATGCCGGTGAGCCTGCCGGCGATGGCGCCGTCCCCCCCCAACACGCCGGGCTCAGGACCACAGTCGCAGGTCTCGCCGAACGACTCGGAGCCGGCGTGCTGCGCCTGGCCCACCAGCCGGCGTCGGCTCCCCGAGCGCGCCGCCTGGGAACGGCGGTGGTGGCGGCGGCCGCCCTGGTTCCCATCCTTCCGCTCGCTTCCCCGGTCGCCGCCGTCGTGGCGTGGGGCCTTCCCAGCATCCTGGGCGCACGGGTCGAGCGCCGGCGCATGGCCGCCCTGGCCGCCGACCTCCCCGACGTGGTCGATCTCCTTGTGCTCGCCGTGGGCGCCGGGCTCACGGTCGGGCTGGCCGTGGCCCACGTGGCCCGCCGGGGCTCGGGGCCCCTCACCGCCGAGCTGCGCCGCGTCACCGACGAGGTGGCCCTCGGTCGTCGCCTGGCCGATGCCCTCGACGATCTGCCCGCCCGGGCCGGCGAGGCGGTTCGTCCGCTCGTCGGAGCCCTCGTCGCCTCCGAGCGGTACGGCGCACCACTGGTCTCCAGCCTCGAACGGCTGGCTGACGAGGTTCGACGCGACCGTCGTCGCCGGGCCGAGGAGGCGGCCGGCAAGGTCCCCGTCAAGCTCCTCTTCCCTCTGGTCACCTGCACACTCCCCGCCTTCGGGTTGCTCACTGTGGCCCCCCTCGTCGCCAGTGCCGTCCGCTCACTGCGCGTCTGACTTCTCCCCCCAAAGCCCCCGGAGACGCTCCCCCCAAAAGACACTTCGCAGGAAGGAACACCAATGCTCTCCATCTACGTCCACGTCCACACCGCCGTCATGGCCCTGGCTTCGAGCTTCCCGTCCCGCCTCGCCGGCACCAGCGCCCGACGTCTGCACCGCGACGAGCGGGGTCAGACATCGGCGGAATACGCCCTCGTCCTGCTCGGGGCCGCAGCCATCGCTCTGCTCATCGTGGCCTGGGCCACCAAGTCCGACCTCATCGGCAAGCTGTTCGACGCCGTGCTCAACGCCATCACCGGCAAGGTGAAGTGAACCGTGGTGGCCTGAGGACGAGGAGCAGGGGGGACGAGGGCCAGTCCGCAGTGGAGCTGGCCCTGGTCCTCCCCCTCGTGGTCCTCGTGCTCCTGGCCGTCGTGCAGGTGGGCCTGATCGTCCGTGACCAGATCCTGGTGGTGCACGCCGCACGGGAGGCAGCACGGGAGGCAGCCGTCGAAGCCGACCCCAACGCGCCACGCCGGGTGGCGGTGGCGGGGTCCGGACTCGACGGCGACCGCATCCAGGTCGAGGTGAGCGGGCGGGGCGCGGCCGGAAGCCACGTTCGGGTCGACGTGCGGTACCGGGCCCGGACCGGCGTGCCCCTCGTCGGGGCGGCCCTGGGCGACCTGACCCTGAAGGCCACGGCAACCATGCGCGTCGAGCAGTAGCGACAGCGAGATCCCTCGTGCCCGGCGGTGAACCGGCGACCGCTGGGCCGATCCGTCCGGTACCCTCGAAGGGTCAGGCGACGACCCGCCGGCCCGGTTGGCAGCCCCCCGACCCGAGCCCGTGACCCAGGAAAGCCCGTGACCCAGGAATCCCGTGACCCAGGAAAGCCCGTGACCCAGGAACGACAGTCTGTCCCAGAGCTGCTCAGCTCCAAGCTGTGGCTGCGACGCACCTTGTCCGCAGTGTCCGTCCTCCTTCTCCTCTCCGGCCTGGCCCTGGTCGGGTACCCCCTGGCCAGCAACCTGTGGCAGGGAAGGCTCCAGGACCGTCTGGGTCATCAGCTGGCCAGCCCACAGCTGCAGCAGGCGTATCGCGACCGCACCATCGGCACCGGCGACAGCCTGACCCGCCTCAAGATCACCGACCTCGGCGTTGATGTGGTCGTGGTCGAGGGGACGACACCGAGCGCCCTGCGGGCAGGGGCGGGCCATTACTCCGGCACGGCATTGCCATGCGACGTCGGCAATGTGGCCATCGCCGGGCACCGCACCACCTTCGGCAAGCCCTTCGCCGACCTCGACCGCCTCAAGCCCGGCGCCACCATCGAGCTCGACACGCCGGTGGGCGGTTGCGTGTACCAGGTGTCCAAGGACCCGCTGGTGGTGTCCCCGAACGACATGTCCGTGCTTGCCACGAGCAGTGACCGGACTCTCACGCTGACCACGTGCCACCCCAAGGGGTCGGCGGCCCAGCGCCTGGTGATCAAGGCCACCTGGTCCAAGGACCTGAAATCGGCCTGACCTCCCGGGCAGGGAGGCCGGCGCGTTGGGACCGCCGGCCCGGGAGGCCGGCGCGGCGGGACCGCGCCGCGGCGATGGCCGGCGCGGTGGCCGTGGTGCTGGCAGTGGTCGGGCCGGCGCCGCCGGCCCCGGCGGATCCCGGGTCCGACCCCTCGGTGAGCCTGGATGCCCCGGCGGTCGACGGCGCCACAGCCACCGTGTCGGGCTCGGTCCACATGTCGGGGCCCCTCGACTGGGTCACCGGTGTCGCCATCACCGTGACCTCCCGGCAACATCCCGACGCCACGGCGTCGTGCAGCCCCTGCGGCGCCACGCTCGACCAGAGCCCCTCCGCGTCCTTCTCCTTCACCACATCCGGCCTCGCCTACAACGGGCCCTACGACGTGAGCGTCGTCGCCTCGGGTCAGAAGATCATCGGGGCAGTGACCAACGGGGCCCCTGTGTCCACCCAGGCCACGACAGCGTTCAAGGTCGAGGTCGCCCCCGCCCCGCCCGCGGATGTCACCGTCGTCGCCAACGGCGACCACAGCGTCACCGTGAGCTGGACGCGCAACACCGAGGCCGACCTCCTCGGCTATCAGGTCGAGCGCCGGACAGGGACAGCGGGCTTCCAGCCGGTGGGCCCGGTCGTGCCCCAACCGCCAGAGGGTGCGTCGACCGTGCACTGGACCGACCCCTCCACGGCGGCGACCGGGGGTCAGTTCGAGTACCTGGTAGTGGCCGTGCGGCCCGACGCCGACGGAGCCGTCAGCGACCGGGCCACGTCGGCCTCGACCGGGGTCGGCGTGTCTGTCCCCGTGCCACCCGGGGTCGTTGGGGCGCCGGGACCTGGCGGGGCGGCAACGACCCGTCCGGCCACCCCGGGCTCGTCCACCAAGGCGGCCGCCTCGCTCAACCTGTCGTCGTTCCCCAACCCGGGCGCCACGCCGCCTGAGATCTCGTCTCCGGATACGCCGGACGGCGGGTTCTCGCCCGCCTTGAACTACGGCTCGAGGGATAGGGGCGACACCGTGGGTGGTGGCTCCGAGGCCGTCCTGAGCGGCTCGACCGATCGCCGGGCGCTGCTCCTGCCGGTGGCCGCCGGCCTGTTGCTGTGCATGGTCTCCGCCCACCTGCGGCGGTTCAACCGACGGGTCCTGGCTCCGATGCCGGCCCTCGAGCCCGGCGGTGCCCACCGGAGAGGGGCCGTCCCGGTAGGGTCGGGTCGTGCCCGAGGAGTTGCGCGTCGCCTTCCACCGCGAACTGGACAAGATCGACGCCCAGGTTCTCCAACTCTTCGCCCTGGTGAGCGAAGGCCTGGCCGGAGCCACCGACGCCCTGCTGGCCGGCGATCGGGAGTCGGCGCGAGCCCTCGTCGCCCGTGACCGGATAATCGACACCATCTACGTCGAGGTCGAGGACCTGGTGCAGAGCGTGATCGCCCTGCAGTCACCGATGGCCGAGGACCTGCGCTTCTTGCTCTCGGTCCTGCGCATCGTCCCCGAGCTCGAACGCAGCGGTGATCTCACCGAGCACATCGCCCAGCGGGCCGCCCGCGGGCTCACCCCGGAGCTCACCCCCAGGATCCGAGGACTGATCGAGCAGATGGGTCGGGTCGGGGTGGAGATGTGGAGGGCGACAGCCGACGCCTATGTCGAGCGCGACGGCAGCGCCGCGGCCCGCCTGCGCGAGAGCGACGACGAGCTCGACGACGTTCACGTCAGCCTCACCGCCGAACTGGCGTCGGGCACCGTCACCATCCCGGTGGCCATCGAGATGGCGTTGGTCGGGCGGTTCTACGAGCGCCTCGGCGATCACGCCGTCAACATCGCCGGACGCATCCGCTACCTGGCGACCGCCGCTCCGTAGAGCGGCGGTTTTCCCACGTCCGAGCAGGTCGCAGGGAATTGGTAGCTTTGGGCGGGACACAACAGGGAGGATGGGCATGGATCTTGGCCTCGACGTCAAGGAGCAGGGCAAGTACACGGTGCTCAGCGTCCGAGGAGAGGTCGACGTCTACACCGCCCCCAAGTTCCGCGAGCGGCTCATCGAGCTGGTCACCGAGGGAAAGCACCAGATCGTCGTCGATCTAGAGGGTGTCGACTTCCTCGACTCCACCGGCCTGGGAGTGCTCGTGGGTGGGCTCAAGCGCCTGCGCAGCCACGACGGCGACCTCCTTTTGGTGTGCACCCAGAGCCGCATCCTCAAGGTCTTCGAGATCACCGGGTTGACCAAGGTGTTCGCCATCCACGCGTCGGTCGACGAGGCCACCGCGGATGACCACTGACGGCGTCGCCCTGGAGATCCCTGCCCGAGCCGAGTTCGTCGCCCTGGCCCGCCTGGTGGTGTCCGCCATGGCTGCAACCGACATCCAGCTGGCCGACGAGCGGGTCGACGATCTCAAACTGGCCGTCTCCGAGGCGTGCACGAACGCCATCGAGGCACACGGCGCGGTGGCCACCGACGAGCGGGTGCGCCTGCGGTGCCGGGCCGACGACCGCGGCCTCGAGGTCAGCATCGAGGACCGGGGCCCGGGGTTCGACCCCGCCCGGCTCCCCGACCACCCCCCCGTCACCGATCCGGACCGCCTCAAGTTCGAACGGGGCCTGGGCATCCCCCTGATCCGTGCCCTCGTCGACGAGGTCGAGATCACCTCGTCCCCAGGAGGGACGGCGGTACGCCTGGTGATGCTGCACACCCCCGACGACATCGTGGACTGACACCACGATGGCACCGACCCTGAAAAGCCTGTTCAAGAAGCTGCGCACGTCACCGTCGGAGTTCGACATCACCCGGCTGCGGGAGTTCTGCACCGGCCATGCGGGGATGACCGCCATCGGCGATGCCAGTGCCCGCCAGGAGGTGACCGCCGTCGGCGAGATCTCCTCCCTGCGCATCGTCCCCCGGGCCGGGTCACCCTCCCTGGAGGCCACCATCAGCGACGGGAGCGGCTCGATCGTGGCCGTCTGGATGGGCCGGCGCCAGATCGCCGGCATCTCCCCCGGCCGGCGCCTGGTGGTGAGCGGCAGGCTGAACTCCGGCACCGCGGGAGGGCGGCGCCTGTTCCTCTACAACCCCCGCTACGAACTGCTCTGAGTTCCCGCTCGGTCAGGAGAACCCGCAGCCGTTGCCGGGGACCCCGACGCCGGTGGTGTCCGGGGCGATCGCCAGGGCACTAGCCCAGGGAGGTCGGGCCACCGGGGCCGACCAGGAGGGCCTTGACCTGGTCGACCGACTCCGGGCTCACGAGGAGGATCACCTCGTCGCCGGCCTGCATGGTGGTCTCGCCCCGGGGGACGACGACGTGGCGCTCGCGGATGACGGCGACGACGGTGGCGTCGCGCGGCACCCCCAGGTCGCTGAGGCAGATCCCGACGGCCGGGGAGTCCTCGGCCAGGGTGACCTCGACCAGGTTGGCGTCCTGGAACTGCAGGAGGCGCACGAGGGAGCCGACCTGCACGGCCTCCTCGACCAGGGCCGTGAGCAGATGGGGCGTCGACACGGAGACGTCGACCCCCCAGGACTCGTTGAACAGCCACTGGTTGTCGGGATGGTTCACCCGGGCGACCACCCGGGGAACAGCGAACTCCTGCTTGGAGAGCAGCGAGATGACGAGGTTGTCCTCGTCGTCCCCCGTGGCTGCCACGACTACGTCCATCTCGTCGAAACCGGCGGCACGCAGGCTGTCGGGCTCGCAGGCGTCGGCGATGAACCAGCGCACGTCGAGCCGGGATCGGAGCACGGCCACCAGGTCGGGATCCTGCTCGATGAGCATCACCTCGTGGCCGTTGTCGCGCAGGTCGGCGGCGATGTACACCCCGACGTTGCCGGCACCGGCGATAGCCACCTTCACGGCCGGCCCTCCAATCGTGCCTCGAGGTCCTCGAAGGCGTCGCGGTTCACGACGAGGTGGAGGATGTCGCCCTCCTGGCCAACCGCTTCCCGACCGACGACCCGGGCGTCGCCACCTCGCGTCAGGCCCACGAGGCGGAAGCGGTCACCCTCGGCCAGCTCGACGAGGCGGTGGCCCGCCCAGGCATCGGGGAGCGGGCGCTCGACGATGCTCAACGCGCCGGTGGCGTCGCTCCACTCGGTGACCGACCGGTCAGGGAGGAGGCGCCGCAGCACCTGGTCGGTGGTCCAGGCCACCGTAGCCACGGTGGGGATGCCGAGGCGCTGGTAGATGGCGGCTCGCCGCGGGTCGTAGATACGAGCCACGACGCTGCGGATCTCGTAGGTCTCCCGGGCGATGCGGGCGGCGAGGATATTGGTGTTGTCCCCGTTGGTGACCGCAGCCAGGGCGTCGGCCTGGTCGACGCCGGCATCCTCGAGGTGGGAGCGGTCGAAGCCGAAGCCGACGACGGCCTTTCCCGCGAAACTGTCAGGGAGGCGACGGAAGGCGTAGCGGTTCTTGTCGATGACCGAGACGCCGTGACCGTCGGCCTCGAGCGCGGTGGCCAGCTCTGATCCCACCCGCCCACAGCCCACGACGACGACGTGCATGGCGCACCATCCAACACGCCGACGGGCCGTGACACAACTCCTGGGGCCCCCTGCGACGGCGCTAGCGTTCCCCGCTATGTCGTCGTTGTTCAAGCGCGTGCTGGTGGGCCGACCAATCGCCACCGACCAGCAAGATCACCAGCGGTTGCGCAAGATCATCGCCCTGGCCACCTTCTCGTCGGACGCCATCTCCTCCACCGCCTACGCCACCGAGGAGATCCTGTTCGTGGTGGCCCTGGCCCCGTCCAGCCTGGCCCTGGGCCTGTCCAGGTTGGTGCCCATCTCCATCGTCGTGGCCATCCTGTTGATCCTGGTGGTGGCGTCGTACCGACAGACGATCTTCGCCTACCCCAGCGGTGGCGGCTCCTACATCGTCAGCCGCGAGAACCTGGGCGACTACCCGTCACTGATCGCCGGCGCCTCCCTGCTCGTCGACTACGTCCTCACGGTGTCGGTGTCGATCTCCGCCGGCGTGGCCGCCATCATCTCCCTTCCCGCGTTTCGCGGGCTGGAGAGCAAACGGGTGCTGGTGGGCCTAGTGCTCATCGCCATCATCACCATCGCCAACCTCCGGGGCATCAAGGAGTCGGGTTCGGTCTTCGCCGTCCCCACCTACATCTACATCTTCTCCATCACCGGCCTGGTCGGCTACGGCCTGCTCCGCACCTACTTCGGCCACATCTCCCCCATCCCGTTCGACCCCCACAAGTCGACCGCCGTCCTGCAGGCGGGCGGGTCGCTCGGGCTGGTCCTGCTGCTGCGGGGTTTCTCGTCGGGTGCGGTGGCCCTCACCGGCGTGGAGGCCATCTCCAACGGGGTGCCCGCCTTCCAGAAGGACGAGTCCAAGAACGCGGCCACCACCATCACCTGGATGGCCCTCATCCTCGGGGTCTTGTTCTTCGGGGTCTCAGTGCTGGCCCACCATCTCCACCCCTATCCCAGCCACGAGGAGACGGTGATCTCCCAGATGGGCCAGGCCGTCTACGGGGGCGGCCCCATCTACGTCATCCTCCAGTTCTCCACCGCCGCCATCTTGACCCTCGCGGCCAACACGGCCTACGCCGATTTCCCCCGCCTGTCGTCGATCATCGCCCGCGACGGCTACCTGCCCCGGCAGTTGGCGGGGCGGGGTGACAGGTTGGTGTTCTCCAACGGCATCATCATCCTGGCCGTCCTGTCGTCGCTGCTGCTCATCGCCTTCGGTGGGCTCACCAACGCCCTCATCCCCCTGTACGCGGTGGGGGTGTTCACCGCCTTCACCCTGAGCCAGGCAGGGATGGTGCAGCACCACCGCCGCCTCAAGGAGCCCGGCTGGCAGCGCGGCATCGCCATCAACGCCGTGGGCTCGGTAGCCACCTTCATCGTGCTCCTCATCGTCGCCGCCAGCAAGTTCGCCAAGGGCGCCTGGGTGCCCATCGTCGTGGTGCCGGCGATCATCGCCCTGTTCATGGCCATCAAGCGCCACTACGACCGCGTCTCGGACATGCTGGCCGTGAAGGACGCCCCCGTGCGCCCCGAGGCCATCAACCACACCGTCGTCGTGCTCGTCGGCCGTGTCCACCGGGGCGTGCTCAAAGCGCTGTCCTACGCCCGGTCGCTGCGCCCCCAGCACCTCGTGGCCGTGTACGTGTCGTTCGAGGACGAGGACCGCCTGGCCCTGGAGCGCCAGTGGAAGGACATGGGCATCGACGTGCCCCTCGAGATCGTCCCCTCGCCCTACCGCGACCTGGTCGGGCCCGTCGAGCGGTACATCGACGAGCTCGATTCGCGCTGGGACAACGACACCGTCACCGTCGTCATCCCCGAGTTCGTGGTCGGCAAGTGGTACGAACAGCTCCTGCACAACCAGAGCGCCCTCCTCCTCAAGGCCAAGCTGTTGTTCCGCGAGGGAACGGTCGTGACCTCGGTGCCCTACCACCTGAACAAGCCCGGCGACCACCAGGAGTCCTACCCCGGCGTGCCGCCATCCCGCTCCGAGTCGCGCTCCAAGTCCCGCTCGAAGTCCCGCGCAGAGGACGGCTCAGAGGACCGCGCAGAGGACCGCTCGGGCCGCTCGGGTCCGGCATCCCCCCCGGGGGACGGCTCGGAACCGGGCTCGCCGCCCGACTCCGAGGGGTCCACCAACCGGTAGCCGACGCCGGGCTCGGTGATCAGTCGGGGCCGGGACGGGTCGTCGTCGAGCTTCTTGCGCAGCTGGCTGGCATAGACCCGCAGGTACTGCGACTCGCTCTCGTAGCCGGGCCCCCAGACCTCGGCGAGGATGGCGCCGTGGGTGAGGACCCGCCCGGGCCAGCGGGCCAGGAGCACCAGGAAGGCGAACTCCTTGGGGGTCAGATCGATCCGACGGGCGCCGACGCTCACGTGGCGACGGGCCAGGTCGACGCGCAGGTCACCCACGTCGAGGATGGCGTCGTCGATCGGGACGGTGCCGGCTCTCGCGGCGGGGCGGTGGCGCAGGGCCACCCGTACCCGGGCGAGCAGTTCGGCCATGGAGAACGGCTTGGTGACGTAGTCGTCGGCCCCCTCGTCGAGGGCCACGACCTTTCGTTGGTCGGAGCCGTCGGCCGACAGCACCACGATGGGGACGTCGGACCAGCCTCGGATCCGCCGGCACACGTCGACACCGTCGAGATCGGGAAGGCCGAGATCGAGCACCACCACATCGGGCGCCTCCAGAGCCACGATGTCGATGGCCCCCTGACCGTCGGACGCCGTGCGGACGCGGAAGCCCCGGGCCTCCAGACCGGCGCGCAGGGCCCGCAGGATGGCCGGCTCGTCGTCGACCACCAGCACCGTGGCACCGGCGGTGGCGTTCCCTCCAGTCACGGCATCTCCCGTAGGGGCAGGGTGAACACGAAGGTGGCGCCGCCCCCCGATGTCCGTTCGACCGAGATCCGCCCGTCGTGGGCCTCGACGATGGCCCGGCAGATGGCCAGGCCGACCCCGCTCGACGTGCTTCCTTCGCCCCGGCGGAAGGGCTCGAACACCCGGTCACGCTCCCACTCGGCCACACCGGACCCTTCGTCGCTCACCCGCACCTCGAGCATGTTCCCCCGTCTGCTGCCGTCGAGGCGGACGGTGGACCCTTGGGGAGCATGGCGGGCGGCGTTCTCCAAGAGGTTGGTCACAACCTGGTCGAGCTGGCTGTAGTCGCCGTCGACCACGCACCGATCGGCAGGAAGGCTCACGTCGACACGCACCTGGCGGAACATCCGGGCCAGGCGTCGGACCCGATCGGCGACGAGCTCGTCGAAGGGCACGGCCTGGCGGTCGGGCCGCAGGGCGCCCGCTTCGATCCGCGAGAGCGAGAGCAGGTTGGCCACCAGCCGGTCGAGGCGCTCGGCCTCGTCGCAGACAGTGGCCAGCAGCTCGGTGCGGGTGGTCTCGTCGTACACCACGCCGTCGCGCAGGTCACCGGCGACTGCCCGGATGGTCGCCAGCGGCGTGCGCAGGTCATGGGACACGGAGCGCAACAGGGCCGAGCGTTGCTCATCCACGTCTTCGAGCACGGTCACCCGGGCGGCCTCGTCGGCCAGTCGTCCGCGATCGGCGGCGACGGTCTCGAGCTCGGCGTAGAGGGCGCGCACTTCGGCTTCGCGCTGCTCGGCCGCCCGGCGCCTGTCGGCCTCGCCGGCCACCAGCAGGCCCACGGCCACGGCCACGGCACCGAAGACGGCCAGCGCCACCCAGTCCTCACCCGCGCTCACCTTGAAGGTCCACACCGGAGGCACGAAGGCCAGGTTGTAGGCAGCGGCGGCCACCACGGCCACGGCCACGGCGGCCCGGCCCCCACCCAGCAGGCCGGCGGCGACGACGGCCAGGACGAGTACCAGCGCCGGAGTCGCCCGGCTGACATCGCCGCCCAGCGGCGAGAGGGCGGCGACCGTCGCGCCCACGACGCCCACGCCGACCACGCCACCCAGCCACGGCGTCCTGCGGGCGAGGGTGAGACTCGTCGGCGTACCCCCACGATCCCACCACTTCGGGCCCATGCGTTTCCCGGCGACAGGTCGGGCGCCGGTCATGTCGCGATCCTTGCGCGATCTTGACGGCCTGGGTCGACCCTTGACGGCATTTTGACGCCGCCCTGCGCTGTGCTGGTGGGCGATGCTCTCCTCAACGTCTTCTGTCGGGCAGTTCGTCCCTCCCGGGCCGATCCCCCCACCTCCGAAGGACCCGCTGCCGGAGAGCCTCGGGGACCGGGTCAAGACCAAGCTGCTGGGGGAGCCCCTCAACACCGAGGACCTGGCCCACGAGCGGTTGGGCAAGCCCACTGCACTCGCCGTGTTCGCGTCCGACAACCTGTCCTCCGTCGCCTATGGCACCGAGGAGATCCTCCGTCACCTGGTTCAGTACGTGGGCATCGCCGCCTTCACCCTGGTCACCCCCATCACCGTCGTCCTGCTCGTGGTCCTGGCCTTCCTGATCCTGTCCTACCGCCAGACCATCAAGGCCTACCCCACCGCCGGTGGCGCCTACATCGTCACCCGTGACAACTTCGGGCTGTTACCGGCCCAGGTCGCCGGCGTCTCCCTGCTCACCGACTACGTGCTCACCGTGGCCGTCTCGGTGGCGGCGGGGACCGCTGCCCTGGTGTCGGCCTTCCCCGGCCTGGGCAGCTTCGCCGTGCCCATCTCCGTGGCCTTCGTGGCGATCATCGCCTTCGGGAACCTGCGGGGGGTGAAGGAATCGGGGCGGGTCTTCGCCGTCCCCACCTATTTCTTCATCGTGACCATGATCGCCCTCCTGGTGATCGGCCTGGGCCGCCTGGTGTTCGGTCACCTTCCGGTCGAGGCCCTCAACCGGCCGGGGCTCATGCCCTTGGGCAAGGCCGGCAACGGCTGGCTGCAGGGAGCGACCCTGTTCGTGGTCCTCCGGGCCTTCGCCTCCGGCGGCGCCGCCGTCACCGGGGTGGAGGCCATCTCCAACGGTGTGCCCGCCTTCCGCGTGCCGGAGTGGCAGAACGCCCGCAGCACCCTCGTCATCATGGGTTCGACGCTGGGGGCCATGTTCCTGGGCCTGTCCGTCCTCGCCGCCAAGATGCACGTGGCGCCCTACGAGAAGGGCACGCCCACGGTCATCTCCCAGATCGGCAAGATCGTCTTCGGCGGAGGCTTGGGCGGATCCATCCTCTTTTACTGCCTGCAGGCCGGCACCATGCTCATCCTGGTGATGGCGGCCAACACCAGCTTCGCCGACTTCCCCAGGCTGGCGTCGTTCCACGCCGGCGACAACTTCATGCCCCGCCAGCTCACCAAGCGGGGCCACCGCCTGGTCTTCTCCAACGGGATCATCTCTCTGGCCGCGGCATCGGTCTTCCTCATCGTGATCACCCAGGCCAAGGTCGACCGCCTCATCCCCCTCTACGCCATCGGCGTGTTCACGTCGTTCACCCTGTCCCAGGGAGGGATGGCCAAGCACCACCTCACCAAGAAGGAGCCCGGCTGGAAGCGGGGCCTGTTCATCAACGCCACCGGTGCCTTCCTCTCCCTGGTCGTCGACGTGGTCATCGCGATCACCAAGTTCAAGCCCAAGGGCGCCATCCTCGGCGCCTGGGTCATCATCGTCCTTGTTCCGATCATGGTGGCCGTACTCGTGCGCCTCAACCGCCAGTACGAGGCCGAGGCCACCGAGCTCGAGGAGGACGCCCGCGCCGCCGCGAGTGCCCGCATCCTGCGCCGCCACGTCGTGCTGGTGCTGGTGAACAGCCTGGACCGCAGCGCGGCCCGGGCCATGCAGTACGCCAGGGCTCTCACTCCCGACGAACTGCGGGCCGTGCACGTGGCCGCCGACCCCCAGCAGGCCGAGCGCCTGGCCGACGACTGGCGCCGCCTGGGCCTCTCCCGTTTCCCGTTGGAACTGGTCGACTGCCCCGACCGCCGCATCAGCCGGTCGGTGCAGGAGGTGGTGGCCGAGGTCTCGGCGTCCAACGACACCGAGGTCACCGTGCTCAT
Organism: Acidimicrobiales bacterium; assembly: GCA_051001215.1. Lineage (GTDB taxonomy): Bacteria > Actinomycetota > Acidimicrobiia > Acidimicrobiales > AC-14 > DATAQC01. The sequence continues at coordinate 22,080 of JBPCNP010000037.1, forward strand.
CCCCCGCCTCGAGCATCGCCGCGTGTGGCACCGGCTCCTCCACGACCGCACCAGCGACGGCATCGCCCGCAGTGTGTCCCGCCTGCCCCACGCCAACGTGACCTTCGTGCCCTACCACCTGGGGCTGGGCCAACCCGGCGAGCATCGGGGGCGGGCGAACAAGAGCGACTCCCACGCCGCCAACGGTCGCGACGGCAGTGCCCGATGAATCGGCTCCTCCGCCGCGGCCACCATCGGGCCGCCGCCCGCACCGGTCGTGCGCCCGTGCAGCCAAGCCGCGCCGCCGGGGTGACGTGCATCGGTGACGTCTCCTGGAGAGAACGGGCGACGGTGACAGGCCGGGTCCGGTCGATACGGGTACAACCGTGGGGAGGGGCGCCGACACTGGAGTGCACGCTCGTCGACGATACGGGCGGCCTGGCCGTGGTCTTTCTGGGCCGCCGCCAGGTCGCCGGCATCCGGCCCGGCGCCCGGCTGCTGGTCCGGGGCATCGTGGGTGCCCACGACGGGCGTCTGGCCATCCTCAACCCCGACTACGAGCTCATCGATCAGGATCCGGCCTAGGTCCCCGTCGCCCCGTCGAGGCCGTGGACGATGGCTCGCTCGATCTCACCCAGAGTGCGGGGATCAGTGACCTTGGCGCCGCGGGCATCGCGGGCGTAGAACGCGTCGACCACACGACTGCCGAGGGTCTGGACCCTGGCCGAGCGAATGTCGAGGTCGAGCTCGGCCAGTGCGCCGAAGATGCGGTAGAGCACCCCAATGCCGTCGGCGGTCTGAACGTCGATGACGGTGGCGTCGGCCGACGCGTGCTCGTCGAAGGTCACCCTCGTCCCGCCCACGGCCATGGGCCGTCGCCCGGCCCGGGCATAGGTCCGCGCCCGTTCGGCCAGGCGGGCGTTGACCGCCAACCGACCCTCGAGGGCCAGGCCCAGGTCGGCCTCCACCCGCGCCCAGGGCATCTCCGCCCGGGTCCTGTGGTTGACGCGGAACTCGGCCAGCGCCCGTCCTTCGTCGGTGGTGTGAACCGCGGCCGTCTCCACGTCGAGGCCGTGGAGGGCGAGAACGCCGGCGATACGACCGAAGATGCCCGGTCGGTTGCGGGTCATCACGGTGAGCACGGCTCCATCGACGTCGATGTGGTCGTTCCCGTCGGACAGCCTGGTCAGCTGGTCGGAGGTCGGGAACGGCGTGACGACCGGGCTGGCCGTCCCGCCGTCGAGGACATGGGTGACACGATCGACGAGCTGCTCCACAAGGGCAGCCTTGGATGCGCCCCAGGCCGAGGGTCCGGTGGCGATGCAGTCGGCCTCGGTCAAGGCGGCGAGAAGGCGCAGTTGCGAGACGGAGCCGACGGTGGTGGCGACCCGTTCGATGGTTCTGGGGTCATCGAGGTCGCGTCGCACGGCGACGTCGGCGAGGAGGAGGTGGTGGTGGACGAGCGAGCCCAAAGCGGCCACGTCGGCTTCGGGGAAGCCCATCCGGGCCGCGACCTCACGGGCCAGGCCGGCACCGAGCTCCGATGGGTCTTCACCGTCGAGGCCCTTTCCCAGGTCGTGCAGCAGGGCGGCGACGACCAGCAGATCGGCCCGGTCCACGCGGGGGGCGAGCCGGGCCGCCTCGGCGGTGGCCTCCAGCAGATGACGATCGACGGTGTAGCGGTGGTAGGCGTCACGCTGGGGCCGGGCCCGAACCTGGCGCCACTCGGGCAGGATGCGCGTCCAGATGCCGCGCTGATCGAGCGACTCGATGACCCGGACAGCAGCTCGACCGGACAGCAGCAGCTCCACGAGCAACGACCGGGCCTCGGGCGGCCATGGGTCACCGAGGCCTGGAGAGGCCGCAGCCAGTCGTTCGAGCGACTGACGGTCGATACGCGTGTCGTGGGCGACCGCTCCCGCGGCGGCGCGCAGGGCGAGGGTGCGGTCGCCACTGCGTTCGGGCACGCAGCCGTCACTGCGTTCGGGCACGCAGCCGGGGCCGTCATCGTCGACGTGCACCTCGCCGTCCCGGAGGACGACCCCGGCGGCGATCGGTCGGGTGCGGCCGCCCCGGGCCAACGGGCCACGCAGGCCGGACCGGATTCGGTGCCAGGTGTCGTCACTCGTCCAGGCGATCGAGCGGGCAGACTCGGCGACACGAGCCATGAGCGCGTCGGCGTCGACATCACCGAGGGCCTCGGCCACTGCGGCCTGGTCGTGCAGGGCGAGGATGTTCGAGGGCCGGCCACTTCGGCGTTGGAGCTCGACCCGGACGTCGAGCAGCACCCCGTAGGCACGGCCGAGGCTCTGCGAATCGTGGTCGAGGAGGATCTGGCGGGCGGCTTCGGCCCATCCCAGAGCGTGGACGTCGCGCATGCCCCCTCGACCCTCTTTGAGATCGGGCTCGAGCTCGAACGCCACCTCGCCGGCCTTTTCCTGCCGGCGGTCGTTGCGGACGGCCAGATCCGAGAGCCAGCGCTTGGACCGCTTCCGCCACTGCTCGATCCCCCCCGCTGCGAGCGTCTCGACCAGCCCTTTGTCGCCGGCCACGAGGCGAGCGCTGAGCAGCGCCGTCGCCGAGTCGAGATCGTCGTTGGCCAGGGCCAGCGCCTCGCGGACGGTGCACACGCTGTGACCGAGCTTGATCCCTTCGTCCCAGATCGGGTACCAGATGCGGTCGGCGACAGCGCCCACGTCGCGCCGGCGCTCGTGTACCAACATGAGATCGATGTCGCTCTGGGGACACAGCTCGGCCCGGCCGTAGCCTCCCACGGCCACGAGGGCCAAGCCCTCGTGGCCGTCACCGACAGCGGCGTGGAGAAGCTCGGCCACCCACTCGTCGACGAGGGCGCTGTGGGTGTGGCACCAGGTGGCACCGGTGAGCGATTCGTCGGCGAGGAGCGGCTGGCGCTCGAGGCCCATGAGGTCAGCGTAGAGCCAGGTTCGAGCCTTTCGGCCGGAGATAACGGAGCCGAAACAAAACGACAACTTCCGTTCACATTTCCCTGACAAGCGGGAAACAGGGCCCGCTTACGGTGCCGCCCATGATACGTACACGACTCGAGCGGCTGAAGCACCTTGACCGGTTGAAGAACAAGGACACCCAAAAGACGGTGGCGATCATCCTGGGCGGCAAGATGCTCGGGATCGTCAGCCTCATCGGCATCATCAAGGGGTTTTCGTGGTTCCTCGACACCGCCGCCGTCGCACAGGACGCGGCGGCGCCTGTTCACCAGGCCAACGACTTCGTCAGCCCGATCAACACGGTGTGGGTGCTCGTCACCGCTTTCCTGGTCTTCTTCATGCAGGCCGGCTTCATGGCCCTCGAGGCCGGGTTCTCCCGGTCGCGCGAGACGGTGAACATCTTGATGGAGTGCGTGTTCGACACGTGCCTCTGCGGCGTCTTGTACTGGGCCATCGGCTTCGCCTTCCAGTTCGGCACCGGCAACGGCCTGATCGGCCACGAGTTCTTCTTCCTGAACGGCATCACGGCGTCCTACGGTTCGACCGGGGTGGCCTTCCTCGCCTTCTTCCTCTTCCAGTTCGCCTTCGCCGACACGGCATCGACCATCACCTCCGGTGCCATGGTGGGTCGCACCGGCTTCAAGGGCGACATCCTCTACAGCGCGGCCGTGTCCGGGTTCATCTACCCGATCTTCGGGCACTGGGTGTGGGGACCGGGGGGATGGCTGGGCAACACCATGGGCTGGTTCCACGGCATGACCGGCGACGCCGTGTTCCGCGACTTCGCCGGATCGACCGTCGTGCACACCGTCGGTGGGTTCATCGCCCTGGCCGGCTGCATCGCACTGGGGCCACGCCTGGGGCGCAAGTTCAAGCGCGACGGTGGCGGGCCGACGCCTCCCCACAGTTTGGCGCTCGGTGCCCTCGGCGGCGTGATCCTGTGGTTCGGCTGGTACGGGTTCAACCCCGGCTCCACCCTCTCGGCCATGGACTGGGAGGGGATCGGCCGGGTTGCGGCCAACACCACGCTCGCCGCCAGTGCGGCGGGAATGATGGCGGTCTTCTGGGTCTACCCCCGCTCCAAGAAATGGGACCTGGGCATGTCGACCAACGGGTTCCTGGGTGGGTTGGTGGCCATCACCGCCCCGTGCTATTGGGTCTCGCCGTTCGGAGCGGTGATCATCGGGGCCGTCGCTGGGATCGTCGTCCCCCTGGGCATCGACTTCATGGAGTACCGCCGCTGGGACGACCCGATCGGCGCCGTCGCCGTCCACGGGTTCGCGGGCATCTGGGGCACCATCGCCGTCGGGCTCTTCGCGACCGGCCAGTACGGCATCCCCACCGCCGACGGGGCCGACACGTCCACGACCATCAGCGGGCTCTTCTACGGAGGAGGGGCCGACCAGCTCAAGGCCCAGCTCATCGGGAGCGCCACCTGTGTGATCGTGGTGGGCGGCGTGGCCCTGCTCGTCATGTACGCAGTCAAATCGCTCAAGGGATCCTGGACCCTGCGGCTCTCCGAAGAAGGAGAGCTCGAGGGCATGGACATCCACGAGCACGGCTCCCCGGCGTACCACACCGAGTTCGGCCAGGGCATGACCTATTCGTCACCGGCCGGCATGACGAGCCGCTCCATGGAGGCCCGGACCCAGGTCCGGGGCGAACCAGCCGGACCATCGGCGGAGGCGGAATCGCCCGAGGATGCGCCCGTATAGAACCCGCAGCCCAGCGGGCAGGGCCATCGACCCTGCCCGCTCCGGGCGTTCCGACCGAAGCCGATTCCCCATCACCGAGGAGATGCAGCCTTGCCCCATCTGGTTACTGCGATCATCAAGCCCTTCAAGCTCGAGGAGGTGAAAGAAGCCTTGCGCGGGTCCGGCACGCTGGGGCTGACCGTCTCCGAGGTCCAGGGCTACGGCCGCCAGGGCGGCAAGACCGAGAGCTTCCGCGGCTCGGAGTACAAGATCGATTTCGTCCCCAAGGTGAAGATCGAGGTTCTGGTAGAGGCTCACGACGTCGACAAGATCATCGACGTGATCTCCTCGGCAGCCAAGACGGGAAAGATCGGCGACGGCAAGATCTGGTCCCACGAGCTCGGCAACCTGATGCGCATCCGCACGGGTGAGCAGGGCGACGACGCCGTCTGAGGATCGACCTCTGATCGCCCTGACCAAGAGGTCGGGCTAGCATCCGAGAGCCACGCACGGGTGGCGGGTGAGCCGGGAAGCCTGGTCGGCACGAGTCCAACGGAGGACGCGTGCACAACGACGGCCACGAAGCACCCGCGACCGAGCACTTGGAAGCGGGGGTCCGCGTCTCGGTGGCGTCGATCGTATGGACGGTCACGTCGGGCGCCGCCGCCGTCGTCATCGGCCTGAGCGCCCGCAGCCTGGTCCTCGCCGCCTTCGGGTTCACCGGCCTTCTCGATGCTGCCGGCTCGACCGCGCTCGTCGTCCACTTCCGCCACGCCCTCAGCCACGACGCCGTCTCCGAGGGCCACGAACGCCGGGCCATGCGGGTCATCACCGCCGGGCTGGTCCTGGTCGGCACGCTCACCGCCGTCGAGAGCGCCAGACGACTGGTCGTCGGGGTGCCGGCGGCGGCGACGAAGCCGGGGCTGGCCCTGGCGGCAACGTCGATCGGCGTGCTGGGCGTGTTCGCCATCGGGAAGAACCGCATCGCCGGGCGGATCCCGAGCCGGGCCCTTCGCGCCGACGGCTGGCTCTCGGGCACCGGTTGCCTGCTCGCCGTCGTGACCGTCGCCGGGACCGGGCTGGCCTCGGCCTACGGGTGGTGGTGGGCCGATCCGGTCGCGGCGTCCGCAGTGGCGTTCGGGGCGATCTGGACGGCAGGGGCCATGGCGCGCGACAGCCCTGACCCTCGTCCTTGACCTTTGGGCAGGCAAAATCTAGGTTCACGGCTACCAAAGCCATGGATACCCCTCTTGCGAAGTCCGAGCGCGAAGCCCTCAAGTCCCTGTATCGCCTGTCGCGGGACGGCAAGGACGCCCACACCGGCGCCCTGGCCGAGGCGCTGGGGGTCTCCCCCGGCACGGCCACGGCCATCGTGAAGCGCCTGGCCGAGCGCGGCCTGCTCGACCACAAGCTGTACCGGGGCGTCGAGCTCACCGAAGCGGGACGGGCCGTGTCCGTGGCCGCCATCCGGCGCCACCGCATCGTGGAGCGGTTCCTGTCCGACATGCTCGGCTACCCCTGGAACGAGGCCGACCGCCTGGC
>JBPCNP010000038.1:0-29219 GCA_051001215.1 Acidimicrobiales bacterium
GTACGGTCTTGTCCACGGTGGTGGTCCCCTTCTGTTGGTGTTCTTGGCGAACGCCCAGTACCTACCAGCCGGCAGGTCTCAGGCGGGGGACCACCACCTCATTTCAACAAGGTCCGGGACAACCTCCGTTTACTTGAACCAGATGCGTTGGTAGTCGCGGCTCTGGGGATGCACGAGCAGGGCGACCAGGGCCACCTCGAAGAGCAGGTTCAGGATCTGCGTGCCGGCGATCGGGTTGCCCAGATACCAGAATCGCACCGCGAACGGAGCGACGGCCATCACGATGCCGAGGATGTAGCCCCACTTCCGCTCGTTGGCGATGCCGAAGGCGGCTGCGGGTTGGCCGACCACGAAGACGAGGCCGAGGAGGCCGAGGGCCCCACCACCCAGCAGCACGCCCAAGAACTCGAGCACACCGTTGAGGTACAGGAGGAAAACGGCGATCTGCAGGGTCTGGGGCTGCGCCGGGTTGAGGAAGCGCTGCTCTGACATGGCCGACAGTCTGACAGGCTACGACGACCTGGTGGCGGTGGTCCTCGCCGCCGGTGCCGGCACCAGGCTGCGCCCTCTCAGTGCGTTGCTCCCCAAGCCGCTGTGCCCCGTCGGCGGCGTGGCCCTGGTCGATCTGGCCCTCGATCGGGCCCACTCGGTGACGCCGCACGTGGCTGTCAATGTCCACCATGGCGCGGCCCACCATGGCGCGGCCAACGGCTGGGCCCCGAGCATCGAAGCCCACCTGGCGGGTGCCGTCGCAGCCGGATCGCCGCACCTGTCGGTGGAGGGGCCTGAAGCCCTGGGCACCGCCGGAGCCCTCGGCCATCTGAGGGACTGGATCGACGGTCGTCCCGTGCTCGTCGTCAACGCCGATTCGTGGCACCGGGCCGACATGGGCGACTTCGCCACCGGCTGGGACGGCCGTCGCACCCGGCTGCTCACCGTGGTCGACGCCCGGCGGGGTACCTGGGGCGACCGTCGCTACGCCGGGGCCGCCCTGTTGCCGTGGGCCGAGGTCGCCTGTCTGCCCGACCGGCCTTCGGGCCTGTGGGAGTCCTCCTGGCACCGGCTCGTGCCCGGGCGCGACCTGGACCTGGTCGACCACGGGGGCGCCTTTTTCGACTGTGGCACCCCGGCGGGCTACCTGGCGGCCAACCTGGAGGCCTCGGACGGCCGGTCGGTGGTCCACGCAACGGCTTTCGTGGAAGGCACGGTGGAGTCGACCGTTGTGTGGCCCGGAGCCCGGGTGGCGCGGGGTGAGCACCTGTTCCGTGCGGTTCGGGCCACGGGCGGAGTCACCGTCCTGGTGCGATGACCGCCGTGTTCCCGCTCAGAGGGCCGCTCGGGCGCTCACCCCGCTCAGAGGGCCGCTCGGGCGCTCACCCCGCTCAGAGGGCCGCTCGGGCGCTCACCCCGCTCAGGGGGCCGCTCGGGCGCTCACCCCGCTCAGGGGGCCGCTCGGGCCCGGGCCGCGAGCTGGCCGCAGGCGGCGTCGATGTCGGTCCCGCGGTTGCGGCGCACCGTGGCGTTGACGCCGAGGGCGCGCAGGCGGTCCCGGAAGGCCCGCACGCTGCCGGGCGGGGTCCCCCGGGTGGGGTAACCGGGCGTGGGGTTGAGGGGGATGAGGTTGACGTGGGCGCCCAGAGGGCGGGCCAGCTCGGACAGCTCGTCGGCGTCGCTGTCCCGGTCGTTCACCGAGTCGATCAGGGCCCACTCGAACGAAAGGCGCCGGCCCTTGGCCTCGCGCCAGGTGCGGCAGGCGTCGACCAGCACCGGGAGTGGCCACCGCCGGTTGATGGGGACCAGCGTGTCCCGTAGTTCGTCGTTGGCGGCGTGCAGGGACACGGCGAGGTTGACGGGCAGGCTCTCGGCCGCCAGCCGCAGGATGCCCGGAACGATGCCGACCGTGGAAACGGTGAGATGGCGGGCGGAGAGGCCGAGCTCGCCGTGCAGACGCTCGACGGCGGCCCAGGTGGCGCCGTAGTTGGCCAGCGGCTCACCCATGCCCATGAAGACCACGTTGGACAGGCGCCGGGGCAGGGCGGCTCGTCGGGCCCGCACGACCTGCTCCACGATCTCGCCCGCGCTCAGGTGACGGCGGAAGCCGGCCTGGCCGGTGGCGCAGAAGCTGCAGGCCATGGCGCACCCGGCCTGGCTGGACACGCACACGGTGGCTCGGCCCGGGTAGTGCATCAGCACCGTCTCCACCGACGATCCGTCGCTCAGCGACCAGAGCCACTTCACGGTGTCGGCGCCCTCGCTCACCGAGGTGGCAGCCAGGTCGAGACCGGGCGGCAGGACCGCGGCCAGGCGCTGACGCAGGACGACGGGAAGATCGGTCATCTCAATCGGGCCCAATCCGTGGTGCAGGGCCCGCCACACCTGGCCGACACGGTACGAGGGTTGATCGCCCAGCAGCCCGGCCAGGTCGTCGAGGCTCAGGTCGAGGGGCACACCCATACCCTCGAATGATGGTCCACAGCGCCGACCTGGCGTCGAGCTCGCGTTCCGACGGGTAGGTTCGATGTCCTGCCATGGCCCGCCGACCCGCCGACCCGCGCTCTTCGGACCCCGCCGATCCGGCTGCCCGTGCGCCGGGTCCGACCGGCCACTCCGAAGACATTCCCGAGCCCCCCGAGCCCCATCACCGCAACATCCAGGGCGGGACGGCTCGCGCTGCGGTCTTCGGGATCAGCGATGGGCTCGTCTCCAACGTCGCCCTCATCCTCGGTGTGGCCGCCGCCCACCCGGCCGCCGGCTTCGTGCGTCTGGCTGGTCTCGCCGGGCTGATCGGTGGCTCGGTCTCGATGGCGGCAGGCGAGTACATCTCCATGACGGCCCAGAAGGAGCTCCTCGAACGGGAGCTGGAGATGGAGCGCCTCGAGCTGAAGCGCCGTCCCGACCATGAACGCCAGGAGCTGGTCCAGCTCTACCGCTCCCGGGGCATCGAGTCTGCCGTCGCCGAAGACCTGGCCGAGGCCCTGATGCGCGACCCCAAGGTGGCCCTCGAGACCCACGCCCGCGAGGAACTGGGGATCCATCCCGAGTCACTCGGCGCCCCTGTGGCGGCTGCCGTCTCGTCGTTAGTCGCCTTCTCGGCCGGGGCCCTCATCCCCCTCCTGCCCTGGTTCTTCGGCGCAGGTACGGTGGCGATCGTCATCTCCGTGGTGCTCGGCGCCATCTCCGCCCTGACCGTGGGAGCGGCCCTGGCCAGCTTCACCGGGCGACCGGTGGCCCGGTCGGCCGGCCGCCAGCTGCTGTGGTCAGCCGTGCCCGCAGCCGTCACCTTCGTCATCGGCTCGGCCGTCGGGGTGGGGACGGGCTGAGGACGGGCCGGCACGGGGCGCCCCTTCCCGGCTTCCGAGATCAGGGGCCGTCGGCCTCGACGTCGGCGGTATAGGCCCGGTCGATGTGGTCGACGGTGAAGCCGAGATCCTCGTAGAGGCGCAGGGCCGGGGAGTTGTTGCCGTCGACGTAGAGCATCGCCATGCCCAGGCCCCGGCCCGCCAGCCAGTCCAGCCCGGCCACGGCCAGGGCCCGGCCCAACCCCCGGCCCTGAAAATCGGGGTCGACGGCAATGACGTAGATCTCGCCGAGGGGAGGATCGGTGTCGGCGTGGATCTTGGTCCAGCAGAAGCCGGCCAGGCGCCCGTCCCGCTCGTGGAGCAGGAAGCCGTCGGGGTCGAACCACGGCTGGGACTCCCGGTCGGCGACCGTGCCCGCGTCCCAGCCACCCTGTTCCTCGTGCCAGTTGAACGCCCGGTTGTTCACCGCCAACCACGCCGCCTCGTCGTGGCCCACCCGGAAGGGCCGCACGGCCAGGGCCGGTCGATCCCCACGGCTTTCAAGTGGTAGGGGGCGGCGGAGCTGGCGCAGTTCCCGGCCCCGCTTCAGCCCGACGGCCTCGGCGATGCGATCGTGCTCGGGCCCCGGCTTGGGCACCCACAGGTGCACGTGGCCGCCGCCTTCGGAGCGCACCACGGCCAGCGCGGTCTCGACCAGGGTGGTGCCGATGGCGGGGTCGGTGTCGCGGTGGTGGGGGTCCACCACGAACTCGAGGGCCCAGTTGTGGCCGTGCCCGTCGTCCTGGCGGGTGAGCTGGGCATAGCCGACGGGATGGCTGTGCCCCGGCTCCCATGCCACCAGGCCGGCAAAGCCGGCGCGTCCGCCGTGCACCAGGTCGAGCCACTGGTGCTCGCCGAGGGGGGCGTGCCCGTCGACCTCGGTGGCCACGTCGAGCAGCTCGGAGACGGCGGCGATGTCGCCGCGGCCCATCTGGCGTTTCACCTCCAGATGGCCCACCGGGTCGAGAGTAGTGGGTCTCGGCGGAGGGCCCCTCGGGCCCGCCCGCCCCTACTGTTGTGGCTGTGGGGAGGCCGCGGACGCCGGGGGGACGGGCGCGCAGGACCGTTGCCCGTCTGGCGGTCGAGTACCCGGGAACCGCGCAAGACCTGTGCGCCCTCGAGTTCTCCGACCCGTTCCAGCTCCTGACGGCCACCATTCTCTCGGCCCAGACGACCGACGAACGCGTCAACCTGGTCACGCCCGGACTGTTCGCGGGCTGGCGCACGCCGTGGGACCTGGCCGCGGCCGATCCTCATCTGGTGGAGGAGGCCATCAAGTCCATCGGGCTGTTCCGGGCCAAGGCCCGGTCCCTCGTGGGCATGGCCGCGGCGCTGGTGGATCGCTTCGGGGGGGAGGTCCCCGTGGCCATGGACGACCTCGTGACCCTTCCCGGAGTGGGCCGCAAGACGGCCAACGTCGTGCGCAGCGTGGGCTTCGGGCTACCCGGGCTCCCCGTCGACACCCATGTCGGCCGCCTGGCCCGGCGCCTGGGCCTGACCACCGAGACCGACCCGCCCCGGGTCGAGGCGGGCCTGAACGCCATGGTCCCGCCCGCCGAGCGCGGCACCCTCAGCCTGCGCCTGATCCTCCATGGGCGACGGGTCTGCCAGGCTCGTCGCCCCCGGTGCGGCGACTGCGTCCTGGCCGACTTCTGCCCGTCGTCGACGGTCGTCTCGGGCTCGGGAAGAATCACCGCCGGGAGTGGGAACAAAGGGGACGCGGCTTGCGTTACGATCAGCTGAAGGGACCAGGTACCCGCCACCTAGGTCCCACAGGCGGTCAACGGGTTCCGCCGCCCGGACCGCCCGCCGACGGCGCCCCTGCGGTGCTCCTTCAGCCGCGTCCGGCCCCCCGCAGGGCGTCGGCCACGTTGGCCAGCCTGCGGGCCGCGTCGGTCAGGGCCCGTTCGACCTCGAACAGCTCCTGGGACACCGTCAGCGCACCGCGCCCTCGGGGGACCCGGTCGCCGTCGCTGCCGGAGGCAGTCTCGGCGATGGCCGTGACCCGGCGGACCAGCTCGTCGACACTGGCCGCCATGGACGACAACTCGGAGCCGCGAAAAGCATCAGCATGTGCGAAAGAGGTCACGGCCCGGGTCTAGCACCGGCTGGCCCAGGTAGGATTGTCGATCGTGCTCACCCGTCTCGACCTGCGGGGCGCAGGCCGGGACCTCCGGGCTCGTCTGCCTCGCCCAGCCCGACCCGGCGCCGGTCCCGTCGAGGCCGTACGCGAGATCCTGGCTGCGGTGGCGTCCCGCGGTGACGCCGCCGTCCGGGAGTACACCGAGCGCTTCGACGGCGTCGTTCTCGACGAGCTTCGGGTCCCGGCCAGCGAGGTGAACGCCGCCCTCGAGGAGACCCCCGCCCCCCTGCGCCAGGCCCTGGAAGCGGCACGCGACGCCATCGCCCTCTACCACCGGGCCCAGGTGCGCGTGGACAGCCGCCACGAGGGCGACGGGATCGTGGTCCGCGAGTTGCGCAGGCCGGTGGCCCGGGCCGGGCTGTACGCACCCGGCGGTCGGGCCCGCTACCCGTCCACCGTGCTCATGACGGCCGTGCCGGCCCGCGAGGCGGGCGTGCCCGAGCTAGTGCTGTGCGTGCCACCCGAGTCCGACGGCCATGTAGCCGGGGTCACCCTGGCTGCGGCCGCCCTGGCCGGCGTCGACGAGGTCTACCGCATCGGGGGAGCCCAGGCGGTGGCGGCCATGGCCTACGGCACCGAGACCATCCGGCCCACCGATGTCATCGTCGGCCCCGGCAACATCTACGTGGCTGTGGCCAAGCGCGAGGTGGCCGCCTCGGGCCTGGTCGGGATCCCCTCCGGGTACGCCGGTCCCTCCGAGGTGGTGGTCGTGGCCGACGACACCACGCCGGTCGACTTCGCCGCCATCGACGTCATCGTGCAGGCCGAGCACGGGCCCGACGGGCTGGCCTGGTTGATCACCTGGTCCGACGACGTGGCCGACGCGGTGATCCAGGCGGTGAACCGCCTGGTGGCGGCGTCGCCGCGCCGCGCCGACCTCGAGGCCACCCTCGCCACGGGGGGCTACGCCGCCGTCGTCGACGGCCCTCGGGAGGCCGTGGAGGTGGCCAACCTCATCGCCCCCGAACACCTCCAGCTCATGTGCGCCGACGCCGAGGCGCTCCTGCCCCTCGTACGCAACGCCGGCGCGGTGTTCTGCGGCCTGTCCTCGCCGGCGGCCGTCGGCGACTACCTGGCCGGCCCCAGCCACGTCCTGCCCACCAACGGCTCGGCCCGCTTCTCCAGCGGCCTGCGGGTCGACGACTTCACCCGCCACCTCCACGCCGTCATCGTCGACGACGCGGCACTGGCCCGGGTGGCGCCTCACGTGGTGGCCATCGCCCAGGCCGAGGGATTGTCGGCCCACGCCGCATCGGTGACGATCCGCGGCGACGCCCTGGCCCGCGACCTTCGATGACCGGACTGAGAAGTCCCGGGCTCACCGTCCGCGACGACCTGACCGGCCTCGAGGGCTACCACTCGCCCCAGGTGGCCGTCGACGTGAGGCTCAACACCAACGAGTCGCCGTACCCGCCGCCCGAGGGATGGCGCCGGGCGTGGCTGGACGAGCTGTCCACCGTGGCCTTCAACCGCTACCCGGACCGCCAGGCAGGCGCCCTGCGCCAGGCCCTCGCCCAGCTTCACGGCGTCGGGCCCGAGCAGGTGTTCGCGGCCAACGGCTCCAACGAGGTCCTGCAGGCCCTGTGCCTGGCCTACGGGGGCGCTGGGCGCACGGCGGCGGTCTTCGAGCCCACCTACGCCCTGCACGGCCATATCGCCCGCATCACCGGCACCGAAGTGGTGGTGGGGGGCCGCGACAGGGACTTCGCCGTCGACCTGGCCGAGGTGCGTCGCATCCTGGTGCGCAGCGATGCCGCCCTGACCTTCCTGTGCTCACCGAACAACCCCACCGGCACCGTCGACGCCGCGTCGACCACGGCTGCGGTGGTGGCCGCCGCCCCGGGGTTGGTCGTCGTCGACGAGGCCTACGGCCAGTTCGCCACCCGTTCGGCCATCGGCCAGGTCAGCGACGACGCCAACCTGGTCGTCGTGCGCACCTTCTCCAAGACCTGGGCACTGGCCGGTCTTCGCCTCGGGTACTGCGTGGCCCCGGCCGGCGTCGTCGCTGCCCTCGAAAGCGTCACTTTGCCCTATCACCTCGACGCCGCTAAGCAGGTGGGCGGCCGCCTGGCTCTCGAGTTCCGGGCCGAGATGGAGGCACGGGTGGCCACCCTCGTGGCCGAGCGCGAGCGCCTGGCCCTGGCCCTGGGCGAGATGCCCGTCGACACCTGGGCGTCGGGAGCCAACTTCATCCTGTTCCGTCCCCGCCTGCGCCCGGGGGCCGACGTGTGGGCCGACCTCGTGGAGCGATCGGTGCTGGTCCGCAACTGCGCCACGTGGCCCCGCCTCGAGGGCTGCCTGCGGGTCACCGTCGGCACGCCCGCCGAAGACGATGCCTTCCTGGCCGCCCTGAGCCAGGTGGTGGGATGACGACGGCGGCTCGCACCGCCACCCGTTCCCGGGTGACCAAGGAGACCTCGATCGACATCGAGCTGAACCTGGACGGCGGCGGACTGGCCACCGTCGCGACAGGCCTGCCGTTCTTCGACCACATGCTGGCCCAGCTGGGAAAGCACGGCGGGTTCGATCTCACCCTGTCGGCCCGGGGCGACCTGGAGGTCGACGCCCACCACACCGTGGAGGACGTGGGCATCGCCCTGGGGGAGTGCCTGCGGGAGGCGTTGGGCGACAAGGCCGGCGTTCGCCGGTTCGCCTCGGTGTCGCTTCCCCTCGACGAGTCCCTGGTCGACGTGGCCCTCGACCTGTCGGGCCGGCCCTACCTGCACTACGACGTCGAACCTGGCCGCGAGCCCCTGGGCACGCCGCCCTTCGACCCCCAGCTGGCCGAGGAGTTCTGGCGGGCCTTCGCCACGTCGGGGGCGCTGACGTTGCACCTCGACCTGCGCCGGGGCAAGAACCCCCACCACATCCTGGAGGCCTCCTTCAAGGCCGTGGCCCGGGCCTTGCGCGACGCCGTGCGGGTCGAGGGCTCCGACGTGCCGTCCACCAAGGGCCAACTGTGAGACCCGGCGGGGGTCGCCGGTGATCGCCGTGCTCGACTACGGCATCGGCAACCTGCGTTCGGCCCAGAAGGCCCTGGAACACGTGGGGGCCGACGCCCGCCTCACCGCCGATCCCGCCGAAGTGGAGGCGGCCGACGGCGTGGTTCTCCCGGGGGTGGGGGCGTTCGGGCCCTGCATCGAGGCCCTGCGGGAGACCGGGCTGGAGCGCCCGGCGCGCCAGGCCATCGACGCGGGAACGCCCTTTCTCGGCATCTGCATCGGCATGCAGATGCTCTACGAGGGCTCCGAGGAGAACCCGACCACGCCGGGAATGGGTGTGCTCGAGGGTTGCGTCCGCCGCCTGCCCGACGGCGTGAAACGTCCCCAGATGCAGTGGAACCGCCTCGATCGCCGGGCCGGCAGTCCCATGTTCGACGGCCTCGACGAACCCACGTGGGTCTACTTCGTCCACTCCTACGCCCCGGAGACGGGCGCCGACGTGGTGGCCACGTGCGACTACGGGGGCCCGGTCGTGGCGGCGGTGGCACGCGGGCCGCTGTGGGCCACCCAGTTCCACCCCGAGAAGTCCAGTGCCACCGGCCTGCGCCTGCTGGCCAACTTCGTCGCGGCCACGGCCCGGGCCGGCTGACCGGCACGTGGAGCTGTTCCCCGCCATCGACCTGCGGGGCGGTCGGTGCGTGCGCCTGTACCAGGGCGACTACGACCGCGAGACCGCCTACGGCACCGACCCCGTCGCCGTGGCCCAGGCCTTCGCCGCAGCAGGGGCGAGCTGGGTCCATGTGGTCGATCTCGACGCCGCCCGGACGGGTGTCGCCGAGAACCGGGAGGTGGTGGGCGAGATCGCCCGGGCCGTCGCCCCGGGCACGGCTGTCCAGGCCGGCGGCGGGATCCGCGATCATGCCGCCGCCGAGGCGCTGTGTGCCGCCGGCGTCACCCGGGTGGTGCTCGGAACCGCGGCGGTGGAGAACCCGACCTTGGTCAGGGAGCTGGCAGCCGAGCACCCGGTGGCCGTGGGCCTCGACGTCCGGGGTGGCGAGGTGGCCGTGCGGGGATGGACCGAGGGCTCGGGCCGCACGCTGGGCGACGTCCTGGCCGGCTACGCCGATGCCGGGGTGGACGCCGTGGTGGTCACCGAGATCGGGCTCGACGGCACCCTGGCCGGTCCCGATCTCGAGCTCTTCGCCACCGTCCTCGAGGCTCCCGGCGGCATCGACGTGATCGCGTCCGGCGGGGTGGGCACCCTGGCCCACATCGAGGCCCTGGCCAGCCTCACCGCCGGCGGACGCCGGCTGGCCGGCGCCATCGTGGGCAAGGCTCTGCACGACGGGGCCTTCACCGTGGGAGAGGCGGTGGCCGCGTGCAGACCGTGAGGGTGATCCCCTGCCTCGACGTGGACCTCGCCTCCGTGGCCGAACGGGGTGGCGGCCGGGTGGTCAAGGGCGTGCGTTTCGTCGACCTCGTCGATGCCGGCGACCCCGTCGAGCTGGCGGCGCGCTATGACGCCGAGGGGGCCGACGAGGTGGTGTTCCTCGACATCACCGCCTCGGCCGATGCCCGCCACACCATGGTCGACGTGGTCACCCGGGTGGCCGAGCGGGTCTTCATCCCCTTCACCGTTGGCGGGGGTGTTCGCAGCCCCGACGATGCCCGCCGCCTGCTCCGGGCCGGGGCCGACAAGGTGGGGGTCAACACCGCAGGCGTGGCCCGGCCCGAGCTGATCGCCGAGATCGCCCGGGAGTTCGGCAACCAGTGCGTGGTGGTGGCCATCGACGCCCGACGGGTGCCCGGCGCCGAGGGAGCCCCCCACACCTGGGAGGTGTTCACCCACGGCGGGCGCCGGGCGACAGGCCTCGACGCCGTGGCCTGGGCGGGCGAGTGCGAACGCCTCGGAGCAGGCGAGATCCTGCTCACCTCCATGGACCGCGACGGCACCCGGGACGGCTACGACCTGGAGCTGATCAGGGCGGTCACCACGAGTGTCGGAGTGCCGGTGATCGCCAGCGGGGGAGTGGGAGACCTCGACCACCTGGTCGAGGGCGCCCGCGACGGCGGCGCCGACGCCGTGCTCGCCGCCTCGATCTTCCATTTCGCCGAAGCCACCGTCGGCCAGGCCAAACAGCGCCTGGCCGAGGCCGGGCTGATCGTCCGCCCGTAGTTGCCGGCGGGGGGACGAGTTGGCGTGGCTGCCGGCCTGAGGCAGTGGCGGGCCCGCCTACGATGAGGTCGTGCCCTCTGCCACACCCATAGGCGTGACCACCGAGGAGCTGGCCGGGGTCGTCTTCGACGACCGGGGGCTGGTTCCCGCCATCGTCCAGGAGCAGGTCACCGGCGAGGTGCTGATGCTGGCCTGGATGAACGACGAGGCCTTGCGGCGCACGCTCGACACCGGCCGCACCTGGTTCTGGAGCCGGTCGCGCCAGGAGTACTGGTGCAAGGGCGAGACCTCCGGTGACCGCCAGTGGGTGCGGGAGGCGTTCTACGACTGCGACGCCGACGCCGTGCTCGTGGTCGTCGAGCAGGAGGGTCGGGGCGCGTGCCACACCGGCGAGCGCACCTGCTTCTACCGGGCGTTCGGCTCGAGTGCTCCGGCCGAGTAGGGCGGACTTCGGTCGCCTGGCTGTCGACCACACCGTGGTGCCGGTGTGGCGGGAGCTGGCCGCAGACCTGGAGACACCGGTGTCGGCCTACCTCAAGCTGGCCGGGTCAGGGCCGGGGTTCCTGCTCGAGTCGGTGGAGCACGGCGATCGCTGGGGCCGTTTTTCCTTTGTCGGGCGCGGGCCGTCGGCCGTGCTCGTGGCCCGCGGCGCAGACATCACCGTCGACGGTCCGCTGCCCGCCGACGTCCCCGTGGACAAGGGGGTGCTGGCCGCAATAGAGGCCCTGCTGGGCGCGTACCGCTCACCCACGCTGGCCGAGCTCCCCCCGCTGCACGGCGGGGTGGTGGGGTATCTGGGCTACGACGTGGTGCGCGAGGTCGAACACCTTCCCGACATCCCCGCCGACGACCTCGGCCATCCCGATGCCGTGCTCGCCGTCATCGGCCAGCTGGCCGCCTTCGACCACTGGCGCCAGCGGGTGTACCTCATCGACAACGTGATGGTGGCCGAAGGGGCCACGGAGGGCGACCTCGATCTCGCCTACGAAAAGGCCGAGCGGCGGGTGGACGCCCTGGCTGGCGACCTCGGCCGTCCCCTTCCCTACACGCCCGCCGATCCGCCCTCGTCTGACGACCCTTTGGTGGAGGTCCGGTCCACTGTCGGTCGCGCCGGCTACTGCGGGGCGGTCGACGCGGCCAAGGAGCGGATCCTGGCCGGCGACATCTTCCAGGTGGTCCTGTCCCAGCGCTTCGACTTCGACCTCGGCGCCGATGCCTTCGACGTCTACCGGGTGCTGCGCCAGGTGAACCCGAGTCCCTACATGTACTTCCTCCGCCACCCGGCGGTGACGATGGTGGGCTCGTCGCCCGAACCCATGGTCTCGTTGCGCGACGGACGGGTCATCTCCCGCCCCATCGCCGGTACTCGGCGGCGTGGCCGCACCGACGAGGAGGACCGGCAGTTGGCCGGTGCCCTGGCCGAGCATCCCAAGGAGATCGCCGAGCACGTGATGCTCGTCGACCTGGCCCGCAACGACGTGGGCCGGGTGGTCGAGTTCGGCACCGAGGTGGTCGACGAGCTCATGACCCTCGAGCGCTACAGCCACGTCATGCACCTGACCTCGCAGGTGTCGGGCACGTTGCGGGCTGCCCAGAGCCCGATCGACGTGCTGCGGGCCACTTTGCCGGCGGGGACGGTCTCGGGCGCACCGAAGGTCGCAGCCATGAAGATCATCGATGACCTCGAGCCCACCAAGCGCGGCCCCTACGCGGGCGTGGTGGGCTATTTCGACTTCTCGGGCAACCTGGACACCGCCATCACCATCCGCACCATGATGGTCGGCCCCGACGGCCGGGCCTCGGTGCAGGCGGGGGCGGGGATCGTGGCCGACAGCGATCCCGAAGCCGAGGACGACGAGTGCCACGACAAGGCTGCCGCTTTGTTGGCCGCCGTGCCCGCAGCTCGGCGGATGAGAGCGGCGACGCTGTCGGCGGCCGACGGCCCCGCACTGGCGGCGGGGTGACGAAGATGGCGACGCTAGACGAGGAGGGAGCCAACATGGATGAAGCCGCAGACGTGGTGGCAGCCGGCTACCGCGCCCTGCGCGAAGAGGCTGCAGCCGTGGACCTGGCCCGCGACGTGGTGCGCGTCGTCGGTCCCGACTCCTCGAAGTTCCTGCAGGGCCAGCTCTCCCAGGACGTGGCCGCCATCGACACCGGTTGCTCGGCCTGGTCGTTGCTGCTGGCTCCCCAGGGCAAGGTCGTCACCCTGCTGCGGGTGACACGCGAGGCAGACGACAGCTTCCTCCTCGACACCGACGGCGGATGGGGTGGTCCGATGGTCGAGCGCCTCCAGCGCTTCAAGCTCAGGGTGAAGTGCGACTTCGAGCCCCTGGCGTGGCGGTGCGTGGCCCTGCGGGGGCCGTCGTCCCACGACCTGGCGGCCGGCGCATCGGCGCTGGCTCTCGGTGCGGACTGGCCCGGGCTCCCCGGCGTCGACCTGCTGGGCGAGGCGCCGGTGGCCCCGCCGGGCGCCGTCCCCTGCCCGTCGGCCGCCTATGAGGCCGTCCGCATCGAATGCGGCATCCCGGCCATGGGCGCCGAGCTCGACGAGCACACCATCCCGGCCGAGGCGGGTGTGGTCGACGCCACGGTGAGCTTCACCAAGGGCTGCTACACGGGCCAGGAACTGGTGGCCCGCATCGACTCCCGCGGTGGCAACGTGCCCCGGCGCCTCCGGGGCCTGATCTTCGACGGTGTACCGTTCCCCGAGGTGGCCGCCCCCCCCGTGGGGGCAGTGGTGCGGGCGGGTGACAAGCAGGTGGGCAGCCTCACCAGCGTGGCCCGCTCACCCGAGCTGGGGGTGCCGGTGGCGCTGGCCTACGTCGGACGGGCGGTCTTGCCGCCGGCCGAGGTCGACGTGACCTGGGAAGGCGGCTCCGCCCGCGCACGGGTCGAGTCGCTCCCCCTCGTGTCCTGATCCAGGTGACGCCGGACAACCACGAGCGACGGTTGCGGTTTCGGTCGTACCGGGTGGCAGCGGGGGTCGTCGTGACCCTGATGCTGGCCACGGCGTGCACCGGTTCGAGCCACCGGGCCGGAGCCACCCGGGCCCCGGTGACCACCGAAGCCCCCACGACGGTGCCCGAGGCACCGACGACCACCATCGCCGCCAGCCCCCGGACCATCGCCACCCTCCCGTCGTCGCTGGGGCCGGGGCCGGCCCACGTGGGCGGGGCCGTCCTCGGTCCCGAGGGCCCCGTCGCCGGGGCCCTGGTCCGCGTCGAGCGTCTGGTGGACGACGCTGCGGTTGCGGCCACCACCGTTCAGACCGGTGCCGACGGGCGTTGGGCCGTCGACTCGGTCAACGGCGGGCGCTACCGCCTCCGGGCCTGGCGGGCCCCCGACCTCGCTCAGCTCACACCGGTGGTGGTCTTCGTCGCCGTCGACGACGCCAAGCCCGTCGACCTGCCGGTGCTGCGGTACCCGGGCGACGGGAACGCGGTGGCGCGCGTCGTCCCCGACCCGCCCAAGGTGGGCCAGGCCGCGATCGTGGTGGTGGGCCTCTCCAGCGGAGGGGTCGACGGCGAAGGAGTCCTCCATGCCCAGCCCCGGTTCGGAGTTCCCGTCGGCCTGGGGCTGTCCGCCAATGTGGCCATCACCACCGCCGACCCTGTCGTCACCGATGCCTCGGGCGCCGCCGGCTTCCAGGTCGTGTGCAACCAGGCCGGCCCCATCGCCGCCGTCGTCACCGTGGCGACCACCCAGCAGGCGGTACCGCTCCCAGCCTGCGCCGCCTGATCACCGCCAGGGACGCAGGCTGACCACGACCCGGGTGCCGCCCCCGTGCCCGGATTGGGCCCGCACCGTGCCTCCCATTGCCTCCACGAGCTCGTGCACGATGGCCAGGCCCAGGCCGGTTCCCACCTGGCGACTCGGGGTGCGAGTGGACTGGTAGAAGGGCTCGAAGATCCGGGGGAGGTCGGCCTCGGCGATCCCCGGACCGTCGTCGTCCACCCACAGTCGTACCCACCCGCCGTCGCTGTCGGCGCCCACGCCGATCGTCGCGCGGGCGAACTTCATGGCGTTCTCGACCAGGTTGGCCACCACCTGGGCCAGCCGATCGGGGTCGGCCGCCGCCGCCATCTGGCCCCGCCCGGGGACGGCGACATCGAGGCGCACCCCCGCCGCTTCGGCCGCCGGGGTGAAGCCCGCAGTCGTGTCGCTCACCACCTCTCCCACGTCGGTGCGCCTCACCTCGAGGGAGAACCGTTGTGTCCCGAGCTTGGCCAGCTCGAGCAGGTCGGCCACCAGGCGCTCGAGTCGTCGGGACTCGGCCAGGATGACCGTCGCCGCCTGTGAGGGGTCCGGTGCCCGGCCGTCGGCCACGGCCTCGGCGTAGCCCCGGATTGACGTCAGGGGCGTGCGCAGGTCATGGGACACCGAGAGCAGGAACTGGCGTTCCAGCCCGCGCGATCGCTCGAGGCTGGCCGCCATGGTGTTGATCGACTCGGCCAGCGTGGTCAGGTCGTCGCCGTCGGCCGGGTTGACCGGCACCCGGGTGGCCAGGTCGCCGGCGGCGATGCGCCGGGTCGCCTGCTGGGCCGCCCGCAGGGGGCGGATCAGGCGCCGGCCCAGGCTGGCGGCGATGGCCCCGGCGACGGCGAGAGTGACGAGGCTGACGACGATGATCGGGCCCATCCCCCGGCTCCCACCCAGGCGCCGGGTGACGACGACGACCAGCAGGGCCGCGGGACTGGCCGGGGCCGGACCGGCCGGGGCGGCTGCGTACAGGAGCGCGCCATGGGCACCCGAGACTGTGGCCCCCCGGCGGAGGCGGTCGACGTCGAGGTCCCGGCCCGTCACCCCCTTGGGAAGTGTGCCCGGGCGGACCCCCGCCGGGCCCCGTGCCCCGCTCAGGGGGCCGCTCGGGCCCCGTGCCCCGCTCAGGGGGCCGCTCGGGCCCAGGGTCACCACCGCCTGGTCCTCGAGGCGCAGCGCCGCCCCGACGGCCCGAAGGACATTGGGCCTGTTCACGTCCTCGATGGAGGTGGCCAGGTGCTGGGCCTGGCGCACGAGGTCGTCGCGGGCGTGCCGGCGGGCATCACGCCGGGCCAGCAGCAACGTGAAGACGCTGGCCACGAGCAGGGCCCCGGCCACCACGGCGACCATGGTGAGGGTGATGCGACGGGTCACGGGTGCCTAGCCGAGCCGGTAGCCGACGCCCCAGACCGTGGCCAGGGGCAGTGCGTCACCGACCTTCTTCCGGAGCTGGCCGACGTGGACGTCGACGGTGCGCTCGTCGCCGAACCAGCCCGGGCCCCACACGCCGTCGAGGATCTGCTGGCGGGACAGGGCCAGCCCGGCGTTGTCGGCCAGGTAGCGCAGGAGGTCGAACTCACGGGTGGCGAGGGCCACCACCTCGCCGCCCACCCGTACCTCACGGCGCCGAACGTCGACTTCCACGGCGCCGATGTTGATCACGTCGACATCGCGGGCCCCTCCCTCGGTCCGGCGCAGGATGGCCTTCACCCGCGCCGCCAGCTCCCGGGGGGCGAAGGGTTTGGTGACGTAGTCGTCGGCGCCCAGCTCGAGGCCGAGGACCCGGTCGATCTCGTCGTCGCGGGCGGTGAGCATGATGATCGGGACGTCGCCGGCACTCCGAAGGCGCCGGCACACCTCCATGCCGTCGAGCCGGCCGGGGAGGCCGACATCGAGGATCACCAGGCAGGGGGACTGGTTGGCGACGGCGGCCATGCCCGTTTCACCGTCGGCCGCCTGGATCACCCGGAAGCCGTCCTGGCGGAGGTAGAGCTCGACGAGATCGGCGATGTGGCGATCGTCTTCGACCACGACGACGGTGCCGGCCATATGACCCATCGTCGCGCACCGCCTTGCTGGCCTACTCTCGCCCCCCATGGCTCCCATGTCCCGCGTCCTCGACGGGATCATCACGGCCCATCGGGCCATGGCTGCCGTCGACGACCGACCGCTCGCCGGCCTCCTCGCCCGGGCCGAGGCAACCCCGCCGCCGCGGGCTTTTCGGGCCGCCCTCGCCCACGGATCGCCCGGCGACGGATCGCCCGGCGACGGTGCGCCGATCGCCGTCATCGCCGAGGTGAAGCGCCGGTCACCGTCGGCCGGGCCCATCGCACCCGACCTCGACCCGTCCCGTCTGGCCCGGTCCTACGAGGAGGGCGGCGCCGCGGCCCTGTCGGTGCTCACCGATGAAACCTTCTTCGGAGGCTCGCCCGACGACCTGGCCCGGGCCCGGGCGGCCTGCAGCCTGCCCGTGCTGCGCAAGGACTTCACGGTGTGCGAGGCCGATGTGTACGACGCCCGGATCATGGGCGCCGACGCCGTGCTGCTGATCGTCGCCGCCTTGGCCGACGACGAGTTGGTGTGCTTCCGGGCTCTCGCCGCCGGCTTGGGCATGGCCGCGCTGGTCGAGGTCCACACCGCCGACGAGCTCCACCGGGCTCTCGCCGCCGGAGCCGACCTGGTGGGTGTGAACCGCCGTGACCTGGCCACCTTCGAAGTCGACCTGGGTCTCGCCGAGCGCCTGGCCGCGAGCATCCCCGACGAAGTGGTGACGGTCGCGGAGTCGGGCGTGCGCCATCCCGATGATGTGGGCCGGTTGTCCAGGACCGGTTACGACGCCGTGCTGGTGGGCGAGATGCTGGTGACCGCTCCCGACCCGGCCTCGGCCCTGCGCGCCCTGCGGGGCGTATGACGGCGGCGGGGGAGACCCGTTGGACCTTGCCGTCCGGCCGTGTCCCCGAGGCGTGGTTCAACGCCGCCGGCCACCTTCCGACGCCGCTGCAGCCCCCCCTCGACCCCCAGACCAGGGAGCCCCTCGGCCGCGACGCCCTGGCCGGAGTGCTTCCTCTGGCCCTGGTGGACCAGGAGCTCACCGCCGACCCGTGGGTAGTGGTCCCCGGCGGTGTCCAGGACCTGTTGCGCCAGTGGCGACCGACGCCGCTGGTGCGAGCACGACGGCTGGAGGTGGCCCTCGCCACCCCGGCCCGCATCTACTTCAAGGACGAATCGGTCTCCCCGACGGGGTCGCATCACCCGGCGACCGCCGCCGCCCAGGCCTTCTATGCCAAGGCCGAGGGTGCTTCGCGACTGGTGACCGAGTCGGACACGGGACGCTGGGGGAGCGCCCTGTCGTGGGCCTGTGCGTTGTCCGACCTGTCGGCTGTCGTCTACACCGGATCGGGCGCGTCGATGGCCGAACGGATCAGGATCCAGGCATGGGGCGCCAAGGTGATGGTCGACCGGGCCTACCCCGGTGACGACGCGCTCGGCGATGCCACAGGACGCCCCGACACACGTTTCGCGCCGGGGTCGGTGTTCAACCACGTCGTGTTGCACCAGACGGTGATCGGGCTCGAGGCCAAGGAGCAGTTGGCCCTGGCCGGCGAGGAACGACCCGACGTCGTCATCGGCCACTGCGGCGGTGGGTCCAGCCTGGCGGGAACCGCCCTGCCCTTCGTGGGCGACGACGGGGTGCGGCTCGTGGCCGTCGAGCCGTCGTCGTGGCCTGCGCTCGCCTCCGGTCGCTTCGACCACGTCCCCGGCGATGCCGGGGGCCGGCTTCCACTGATGGCCATGTACGCCCTCGGGCCCGACTCGGCCCCTCCGGCGATCAACGTCCCGAGCATCCACTCCGGGGGGATCGCCCCCATCGTGTGCGAGCTCGTCCGGCGCGGTCGCATGGAGGCGGTGGCCCACCCGCTGGCCCCGGTCCTGCGGGCGGCGGTGTACTGGAGTCGCACCGAGGGCCCCCTTCCCGCACTGACGACGGCCCACGCCCTTCGAGCGGTGGTGGACGAGGCCGTCCTGGCCAGGGAGGAGGGGCGCGAGCGGGTGATCCTGTTCCCGTGGGTGGGCCACGGCATCGCCGATCTCGGTGTCTACGGCGCCTTTCTCGACAACCAACTCGACTGAGCGCGCCGGGCGGACCGTCGGGTGTTCGCCAGTCGGGGCGACGCTGGCTGTACCGTCGGGAGGGTGTTCGTGAAGATCTGTGGCACCACCAGTGAGGAGGACGCGCTGCTGGCCGTGGCCATGGGCGCCGACGCCGTCGGCTTCGTGTTCGCCCCCTCCCCGCGCCAGATCACACCGACGCGCGCCGGTGACATCGTCAAGCGCCTCCCCCCCGAAGTGGTCACCGTCGGGGTGTTCCGCGACGAGGCGCCCGCCCGGGTCGTGGAGATCGTCAACACCCTCGGCCTGCGCGGGGCCCAGCTGCACGGCCACGAGTCGGCCGAGACGGCCCGCTGGGTGAAGGAGCGGGTCCCCTTCGTCATCCAGGCCTTCCCGGCCGGCGACAAGGCCGTCGTCGGCGCCCGCGCCCACGGCGTTGACGCGGTCATGATCGACGCCCCCACCCCCGGGTCGGGCGAGGTCTTCGACTGGTGCCTGGCCGACGGCGTGCCCGATGGCATGCGCCTGGTGCTGGCCGGCGGCCTGACCCCCGACAACGTGGCCGAGGCCATCGCCCGCGTCCACCCCTGGGGGGTCGACGTGGTCACCGGCGTCGAGAGCTCGCCGGGCCACAAGGACGCCCTGCGCGTGAGGGCGTTCGTCGCCGCCGCCAAGGCCGCCGTGGAGGACGAGTACGACCCGGTCGACGGGCCGCCCTACGACTGGCAGGACGCGGGAACGTGAGCCCGGACCCGCCCGCGCCCAACGCCGGTCTCATGGCCGAGCCCGGCCCTCGGGGCCGCTTCGGCGAGTTCGGTGGCCGCTTCCTGCCCGAGTCGCTGGAGCCGGCGTGCGCCGAGCTGGAGGCGGCCTTCGTCGAAGCGTGGGCCGACCCGGGGTTCCACGCCGCCTACGAGAACCTGCTGGCCGACTACGGCGGCCGGCCGACGCCGGTCACCGAGTGCCACCGCCTGTCGGAGCGGCTCGGAATCCGGCTCCTGCTCAAGCGGGAGGACCTGGCCCACACCGGGTCGCACAAGCTCAACAACGTCATCGGCCAGACGCTGCTGGCCCGGCGCATGGGCAAGCACAGGGTCATCGCCGAGACGGGGGCGGGCCAGCACGGCGTGGCCACTGCCACTGCCGCCGCCCTGTTCGGGCTCGATTGCACGGTCTACATGGGCGAGGTCGACGTGGCTCGCCAGGCCCTCAATGTCTTCCGCATGCGCCTCCTCGGGTCGCGGGTCGTCACCGTCACGTCGGGGAGCCGGACGCTGAAGGACGCCATCAACGAGGCGTTGCGCGACTGGGTGGCCAGTGTCGAGACCACCTACTACTGCATCGGATCGGTCATGGGTCCCCATCCCTATCCGTGGATGGTGCGCGAGCTCCAGCGCATCATCGGTACCGAGGCGCGCGCCCAGTGCCGGGCGTTGCTGGGCGGCTCCGACCCCGACGTGGTGGTGGCCTGCGTGGGGGGAGGTTCCAACGCCGCCGGCACCTTCGCCGGCTTCGTCGACACCGGTGCGCGCCTGGTGGGCGTCGAGCCCGCAGGCGGGGCCGCCGTCGGGCGAGGCATTCCCGGGGTCGTGCACGGGTCCAAGTCGTTCCTGCTCCAGGACGAGCACGGCCAGGTGAGTGAGGCACAGTCGATCTCGGCCGGGCTCGACTACCCCGGGGTCGGCCCCGAGCACGCCTACCTGGCCTCGCTCGGCCGGGCCGGCTACGAGAGCGCGGCCGACGACGAGGTGGTGGCCGCCTTCCGGCTCCTCTCCGAGACCGAGGGGATCATCCCGGCCCTCGAGCCCGCCCACGCCCTGGCCTGGTTGCTCCGGGCTGCGGCCTCCGGCGACGTGGCTCCCGGGTCCACGGTGCTGCTGACCCTGTCGGGCCGGGGCGACAAGGACGTGGCCCAGGTCATGGACCTGGTCGGCGACCTGTCAGATTGAGCTCACATCCGCCGGCCGTCCAGGGGGCGAGCCTGGAGATCCTGCGGACCAAGCGCGATGGCGGGCACAAGCTGCTGGTCCCCTATGTGACGGGTGGCCTCGGGCCCGACTGGCTCGACGTGGTGCGGGCCGTCGTCGCTGCGGGTGCCGACGCCGTCGAGGTGGGCATCCCCTTCTCCGACCCGGTCATGGACGGACCCGTGATCCAGGAGGCCTCGGCCCTGGCCCTGGCCGGTGGGGCCACTCCGGCTGGGCTGGTGGCGGACCTGGCCCGGGCCGATGTCGGCGTCCCCCTCGTGGTCATGACCTACTACAACCTGGTCTTCCGGGCCGGCCACCGCCGTTTCGCCCGTTCCCTGGCCGAAGCAGGTGTGGCCGGGGCCATCCTGCCCGACCTCCCGCTGGAGGAGCTGGGCGACTGGGCCCGGGCGGCGGACGACGCCGGGGTGGCCACCATCCTCCTCGCCGCCCCCACCACGCCCGATGACCGTCTCGACGCCCTCTGTGCCCGTTCCCGGGGATGGATCTATGGCGTCGGCCTGATGGGGGTCACCGGCGAGCGCGCCAACCTGGCATCGTCCACCGCCCTCATGGGCGTCCGTCTGAAAGCCGTCACCGATCTGCCCGTGCTCATCGGCGTGGGCGTGTCCACCCCGACCCAGGCGGTGGAAGCGGCGGCGTCGGCCGACGGCGTCATCGTCGGATCGGCCCTCGTGCGCCGCCTGCTCGAGGGGGCCGGACCCGACGGCGCGGCAGCCTTCGTCGGCGAGCTACGGGCCGCCCTCGACGGGGGACGGACGGCCGGAATGTAACGAACTCGACACATCGGGGGTCCAAGGGGTTCCAGACCAGGGCTGGGCGGCTCCTCGTGCGGGCTGCCGCGAGGGCCGGATAACGTCTCGCCCCGCTGTTCATCGGCGTGGCAACCCGATGTAACGCCTTGGTGGCGGTCACAGTCTCACCTGCCGTGCGACTCGCCGTGCTGTTTCCCGGACAGGGAACCCAGGTACCGGGGATGGGTGTGCCGTGGCGCCACCATCCGGCCTGGGCGGTGGTCGAACGGGCCGAGGCGGCCGTGGGTCAGCCCCTGAGCGACCTGCTCCTGGAAGCCGACGCCGACCGGCTGGGACGTACCCGCGAGGCGCAGTTGGCGGTGATGCTCGTGTCGCTCATGGCCTGGGAGGCCGTCCGCGACCTGATCGGCGAGCCGGTGGCCGCAGCCGGCCACTCCTTGGGCCAGCTCACCGCCCTGGTTGCCGCCGGAGCCCTGTCGGTCGAAGACGGGGTTCGTCTGGCCGTGCGGCGGGCCGAGTGCACCCAGGGTGCCGCCGACCGCACCGGCGGGCGGATGGCCGCCCTGATGGGCGCCACCGTGGATCAGGCCGCCGAGGCCTGCACACCGGTGTCGGGAGCGGGCCAGGCGTGCTGGATCGCCAACGACAACGCTCCCGGCCAGGTGGTGGTGGGAGGTACGCCCACCGGCCTGGGGGCTGCGTGTGCCCGGGCCCGCGACTTGGGTGTCCGCAAGATCCTGGCCCTCGACGTGGGGGGTGCCTTCCACACCCCGCTCATGGCCTCGGCGCGCGACGAGTTGGAGCCGGTGTTGGCGGCCACCACCTTCGACGCCCCGGCCTGGCCGGTCGTGTCCAACGTCGACGCCCGTCCCCATCACGATGCGGACTGGGGGCCCCGCCTGGCCGACCACCTGGTGCGACCGGTGTTGTGGCGTGACTCCATGACGGCCCTGGCCGACATGGGCGCCGCCTCGTTCGTCGAGGTCGGTCCCGGCGCCGTCCTCGGTGGCCTGGCCCGGCGCACGGTCCCCGGACGCATGGTTCGAAACGTCGCTGTACCCGACGACGTCCCCCCCCTTCTGGAGGTTGCATAGATGGATGTCGCCCAGCTCGACGAAGCCGAAGCCCCCTCGGGCGTGCCGGTCAACGACAACTCGCAGGAGGCCCATCTGGCCCACGGCGAGGGCCTGGCCGTCCCCGAACGGGTCATCCTGGCGCCGATCGCCGGTAGTTTCCGGCCTCTGGCCCAAGAACCGGGCGAAGGCGGCGACATCGACGCCGAGCAGGTCATCGGCTTCATCGAGGGCCAGGGGCAGTCGGCGGCGGTGCGCAGTCCTTTCGGCGGCCTGCTCATGGGCCTGCTCGCCCACGCCGGTGAGCGGGTGCGCGAGGGCCAGCCCGTCGCCTGGCTCCGGGTGGCCTGAGCCTCACTGTTGGCCCCTGCGTGTCCCTGTTGGCATCCGAACCTGGTCGCGCCGCGGGAGCGACCATGCCCTATGCTGAACCGATGAGCCAGGGCTGGAGCCCGGCGGCGACCGACCAGCCGTCGACGCCCGCCCACCGGTTCCGGCCTGCTCCCGGCGGGGCTGCTGCGGTGGCCGGTTGGGGCATCGCCGTTCCTGAGCGCCGGGTCACCAACGAGGAGCTCTCGCAGCGGGTCGACACGACCGACGAGTGGATCGTGGAGCGCACGGGTATCCGCGAGCGGCGGGTGGCCGGTCCCGGTGAGACCACCGCATCACTGGCCATCGAGGCGGGGGCGGCCGCCATCAAGTGCGCCGACCTGAGCCCGGGCGATGTCGGGTGCTGCATCGTCGCCACCTGCACCCCCGAACAACCGATTCCGGCCACTGCGTCGTTCGTCCAGGAGGGCCTTGGCCTGCGGTGCGGGGCCTTCGACCTCGACGCCGCCTGTGCCGGCTTCGTGTACGCCCTGGTGGTGGGGGCCGGACTCCTGTCCACCGGTGGACTCGACGCCGTGCTGGTCATCGGGTCCGAGACGCTCTCGCGGTGCGCCGACTGGGACGACCGTTCCACATGCGTGCTCTTCGGCGACGGCGCCGGCGCCGTGGTGCTGGTCTCCGACAGGCTGATGGCGAGCCCGACCCATCCGTCGGGGGCCCCGGCCGACGGTCCCGGCCTGTTGGCCTGGGACCTGGGCTGTGACGGTTCGGGCGCCTCGTTGCTACAGGTCGAGGCCGGGGGCAGTCGTCTCCCGGCGAGCAACGAGACTCTCGCCGGAGGCCACCACTGGCTGAAGATGGAAGGCCAGGAGGTGTTCCGTCGGGCTGTGCGCACCATCGTCGAGTCGGCCGGTGCCACGCTGGCCCAGGCCGGGATCGACGCCTCCGAGGTCGACCTGTTCGTTCCCCATCAGGCCAACTCCCGCATCATCGACGCGGCCGCCGCCCGCCTGTCCATTCCCGCCGACCGCACCTTCGTCAACATCGACCGCTACGGCAACACCTCGGCCGCCTCCATTCCCATCGCCCTGGCCGAAGCGGCCGACGCCGGCCAACTGCGCCGCGGCGACCTGGTCCTGCTTTCCGGGTTCGGTGCCGGCATGTCCTGGGCCAGCGCCCTGCTGCGCTGGTAGGGCGCCGGCCATGGGAGGACGGGTGGCGCTGGTCACCGGCGCGTCGCGGGGTATCGGCCGGGCCAGCGCCGTCGCCCTGGCGGCCGACGGGCACCGGGTAGGGGTGTGCTTCGGCCACGACGAGGCCGGTGCCGCCGACACGTGTGCGGCCGTCACCGCCGCGGGCGGCGAGGCCCTGGCCGTGCAGGCCGACGTGGTCGATCCTGCCGCGGTGGACGCCGCCTTCAGCCGGGTCGAGGATGCCTTCGGGCGGGTCGAGGTCGTGGTGGCCAACGCCGGAATCACCCGCGACGGGCTGCTGCTGCGCATGGACGACGAGGCGTGGGGCGCGGTCCTGCGCACCAACCTCGACGGTGCCTTCCACACCATCCGCCGGGCTGCGGCGGGAATGGTGCGGGCCCGGTTCGGGCGCATCGTCGCCGTCGGGTCGGTGACGGCGCTGTGGGGGTCGCCCGGCCAGGCCAACTACGCGGCGGCCAAGGCCGGGCTCATCGGGCTCACCAGGGCAGTGGCCAGGGAACTGGGGGGGCGGAACGTGACGGCCAACGTGGTGGCGCCCGGGCCCATCACCACGGCCATGACCGATGCTCTCACCCCCGATCGCCGCCAAGCCATGACAGGCCTTGTACCGTTGGGGAGGTTCGGTACCGTCGACGAGGTCGCCGCCGTGGTCGCCTTCCTCTGTTCCGACGCGGCAGGCTACGTCACCGGAGCGGTTGTTCCGGTTGACGGTGGTTTGGGCATGGGTCATTAGAACGCCAGCAGTCATCGAGAACGCCAACGAGCACCGCCACCATCAGAAGGACGTGAAGAGCATGGACCGCACAGAAGTCCTCGACAAGATCGCCGATGCCGCCGTGGAGGTGCTCGGCGTAGAACGGGCGCTGGTCACCGAGAACGCTAGCTTCAAAGACGACCTCGACGCCGACAGCCTCGATCTGGTCGAGTTCGTAATGGCCGTCGAGGAGCAGTTCGACATCTCCATCCCCGAGGAGAAGCTCGAGGGCATCGGCACCGTCGGCCAGGCCGCCGAACTGGTGATGGCCGCCCAGTCGGCACCGGCCCCCGCCGCGTCTCGAGCTTCGGGGGCGGAGACGGGGACGTCCGGGTGAGCGAACGGGCCCGACACCGGGTCGCCATCACCGGCCTGGGCGTCAAGTCCCCGGCCGGCTGCGACCTGGAGAGCTTCTGGACGACGCTCGTCGCCGGGCGCTCCTGCGCCGCGCCCATCCGGCGCATCGACGTGTCCGCGCTGCCCGTCGGATTCGCCTGTGAGATCAACGACTTCGACCCCGAGCCCTACCTGGGGTACAAGGAGGCCCGCCGCACCGACCGGGTGGCCCAGATCGGCTTCGGCGCCGCGGCCGATGCCTTCGCCAGTGCCGGCGAGCTCGCCGTCGACCCCGCCAGGTGTGGCGTGGTCTGCGGCACCGGTGTCGGGGGCCTCATCACCCAGGAAGAACAGGAACAGGAGCTGTTCTCCCGGGGACCCTCGCGCGTGTCGCCGTTCCTCGTCCCCATGATGATGGCCAATGCGACGGCGGCCACCGTGGCCATGAAACTGGGCTGGACGGGCCCCAACTTCTGCATCGCCACCGCCTGCACGGCCGGCACCCACGCCCTGGGCGAGGGGTCCCGGTTGATTCGCGACGGCAGCGCCGATGTGGTGCTGGCCGGGGGAACGGAGGCGTGCCTCACGCCCATCGCCCTGGCCTCGTTCGCCCGCATGGGTGCACTGTCCACCCGCAGCCACGAACCCGAGCTGGCCTCCAGGCCCTTCGACGTCGACCGCGACGGCTTCGTCATCGGCGAGGGCGCGGCCTTCCTCGTGCTCGAGGAGTGGGACCGGGCCGTGGCCCGCGATGCCGAGATCTGGGGAGAGGTCGTGGGCTACGGCCGCAACGCCGACGCCTACCACGTGACTGCCCCCTCGCCCGGAGGCGTCGGTGCCGCCGCGTGCATGCAGTTGGCCCTGGCCGACGCCGGCCTCGAGCCGTCCGACATCGGCCACGTCAACGCCCACGGCACGTCGACCGAGCTCAACGACGCGGCCGAGGCCGAGGCCATCGTCAAGGTCTTCGGCGAGAACGGGCCACCGGTGACCTCGGTGAAAGGGGCCATCGGCCACCTCATCGGGGCGGCAGGGGCAGTGGAGGCGGTCGCGTCGCTCCTCGCCCTTCGCCACGGCGAGGTGCCCCCGACCGTCAACCACGACCGGAGCGACCCGGACATGGCCATCGACGTCGTCGCCGGGGCGCCGCGGAGGCTGGCGCCCGCGCCTGTCGTGTCCAACTCCTTCGGGTTCGGGGGCCACAATGCCTCGCTCGTCTTGGCACCGGGTCCGGCCACATGAGCCCCTCTGGTTGATGGAGCCACGAACGACGCTCCCCAGCTCGGCAGCGGGGTGCCGGGCCCGAGCGGCCCTCTGAGCGGGGTGCCGGGCCCGAGCGGCCCTCTGAGCGGGGTAGCGGTTCCTGTCGCCGCCGGGCGAGGTGCGGGGGTGAGCGCCTGGTTGACCGAGGTCGACGGGCGCCAGGTGGCCTGGTTCTGCCTAGCCGGGGGAAAGCACCGAGGGGCCATCGGGCCCGCGGAGGGCGAGGTCATCGATCGCCTCGTCTGCCTGGCCCTGGAGATGGGCCTGCCCATCGTCGGTGAGTTGTCCACCGCCGGGGCCGATGTCTTCGAGGGCTTACCGTCGTTGCACGCGTGGGGCCGGGTGGCGGCGTCGCTGAGTCGTGCCTCAGGGGCCGTCCCCATCATCTTGTCCGTGGTGGGCCCCTGCGTCTCGGGCCCGGCGCTGCTCCTCGGTCTGGCCGACCACGTGGTGATGACCGCCGATGCCTACGCCTACGTGTCGGGCGCCCAGGCGGTGGCCGACTTCACGGGCGTCACCACGACCAGGCAGGCGCTGGGCGGGGCCAACGTGCATGCGACCCAGAGCGGTCTCGCCTCCCTCGTGGTCCAAGACGTCGACGAGGCGCGCTGGGCCATGCTCGACCTGCTGTCGTACCTGCCCTCGAACTACCTCGAGGACCCTCCGGTGACGGCCTGCACCGACCCTGTCGACCGGTCCTGCCGGGCGGCCGCCGAGGCTGTCCCCTCCCGGCCCATGGCCTCCTACGACATGCGGGTCGTCGTCACGGACGTGATCGATCACGAGTCGTTCCTCGAGGTCCGAGGGGGCACGGCCGCCAACGTGGTGACGGGGTACGCCCGACTCGGCGGGGTCCCCGTGGGCGTGATCGCCAACCAGCCCTCGCAGAAGGCGGGGACCCTCGACATCGAAGCGGCCCGCAAGGCGGCCCGGTTCGTCCAGGCGTGCGACGCCTTCGGCCTGGCCCTGATCACCTTTGTCGACAGCCCCGGATTCCAGCCGGGACGCGACATCGAATGGCGGGGCATGATCCGTCACGGCGCCCAGCTCGTGCACGCCTATGCCGCAGCCACCGTGCCCCGTGTGTGCGTGGTGGTGCGCAAGGCGTACGGCGGGGCCTACATCGTCATGGACTCGCGAGGCCTGGGCAACGATCTCTGCGTCTCGTGGCCCGGCGCCGAGATCGCGGTCATGGGGGCACCCGGCGCCGTCGCCGTGCTCCACGGCCGACGTCTGGCCGAAGTCGACGACGAGGACGACCGGGCCCGCCGCCAGGCCGAGCTCGAATCCGAGTACGCCGAGCGTCACTGCACCCCGGCCGTGGCCGCTGAGCGGGGCTATGTCGACGAGGTCATCGACCCCCACGACACCCGTCGCGTCCTGGCCGCCGGCCTGGCTGCGCTGCGGACCAAGCGAGCCACCGGCAGCCGCCCCCCGGCCCGCCACACCAACACACCTCTGTGACCCCGACCCCGAACCGGAAGTAGGGCAATGCTTCTCGAAGGCAAACGCATCCTCGTCACCGGTGTTCTCTCCGAGGCGTCGATCGCCTTCTCCGTGGCCCGACTGGCCCAGGAGCAGGGTGCCGAAGTCGTCCTCACCTCCTTCGGACGGGCCATGCGCCTGACCCAGCGGTCGGCCCGGCGGTTGCCGGTGGAACCCGAGGTGGTGGAGCTCGACATCACCGACCCCGCTCATCTCGAGGCCCTTACCGACGATCTCCGCCAACGCTGGGGACGGGTCGACGGTGTGCTCCACGCCGTGGCCTTCGCCCCCGCGGTCTGCCTCGGCGGGGACTTCTTGAAGGCGAGTTGGGACGACGTGGCCACGACGTTGCAGGTGTCGGCCTACTCGCTCAAGGCGTTGGCCACGGCCGTCTTGCCCCTCATGGAGTTCGGCGGTGGTTCGATCGTCGCCCTCGACTTCGACGCCCGCCAGGCCTGGCCCGCCTATGACTGGATGGGCGTGGCCAAGGCGGCCCTGGAGTCCACCGCCCGGTACCTGGCTCGCGACCTGGGCCGTCACCACATTCGGGTCAACCTGGTGGCGGCCGGCCCCCTTCGGACGGTGGCGGCCAAGGGCATCGCCGGCTTCGACCAGATCGAAGACACCTGGGGGGGTCGGGCGCCACTCGGCTGGGACACGCGTGATGCCATGCCCGTGGCCCAGGCGTGCGTCGCCCTGCTGTCGGACTGGTTCCCCGCCACAACCGGCGAGATGGTGCACGTCGACGGTGGGTTCCACGCCGTGGCCGCGCCCGTGGTGCGGGACCTGCCTCCTCCCGTGCAGGACTGATGGCTGCCGACGCCTCCGCCGCCGATGACGGCTTCGAGGTGCGGCGGATCCAGCCCTACCAGGCGGCCAAGGCCTACTCCTGCCCCGGGTGCAACCAGGAGATCGCCCGCGGTGTCGGCCATGTGGTCGTGGTGCCCACCGACGCGCCCGACCTGCGCCGCCACTGGCACCATCCGTGCTGGGCCCATCGCAGCACACGCCGCCCGGGCCGGTCCCGGGTCCGACGACCTCCGTCGTGAGCGTGGCGACGGTCCCGCCCCTGACAGTGCCTTCTCCTGCCCACACCTGAGCGGGCGCGGCCCGGCAGTAGCGTCGTGCAGTGCCCGAACCGATTCGCGGCGAGGCGGGACCCGGGAGGCGAACGGGCAGGGATGCAAGCACGTCGAGGTGCTCGTGGTCGTCGAGGTGTGACTCGAGACTGCGACGCCCGTGGCGAGCGGACGGATGCCCCCGAGGCCGCGTATCCCAGTATCGACGGGACGACCAAGGCAGCCATGGCCCCACCCACCACGCGAACGACGGCCGTCCGCTGCACGCTTGGCCCCCTCTCGGGAGGCCCACCGGACTGCGGCGGTTGTCCGGAGGTTCCATGTCACGGTACAGCCGATCGGTCAGGTCAGCAACGTAGAGCCCCTTTGGGGCTCGCCGTGGCGAGCGAAGATTGTGGTCGGTCGTCGCGGCGCGTGCGCTGAGGGAGGCCGCGGAGCAGACTGGTGGGGTCTGCCCCGGTGAGACACCGA
>JBPCNP010000039.1:0-9167 GCA_051001215.1 Acidimicrobiales bacterium
GAGGGAGCGCCTACGCCGGCTTGATGGCGCCCTTGACCTGCTCGGCCAGCTCCGGAGTGACCTCGGTGATGCCGTGGGCCTCGCTGGCGTGGCTGCCGGCGCTGGCCATCAGCTCGTCCTCCGAGTCCGCTTCCAACGTGGTGGTGCAGCCTTCGACGATGTCACCACAGGCAAGCGTGTAGCTCATGTGGACGGTCCTTTCGTTGGGGTCGACGCACCCTAGATCTGCTGCGCCGGGAAAGGACGGCGGGCCGAGCGGTGAAGCGGGTGCCGTTCGGGGTCACCCGCCGGCGGAACTTCAGGATCCGGGTACTGCTCTACGCCGGCCGCCCCAACTGGGACCTACTCGCAACCGTGACACCCTGCTGAAATCCGAAGAGCCCCACCTACGGGGCCGACCTGCCGGTCGACGATGGGTGGGCAGAGCATCTCGGCCGCGCAACTGACATGATTCGCCCGTGACGGCTGACCTGGACCAATTGGCAGAGGTTGCCGGCCAGCAGCTGTCCCCCCATTTCGTGGGAATCGGCATCGACACCTACGAACACGACCCCCCGTTCGGCCGCCTGGAAGCTTTGGCAGACATCGAGGCCATTGCCGGCCTCCTCTCGGGATCCCGCGGCTTCGTGACGGTCGTTCATGGTGACCTCCTCGCCCCGGAGGCGCTACAGAAGGTTCAGAGGGCGTTGCCTTCGGCTGCGTTGGCTGGCTGCGCGCTGATGGTGATGTGGGCGGGTCACGGCGAGCAGTCCGCCACGGGCACACTTCGCCTCATCACCGGCGACGCCTATCCGAACGTAAACCCGTCGGTCACGGCGGAGTGGTTGGCCGCCCAGGCGGTGTACACCGGAGCCAGCCAGGTGCTGCTGGTGTTGGACACCTGCTACGCCGGACAGGCGATCATCGACGCCGCCGGGCTGGTCGCGCGCCTCAAGGCGAACCTCGGTGAACCCAAGCCTGTCTGGGTCGGCATCTTGGCCTCCGCCCAGGCGTACGAGCAGGCCAGGGACGGCCTATTCGCGGCTGCGCTGCGCAGGGTGCTGGAGAAGGGCCCGAACGACCCCGTCCTGCTATTGCGGTTCAATGCCTTCAACGAAGGTGTGCGGGGTGACGACGTCATCGACGCCGTGGTCCAAGAGTGGACCGCCAGCACCCAGCGGCCCGAGTCTGCGACCCAGGGCCGGCCAGGTGTGCTGTTGCCCAACCCCCTCTACGACCCGAACGCGCCCGAGCGGGTGGTCGAGCACCTCCTGCTGGCGGCCCAGGGCCGTGCTCCCGACGAGGAGGGGAGCTACTTCACAGGGCGGGACGAGCAACTTGCCGAGATCGTGGCCTGGATGGGCCGGTACGAGCCCGGAGTGCTGGTAATCACCGGTCCGGCCGGGAGTGGCAAATCGGCGATCGCGGGCCGGATCGTAAGTCTGTCGAACCCGGCCGAGCGCGCCACGCTGGTGGCGAGCGGCCCTGTCGACCACGACCCGGGTGAGGGCTCCGTCCACGCCCATGTCCACGCCCGTCGCCTCACCGTGGACCGGGTGGCCGAGTTGCTCGACGAGCAGCTGCGCCGCCGGAACGTCCTCCCGCCGGCCACCGAGCGGCGCAGTCGCCACGAGCTCCTCGGTGCCATCGGCCGGGTGGGCGAGCGGTTGACGATCGTCATCGACGGACTGGACGAAGCCGAGCAGGAGGCCTGGTCTATCGCGGACGACCTCGTCCGGGAGCTTGGCCGCACCTGCCGCGTTCTAACGGCCACCCGCGAGATGGACCGACAGGGGGCGCCGTCGCTGGTGGCGACGCTCGGCACAATGGTGCCCCTCGACCTTGGTGACCCGAAATGGTTTGCCCAGACCGAGGCCAATGTGCGCGACTACGTCCTCCGCCGCCTGGCTGCCGTCGGAGAGGCAAGCGCCTGGATGGACCCTGCGCTGGTTGCCGACCACATCGCCGGAATGGCGCAGGGCAACGTGGACGAGGGCCTGTTCCTGCTGGCCCGGGTGATCACATCCCAGCTACGTAGCGATCCCGTTGACACGACAGAGCCGGGCTGGGAGACGTCGCTGGTCACCAGCATCGAGGACGCCCTTCACCGTGACCTCGGCCGCATCGCCGACGCGGCGCCGAGCGGGGCGCCGGGGCCGATCGCCGCCCGTGAGTTGCTCACCGCTCTCGCGTGGGGCTACGGGAGCGGCCTGCCCGACGACGCCTGGCCAGCAATCGCCACCGCCTTGTCGACGATAGGGGTGACGTACCGGAGGCCGGATGTCTACTGGGCCCTCGTCGTTGCGGGCCGCTACGTAGTGGCTGCCGACGGCGGTGGTCGGGCCGCCTACCGGCTCTCCCACCAGC
The DNA here is from genome assembly GCA_051001215.1 of Acidimicrobiales bacterium. Taxonomy (GTDB): domain Bacteria; phylum Actinomycetota; class Acidimicrobiia; order Acidimicrobiales; family AC-14; genus DATAQC01. The sequence continues at coordinate 2,347 of JBPCNP010000039.1, forward strand.
GGCTGGTGCGGTACCTCCGACCCCAACGCCGGCCCGCCGAGCGCCTTGAGCGGGACCCGGGCGCCTTGGCGGTTTCATCAGCCATTCGTGCCCTGTTCGACGAGGTCGTCGCAGCGGGCGACGATCCGGTCTCGCATCGCTACCTGTGGTTGCACGCCTGGCGGCATTGCGCCGACGCCGGAATGCCGGGGATCGAGCATCTCCGGACTATCGCCGAATGGAGCGCCGCCTTCGTCCCCGACCTGGCCATGGCCCTCAACAATCTCGGCATCCGCTACGCCGAGGTGGGCCGGCGGGGCGAGGCGGTGGCGCCCACCGAGGAGGCGGTGGCGCTGTACCGCGCCCTGGCCGCCGACAACGACGCCTTCGTCCCCGACCTGGCCATGGCCCTCAACAATCTCGGCATCCGCTACGCCGAGGTGGGCCGGCGGGGCGAGATCGACGCCGCATGGGAAGCGGCGCTGGCCGCGCTCCGCACCAAACCGGCCCGAGTTGACGCATTGCTGGCCCGGGCCCGGGCGCGCCAAGAGGCAGGCGATGCAATAGCGGACCTCCGCCGGGCCGGCGCGCTCCTCGTGGCCGGGGACGTGGCCCTGGAGGGAAGGCTGCACGCCGCCGCGAGGTCCTGCCGGACCTTGTCCGCCGCCGCCTTCGACGCGGCCTGGCAGATCGCCAACGGGGACCAGCCGGACTGGCTCACACTTGATCCCGCCGACCTCGATCGCGTCACCGGTTGGGTTCGGACCGCGACATATGAGCAAGCCTTCGCCTTTGCCGGCGAGCACGGCCCTGCGCTGCTCGCCGGCCAGACCGAACTGGCCTTAACCGAGCTTGGTCTTCTCGTGGGGAACCCGGGCGCCACCTCCGAGGAGCGCTCGATCCTGGACGAGGCGCGCCGCAGCGGGTTCGAGGTGGCCTATCGACTATTCCTCCGGCGCGAGCTGGTCATCGCATTCCTCAGGGGCGACCCGGCAACCCAGATCGGGCTCCTCGTGGACCGCCGAGCGGAACTGCTCGACATCGAGCCCGAGGTCGTCGACAGCGTCATCGAGCCCGGGGTGGCCACCAACCAGTCGGGGGCGGCCCTGCTCACCCTTGCCGGCCAGGATCTGGACCAGCGGACCGCTGCTGCCGTGACGGCGATCTCGCCCGTGGAGCTCGCCTCGCTCACCGACGACCTCGTGAGGGACGGCAATGCCGGTGCTCTCCTGGCGGTGAGCCAGGTCGCGGCCTCCCTGGCGTCCGGCGACCAGGCCCTGGCCGGCGCGTACCTTTACGCGTCCGTTGCATCGACACTGGCCGGGGACCCCGCAAGGGCTGCGGATCTCCTCCGCTCTGCCCGTCGCATCCACCAGGAGACGGTGACCGGCCTCGTCCCCACCCTCTTGACCTGGACCGCAAGGCGCCCCGAGCTGGCCGTGCTGGCGTCGGTGCTGGGCGAGGCGTTGTTCCCGGGCGAGGCCGAAGACGAGCCCGAGGAGGATTGACGGTGGCCCACCCGATGAACGACGTGGTCGTGGTGCTGCCGGGCATCATGGGATCGAGGCTGTGGCGCGAAGGCGCCCCGGTATGGGAGCCGAGCCGGGGCGCAGCGGTCTCGGCCCTCACCTCGCTGATGCGCAGCGTCAGGTCGCTAGGGCTTCCCGACGGTTTGGGCGATGACCATCCCGGCGACGGGGTCGAGGCCGTCGGGCTGATGCCCGACCTGCGGCTGCCGTTCGGGATCTGGACCTTCGACCTGGGCTACGACGCCGTTCTAGGCTTCCTTCGCACCAGCTTTGACCTTATCGAGGCGGTGCCGGGCCGCGACCGGCCGGCGAACCTCGTCGCCTTCCCCTACGACTGGCGGCTTTCCAACCGCTACAACGGCGAGCGCTTGGGGTGCGTGGCCGAGCGGGCCCTCGAGCGGTGGCGGGGCCAGGGCGGCCCGTTTGCGGACGCCGAGCTGGTCTTCATCGCTCACTCTATGGGGGGTCTGGTGGCCCGCTGGTATCTCGACCACTTGGGCGGCGCGGCGTTAACTCGCAAACTGATCACCCTGGGAACGCCGCACCGTGGCTCGCTGAAGGCCCTTGAGCAACTGGGAAACGGTGTCCGCAAGGGCCCAGGCCCGTTCAAGGTGAACCTCACCGAGTTCGCCCGCAGCATGCCTTCCCTGCACCAGCTGCTCCCCGAGTACGCCTGCATCGAGCACGACGGCGGCCTGGTAAAGACGACCGAGGTCTTCGTGCCCGAGCTCACCACGGCCATGGTGAGCGACGCCATGTTGTTCCACGACCAGATCGACGGCGGCCCCCCCGGTACGGAGGGTGAGAGCAGCGCCGCGTACGCACTACACCCCATCTGCGGTTTCAGGCAGCCCACTTGGACGACGGCCCGATTCGAGAGCGGCCGGGTGGTCCCAAGCTGTGCCATCCACGACGAGGACGAGGGTGGGGACGCGACGGTGCCGAGGTTGGCGGCCGCTCCAGTCGACATCGAGTTGGACAGTGCCGTGATCCACCACGTCGCCGACAACCACGGCGGACTGGTCCATAACCGGAGCGTGTTCGACGAACTCGAAGGGATCCTGTCGGCGTCCAAGGTACGTCACCGGGGCGGTGAGGTAGGACTGAGTGTGGAGATCCATGAGATTCTCGAAGCCGGCGAGCCGCTCCGGGTCAGCGCGAGGGCCTCGAACGGCGAACGTGTGGCCCTCGAAGTCGTGGTACGGGATGGCATTGGTAAGCCAATCGACACCATTCGCCTAGCCGACTCCGGCGGAGTCCACCAAACGGATTTCGTACCTCCCGGTCCGGATGTGTTCCAGGTCACCGTCCAGGGAGCGGGGCCCGCCCGCCACCGGGTTACAGCTGTTACAACAGCCGTACTGGTGTGGCCCCCGGAGTCGTCCTTCGAAGCAGAGTTGGACTGAACGAGTCGCGTCAAAAGCCCCAAGGTGTGTTCGGTTGGCCTCCCGAGCGCACGATCTCCGTGTGATCCGCAAACGCCGGTTCGGAGCGTTGTGCACCCGCTGCCGCCTAGCCGGCAGCGCGTCGCGGCACCTCTGTGTGGCGCTCGAAGGACCGAGCTGAGCGCGGGTCGGAGCGATATGGGCGACCCTCACAGAGCACCTCGTCGGCATCCGCGGCGCCGGGCCGCGTGATCGACGCTACACCCCGCCCGGGAGGTGGGGCAGGTACGCGTCCTTATCGGAGAACCCCCGAAGCACGCCCTCGGTAGCCTGCCCTCGGACCTCGTCGACCATCGCAACAACGGCTGCCGGGCCACCTTCGTCCGCCACCCACTGCTCGAAGCTCGGGTCCTCCCGCACAGCCAGCAACCAGCGCGATCTTCGGGCAGGCCGGATCCGACCCCTCGAGACGGAGCCACAGACTCACCGCTGGCGGCCCCAGCTGTAAGGGCAAAGGCACACCGCTTTCTCATCACGGAATCGGTGCCAGATGCGGCCAGCCGGCGCGGCTGCTGTCCGCGGCTTGTCCGCACGGTGTCCGCAGAACGGCGGACAACGGCGGTAACCGGCGGCAACTGGAGGGCAGTAAAACCGCAGATCAGAGCCAATTTCCGGGGCAAGCGCCCATGTCAGGAAACTACCCCTCCGAGTTCCTCTTCAAGAGCTGATGAAGCATGCCCAGAGAGGCTCGAGCGCTAGCCGTTTCGCCCGATCGATCGCAGGCCTTCGAGGATCTCGATGGGGATCGGGAAGATGAGGGTGGAGTTCTTCTCGGTGGCCACCTCGGCGAGGGTCTGGAGCGTCCGCAGTTGGAGGGCGCCCGCCGAGGTGGCCAGCTTCTCGGCCGCCGCCGCCAACTCGACACTGGCTTCCAGCTCGCCGGTGGCGGCGATGACCTTGGCCCGGCGCTCCCGCTCGGCTTCGGCCTGCCGGGCCATGGCCCGGAGCAACTCGGGTGGCAGCGTGACATCGCGGATCTCCACCTGGCGCACCTCCACGCCCCACGACTCGGTCGATGCGCCGATCTGGGCCTTGAGCTCGGCGTTGACCTCTTCCCGGTGGGCCAGCAGGTCGTCCAGCTCGAAGCGGCCCACGATCGACCGCAGGCTGGTCATCGCCACCCGCTGGCTGGCGAAGCGGAAATCGTCGACGCCGATCGTGGCCCGCACCGGGTCGACGACCTGGAAGTACACGACAGCGTCCACCTTGAGGGTGACGTTGTCCTTGGAGATCACCGCTTGGGGCGGGATGTCGACCACCTCGACGCGCAGGTTCACCTTCTGCACCCGGTCGACGGCGGGGATGCGCCAGACGATGCCCGGCCCCGACGCCTCGGGCCGCACCCGGCCCCACCGGAACAGCACCGCTCGTTCGTACTCGGTCACGACGATGAGCAACGACCGGATGACGATGAGGGAGCCCACTACCACCACGGCGATGGCGACGAGGATTCCGACGACGGCTGGGTCCTGCTGGGCGAGGAGCGGGGCGGTCATGGTGCCTCCGGAGGTGGTGGGTGGATTGAAAGGGCCGGCGACCTGGCTACCCGTCGCCGGGCACCACGAGGGGTGCGGGCGGGTGGGGCAGGCCGACGATGGCCTGGTGCAGGTCACCGGCGGTGCGTGCTGCGAAGACCCGGGACAAGTGGTCCTCGGCTTCGGCCAGCCCGAGCCGGCCGCTCCGGCAGGCGGCCAGGACGGTGGCCACCGCGACCCGCCGGGCCTGCTCGGTGGGGGGCCGGCCCGATGCCGACGACGCCGATGCCGAGGACGCCGAAAATGTCGCCACCAGGCCCCATGATGCCACCGACCGAGGTGGACGGTGCTGGCGGCTCCGGCGGGCGGTTGGGGGGTGGCGGTGAGTACATTCTCGGGGCGAGGCGAGGGGTGATGCCATGGCGGCAGGACGTACGTCGACAGCGGGGCCCGACACGGGCGTGGCCGACAAGGTGGCGCCACTGGCCGACCATGGCGGCAGTCCGCCTCGTGGCCAGGCGACAGTGCCCCGTTCGAGCATCGACACCGGTCGCTACGGTCGCATCTTCCGGAGGCTGGCACCGTTCGCTCCCTCCGACGCGCTGCTCGGCGAACTGGCTGACTCAATGGCCGACGAGCCCACGAACCCGGGCCAGCCGCCGGTACCGGACCCCGCCGGTGACAATCCGGACCTACCCGCCGGCTACACCTACCTCGGCCAGTTCGTCGACCACGACCTGACCTTCGATCCCGTGTCGAGCCTGCAACGCCAGAACGACCCCGACGCCCTCACCGACTTCCGCACACCCCGGTTCGACCTCGACTCGTTGTACGGGCGGGGCCCGGCGGACAGCCCGTACCTCTACGACGACGAGGACCCGGCCAAGCTCCTCGTGGGCCGGAACACCCAGAAGATCTTCGAGACCGTCGACCTGCCCCGCAATCAGCAGGGACGAGCACTCATCGGCGACCCCCGCAACGACGTGCATTTCATCGTCAGCCAACTCCACCTGGGGTTCATCCGCTTCCACAATGCCTGCGTCGACCACCTACGTGGAGGGTTCTTCCCAGTCGACGAGCTCTTCGAGGAGGCCCGCCGCCTCACCCGCTGGCACTACCAGTGGGTCGTGGTTCACGACTTCCTGCGCCGCCTGGTGGGCGACGATCTTTTGGCCAAGATCATCGTCGATGATCCGGCCACCGGCGGCTCAGCCGCGTCCACGCGCTTTTTCAAGTGGAAGCAGCGGCCGTTCATGCCCGTCGAGTTCAGCGCCGCCGCCTACCGCTCCGGCCACTCGATGGTGCGCTCGGCTTACAAGCTCAATACCAAGCTCGACCCGCTACCGGTGCTCACCCCCAGCCGGGACCCGAACCTGCTCCAGCACCTCGGTGGTTTCCGTAACCTGCCCGCGGGCTGGACCATCGAGTGGAAGCGCTTCTACCCCATCGGCCGCTCCAGGCCCCAGTTGGCCCGGAGGATCGACACCCACCTGTCCGCCCCCCTTCGCCAACTGCCCGACGACGTCGATCCCGACCGTCGCTCCCTGGGGCTTCTCAACATGATGCGGGGCCGGGCCCTGGGCCTGCCCTCGGGCCAGGCCGTGGCCGCGGCCATGGGCACCACCATCGACGCCGACACCCTGGGCCTCACCGGCGAAACGCCGTTGTGGTTCTACCTGCTTCGTGAGTCCGAGGTGCTGGCCGACGGCCGCCACCTCGGTCCTACCGCCGGGCGCATCGTCGGTGAGGTGGTGATCGGCCTCCTGGCCGGCGACTCCTCGTCGTTCCTCCGTATCGCGCCGGCATGGAGGCCCGAGCTTCCCTCGGCCGTGCCCGGCGAGTTCACCATGGCCGACCTGTTGCGCTTCGCCGGCGTCGCCTGATCCGGCGAGGGAAAAAGTTCTCAAGTCGACCTTTTCGTTGGCCGATAAACGATACTTTTCGGATAATCATGCCGACTAAAGCGGTGAAGAAAGACGTTTATGCGCCGTGCGATTGAGAGATAAGTCCCAGTGATAGCCACTCAAACCGGAGGTTGCATCATGGAACTCGTCGTCGTATTGCTGTTGATCGCTCTCGTTCTCGGAGGGATCGGACTGGCCGTCCACGCCCTGTGGTGGATGCTGCTCATTGCCGGCGCCCTAGTCATCGCCAGCGCCGTGTCCGGCATCGGAGGGCGACGTCACACCATCTGACCCACAGGCACCTCTGCCTTCTGGCGTGCGAAACAGGCGCAACGAAAGTGAACCAGTTGTTGAACCCCCTTAAGCGTGACACCAGCTCCAACCTGGTGGATGTGGGCCGGATCGCAGCGCACGCTGCCGGTGATGATCCCTGGCGGCGACTCCGAAGCCGATTCAATGCAGTCGGTGGGGAGGCTGGTGGGGAGGCCA
>JBPCNP010000040.1:0-6735 GCA_051001215.1 Acidimicrobiales bacterium
TCGGCGACATCGTCGGCATCACCCGTCAGGCTGCCCACCAACGATGGTCGCCACGAGAGGCGTGAAGCGATTAGCTTGAAGTCCAAGGGCCGTCACCGAACTTCAACAACGATCGTGACATCCTCCCTGGAACCCACGCCAATGAGCGAGCGCAGCGAGCGAACCATGAACACGGTGCCCGGCTCAGCCGGGCAGCCGCCGAAGGCGGTGGCCCAATGAGCCTCACCCGATGGGCGGCTCGCCCCATGCTGGCCAGTGTCTTCATCGGCAGTGGCATCGACACCCTGCGCAATCCCGGCCCTCGGGTCGAGATGGCCGAGCCCGTGGCTCCCAAGCTCGCCTCCCGCCTGCCCTTGCCCGACGACACCGAGCAACTGGTGAAGATCAACGCCGGCGTCCAGGTTGGTGCCGGGTTCCTGCTGGCGATCGGCCGTCTTCCCCGATTGGCGGCCCTGGCCCTGGCCGGGTCGATCATCCCCACGACCCTGGCCGGTCACCGGTTCTGGGAGGAGGACGACCCCATGGCCAAGTCCAAGCAGCAGGTGCAGTTCCTGAAGAACTTGGGCCTGCTCGGCGGTCTGCTGTTCGCCGCCGTCGACACCGGGGGAGCCCCATCTCTGAGCTGGAGAGCAAAACGAGCGGGTCGCCGGGCCAAGATGACGGCCGGCACGGTGGTGGAGCACCTTCCCATCGGCTGACGGGGCTCGCTTTCGGGAAGACTGAGGCATGACCCTCGTACATCGTGTCCTGCCGCCCCATCCGGTCGAGTCTCTCGAAGCCCATGTCGACAGGGGCGGCGGCAAGGGGCTGGAGGCATCGCGCCAAGCCGATCCCGAAACCCTGATCGCGGAGGTGGAGGCGTCGGGCCTGCGAGGCCGGGGTGGTGCCGGCTTCCCGACCGGCACCAAGTGGCGCACCGTCTCGGAGTACCGGTCGGCCGAGTTGGCCGCCACCGTGGTGATCAACGGGGCAGAAGGCGAGCCCGGCACCTTCAAGGACCGGACGATCCTGCTCACCGACCCCTATTCGGTGATCGAGGGGGCCCTCATCGCCGCCCGTGCCGTGGGGGCGGACAACATCGTCTTCGCCCTCAAGCAGTCCTTCACCGATGTCGTGGCCCGCGTCACCGGAGCTGTCGCCGAGGTCGAGGCCGCGGGATGGGCGGGTGACGTGGCCATCTCGGTCTTCGAGGGCCCCGGGGAGTACCTCTACGGCGAGGAGACGGCGCTCCTCGAGACCATCGCCGGCCGCTACCCGTTTCCCCGTATCGCTCCCCCTTTCCGGCGGGGTGCCGAGGAGGTCGTCACCACTCCGGGAGACGTCGAGTCCGACAGCGGGTTGTCGGCCCACGTGGAGATGGCGGGTGAGAGCGACTCGGCGGCGCCGCCCACGCTCGTCGACAACGTCGAGACCCTGGCCAACGTGCCCCGGATCATCGCCCGCGGCGCGGGCTGGTTCCGTACCGAGGGCACCGAGGAGTCACCGGGCACGATCGTGTGCACGGTGACGGGCATGGTCCGTCGCCACGGTGTGGGTGAGGTGATGATGGGCACCCCCCTGCGGGAGGTCATCGAGGAGATCGGCGGCGGACCCCTGGCCGGGCGGAAGGTGAAGGCGGTGATGTCCGGTGTGGCCACCGGGCTCATCACCGAGGACCTGCTCGACACACCCGTGAGCTACGAGGCCATGGCCGGAGTCGGCAGTGGCCTCGGCTCGGGCGGGTTCATGGTCTACGACGACAGCGCCGACATGACGGCGGTGGCAGCCGGGGCGTCACGGTTTCTCGCCATCGAGTCGTGCGGCCAATGCACACCGTGCAAGCAGGACGGACTGCTCCTCGCCGAATTGTGGGCCAAGCTGTGCAGTAACGAGGGCACCCAGGCCGACCTCGACATGATCGTGAAGCGTGCGGCAACGGTGGGCGACAGGGCTCGCTGCTACCTGGCCACCCAGCACCAGATTGTGGCCACGAGCATCCTCGAGCGCTTCGGCGACGACATCGCGAACCACGTGGCGGGCACGGCCACCCCTGTCGAACCGGCCCTGGTGGCAGAGCTGGTCGACATCGCCGACGGGAAGGCGAGGTTCGACGAGCGCCATCTCGACAAGCAGCCGGATTGGACCTTCAACGAGACGTCGTCGGGCCAGTCACCCGCCGATCGCTTCGCCGAGCATCGCGACCACGAGTCGTCGCTCGAGGTCTGACCGGTACCCGCCCGCGCCTGGTGCTCACGACGGTGGAGTCGGCGCCGCGGTGGTCCGTGGTGCCGACGACTCCCGGCTGACCGCTGGCGGCGACGCGGGCCCGGCACCCCGCTCGGGCCCCGGCACCCCGCTCAGAGGGCCGCTCGGGCCCCGGCACCCCGCTCAGAGGGCCCCGGATCGATGCGGGCTGTCACTGATGCGACCGAGGTGGTCAGGGCTCGGGCTACCTGTTCGGGCCTGACCATCCAGGCGTTGTGGCCGGCATCGAGGTCCACCACCTGGGCACAGGGAATGGCGTCGGCCAGACGGCGCTGGCGGTTGGGAACGATCAGGCGGTCGTGCCTGGCGACCACCACGGTGGTCGGGACATCGATGTCGCCGGCGAAGGGCCGGGCGTCGAACATGCTGAGGTCCCGGCCGGCGGCGGCGACGGCCGTCGGGTCACTGCGGCGCACCTCGGCCTTGAGCCAGGGAAGGTACGGGCGCAGCGCCGGGTTCTGGCCGGTTGCCAGACGCAGGTACCGCGCTGTGAGCCCCGGTGGCGTGCCGAAGCGGAGGCCGTGCTCGACGGTGGTCATGCCCAACCACAACACCCGCTCGCGCAGGCTCGACCGCCATTGCAGGCCCGTCGACTGGAGCACCAGGCCGGCGACCGTGTCGGGGTGGCGCTGCCACTGGAGCAGGGCGACGGACCCTCCCATGGAATACCCCACGACGATGGCGGGCACCGCTCCCAGGTGCCTGAGGAGAGCGGCGGCGTCGTCGGCGGCCGCGGCGAGGGTGAACGGCTCTTCGCTGCGCAGGCCCCGACCGTGGCCACGCTGGTCGATGGCGAGCACCCGCCCATGGGCGGCCAGCGCGTCGTAGGCGCTGAACCAGTTGAGGTCGGCACTGAGGGTCCAGCCGTGCAGGAGCAGGATCGTCGGTCCGTCTGACGGTCCGCCGAGCTCGCGCACCAGCATCTCGCCCCGGCCGGGGACGTTGACCACCCGGCCCTCGGGCAACGGCGGCGGGCAGGCCGGCTCGTTGGTCAAGGGGCCCAACTTCGCCCAGAACCGGCAGAAGTTGACGAAGTCGGCCCGCAGCACACTGCAGTTTCGCACTCGTTGCCGGCGCCATCCGAATGACAGGCTTGTAACTGTCACACCCGCTCGCCATGCTGTTGGGATGGCTGTCTCTGCTCTCGACGTGGCCGCCGGGCGCCTGGCTACCCTGCTCACGACCGGCGGTGGGGGAATGAGCGACCCCACCGGGGTGGGCCTGCAGTTCGAGCCCGAGGTCCGGCTGCGCCCGTTGGTGCGGGCAACGGCTGCGCCGCTCGACGTGTGGGCCGTCGACGGGGGCCAGGCGGTCGTGGCCGACGCCCGTTGTGTGCAGTTGCTCGTGGTCCGAGCCGCCCGGGCCCGATTCCAGGGCGGCGAGTGCGTGCTCGAAGAAGACGGGGAGCTCCGGGCCCACCTCCTGGGCCCGGGGGAGATGGCCGAGGCACGAGCATCGCTCGGCCTCAACCTGAAGTACGACACCCCGGTCGACGCCAACCTGCTGCGCGACCGTTGGGAGTGGGACGCCGTCGATCGCTCCGTGGCCGAAGCCGACCCCGGCGCGCTCGTCCTCGTCGACGGCGACCTCCAGCCCGACTGGCGCATCCCTTCCACGTACCTGGCCGAGCTGCTCAGGCGTGCCGACGAACGCCACGTCACGCTGGTGGGCGTCACCAAGCGGTCTTCGCTGGCGCGAGGTGGGGCACCGTTGCTCGGCCAGCTCGAGGTGGAGGGCCAGGCGGGTCTCGGCCCCCGGTCGATGTGGTGGGCTCCGGTCGCCCGCACTCGACCCGACGTGGGCTACGGCCTGCAGGTCGTCGCCGCCCGCCTCGACCCCGATTCGCGCTTCGCCTTTCGCATCGACCTGCCCACCGACGCTGATCCCGCCGTCATCCTCGGTGCCCTGTCCACACTGTGCGATGACGCTGCCTTCGCCGGCTACCCGTACCCGCTGACCGTTGCCGATCGCCTGGCGTCATGTCCCCCGGGGCTCCGCAGCGACCTGTGGCGCCAAGTCGGCGAGTGCTTCGACGCCGCCGGCGTCCCCCTCGACGTCCGAGAACGCGCCTTTGCCGACCGCCACGACCTGATGGAGCGAGCGTGAGGATGCGACCGGACAGCAGGGAAAGAGCGTGACCGACGTGGCGCCCAGCCGAGGCCGGCTGTTCGGCAAGAACGTGCTGGAGGGGGTGTTCCGGGCCGGGCCCGACGAAGACCTGTTCCTGGGTGAGCTGTTGGTGGCCGTCGACGAGGCCAATGCTCGCCGGTACGTGTTCCGGGTGGTCGACGTCACCTACGGCACCGAGCACCGGGAATCTGGGTGGGCCGAGCGTGTGGCCGGCACGCTGTTGGCCGACGACGCCCGGGGTGAGACAGGAATCCACACGCTCTACGAGCAGGGCCGTCGCACCTACCGGGTGGCCACCTGTCGATGCCTCGGCTATCTCACCGGCGCTGGGCCCGCCGGCCCGGGCGCAGCCCAAGAGGCAGTGGCGGGGCCCGCCGGCCCGGGCTTTCGCAAGCCCAAGAGCCTCCCCGCCCAGTTCTCGCGAGTGGTGGCGCCCGAGCCCTCCGACTTCGCCTTTCTCCGCTCGCGCATGGGCGACCTGCCCTTCGGCTTCCTGCGCTCGGGTGAGAACCTGGTCGATGTCGAGGTGGGCATCTCCGGGGCCAGCCTGGCCAGCCACGTGGGCGTCTTCGCCACCACCGGCATGGGCAAGTCGAACTTGTTGAAGGTGCTGGCTGGCGGCGTCATGCGGGCCCAGGGTCGCTACGGGCTGCTGATCGTCGACCCCCATGGCGAGCACCGCAGCGAGCTGGCCCGACACCCCTGGGCCGCCGATCGCCTGCGGACCTACGCGGCCCGATCGCTCCCGGGCACGTCGAGCCTGAGAGTGGGCCTGTCCGAGCTCAACGTCGACGATCTACGCACGGCCTACGAGTGGAGCCGACCCCAGGAGGAGGCCCTCTTCGAGTTGGAGCGCCATTACAACACCGATGGCCTGGCCTGGCTGCTGGCGTTCGCCCAAGTCGACGATCTCCCCGGCTTCCGCGAGATCGAGATCAACGGTCGTGTCGCACTGAACACTCTCCAGGTACTGCACCGTCGGGCCCGGCGCATCGTCGAGCTTCCGTGCGTGGCCGCCGACGCGCACGTGTCGGTGGGCGAGGCCGTGCTGCGTGACCTGCGCGAGGGCAAGGTCGTGCTGATCGACGTCAGCGGGCTGGGGTCCACCGAAGAGGTGCTGGTGGCCTCGTTCCTCACCCGGCGTGTCCTCGACGAGTGGTCGTCGCTCTACCTCGACGACGCCGAGGCCCACAAGCGCCTCCCTGTCGTGGCCATCGTGCTCGAGGAGGCCCAGCGGGTCCTTGGTGCCCAGAAGGACCGTGAGTCCAACGTCTTCCCGCGGGTGGCGCGCGAGGGACGAAAGTTCAAGGTCGGCCTCTGCGCCGTCACCCAGCAGCCCAAACTGCTCGACGGTGAGCTGTTGAGCCAGTTCAACACCTTCTTCATCCTGGGACTGGCCGACGAGAAGGACCGGTCCATTCTGAGGGGGTCGTCGAAGCAGGACATCAGCGCCCTCGGTCCCGAGATCCAGACCCTCATGCCGGGGGAATGCCTGCTGGCCAACCTCGAGGCTCCGTTCGCCCTACCGGCGGGTATCCACCTGTACGACGACGTGTTGCGCGAGTGCCCACCCCCGCCCACGCCCCGCCCCAGCGTGCCGGTCGACGCCGGCGCCTTCGTCGACTAGCGCGTCACTCAGGCCGCGGCCAGGCCGGAGCGCGTCACCCGCTGGTCGCCGGCGCCGGATCTGGCCGCCCGCCGGACCCTCGCCCGCCTGCCGGCGACGGCGAGGAGGAGCGCGGCGCAGACGCCGGACGCCGAGCCGAGGGCGATGCAGACGACGGCGGTCGATACCAACGGTTCGCGCCCCACCAGCACCCAGGCCAGAGCCACGGCCAACAACCCGGCACCGGCGCCGACAGCGGCCATGCCCACGGTCGAGGCCCGTCGGGTCCGACCCCGTCGCCACACGGGGCTGAGCAGCGACTCACCGTAGGCGGACAGGAACAGGGTCAAGGCGATGGCGGCGACGCCCGGCGCGCTGGCCAGCCCCCGGCGAGCCGGATGCACGGCCATGCCGTAGCGGGACACGACCGTCGTGTCCCGCAGCAACTCCAGTTCACCGGTGACGGTGCCGCCGGTGAGGAAGCGGTTGGCCTGGTCGTCGATAGTCGCGTCCATCCCGGCGCTCCCGGGCGCGAAGTCACCGGTGGAGGACTCGATCAAGGGGAGACCGCCCACCGACAGCGCCAGCCGGGCGGCGGTGACGCCCGCCGTCGCCGGGGCCCGGCCCGACAGTCGGACCGGGATCGGCTTGCCCAGGTCGAGCGACACCGACCCCTTGGCCGGGTCGTGGCCGCCGATGCTCAAGAGCCCCTTGGGTGCTCTGGGGCTGCGGTCCGGAGACCCGACCCCCACCAA
>JBPCNP010000041.1:0-13504 GCA_051001215.1 Acidimicrobiales bacterium
GCCCAACACGGCAACCCTCTTGTGAAAGAAGCTGGGCGAGAATGCGCGGGGCACGGCCGCGTTCTCTGGCTTCGGCCCGGGCGGTCCCCCCCCCGCCCCAGCCGTGAGGTCGGCCATGGACAGGACCTCGCCGCTCTTGGGGTCCATGACGATGGCGATGCCGGCCTTGGCGTGCGAGGACACGATCTGGTCGGACAGGGCGCGCTCGGTCTCGTACTGCATCGACCGGTCGAGGGTGAGCTGGAGCTGCTGACCCGGGGCAGCAGCCTTCAGCTCGTGGATGCCGGCGGCGATGTCACGCCCGCCCGGGTCCTTTTCGACGACGAGCTGGCCGGCCGTACCCATGAGCTGCTTCTGGTATTGAAGCTCGAGACCGGACAGGCCCTCGTCGTCGAGGCCCACCTGACCGAGCACGGGCGCAGCCAGGGTGCCCGCCGGGTCGACCCGCTTGGGCTCTTCGAGCAGGGAGACGCCGGCAAGATGGAGGGCGCCCACCGCGTCGGCCACCGGGTCCTCGACCTTGCGCGCCAGGTAGACGAAGCCGCCACTGCTGGTGAGCTTGGCCCTGATCTCGGACTCGTCCATGTGGATGAGCGGCGCCAGGGCATGGGCGGCGCCGGCCGGGTCGCGCACGGCCTGAGGATCGGCCCACACCGTGCGCCGCTGGGTGGAGATGGCCAGCGCCTCGCCGTTACGGTCGAGGATGGCCCCGCGCTCGGCGGGGAGGGCGGCCGTGTGCACGCGCTGGGCCCGGCCGAATTGTGCGAAGCGCCGCCCGTGCAGCTGCACGACGCCGAGACGGACGATCACCGCAGCGAAGGCCACCGCCAGGATGACGAGAAGGCACAGGAGCCGACGCCCGGGCCGGTGGGCCGACGTCGACCCTGAAGGGTTCCGGCCCCGTGCGCCCCCAGAACCGGTCCGGCGGGGGGGCGTAGGGGGGCCGGGGCGGCGCTGGGTCGGCGCGACACCGGCCGAGGCCGGCCGGCGAACCGGTGCCCTGGTGCGGGTGTGGCGGCGCGGTTGCGGGCGCGGCCGCGCCGTTGTGCGCCGGCGCGCCGCTCCCGGCCCCGGCGGCCGCCTCGACCTGGTGGTGCGAGCCGTCACGGATTCCGAGCCGCCGGCGTCGTCGGGGGTGTCTGGCGGTGGGCGAGAGTGGTCGCCGTCGTGGCCCCCTTGGCCGCGGTCGCGGTTGCGCCCACAGCCGCGACCGCGGTCGCCGGCTTCGGGGTCGGTGACCTCGTCGGTGTCGCGGTCGGTGTCGCGCTCGGTGTCGCGCTCGGTGCCTTCGGGGTGGCCGTTGCGCTCGCGGCCGCCTTGGCCGCTGCCGGGGTGGGGCCGTCGGGGACGGGTGGCAGCGGGGACCCAGGATCGGCAGCGGGCACGTAGACAATGGCGGCCAGTGGCACCATGCCCAGGCGTTGGCGAGCCCATTCGATCACGCGGTCGGGAGCCTCGAGCTGGGCGACGTCCACGGTGAGGCGCTTGTTCTGGACAGCGGCGGCGTCGGCGCGGGTATGGAGGGTGTCGAGGCCGGCCTGGCCCTGGGCGAGGAGCACGTGGAGCGACACCACCCCGAACAGCCCGACCGCGGCCAGGGTCGCGGCCAGGACGGTGACCGCCCGGGTGAGGGCCCGCCGGTGAGGACGGGCCGAATCGTCGACGAGTCGAAGGGGGGGGACAACGATGGCAGCGGCGGCCTCCGACGACGCCCTCCGGGGGGCGGAACGGGCGGGGAGACGCGCCGGACGGGCCTGGCTCATGCCACCGCCTCGGCATCGTCGGCCGGCTCTTCGGCACCCAGCTTCTCCACCGCTCGGAGCCGGGCGCTCTCCGCCCGCCGGTTGGCGGCGATCTCCGCCGCTGCCGGTCGCGTACCCCGTCGGAGATGGCGCACGCGGGGCTGGGCGCCACAGACACAGGGCAGACGGGGAGGGCACGTGCAACCGCCGGTGGCGGCCCGGGTGAAGCGGGCCTTGACGATGCGGTCCTCCCCCGAATGGTACGCCAGCACGACGGCCCGCCCTCCGGGCGCCAGCAGCTCGACAGCCGTGTCGACGGCTCCGGCCAGAATGGCCAGCTCGTCGTTGACCTCGATACGGATGGCCTGAAACGAGCGGCGAGCGGGATGGCCACCCTGGCGACGGGCCGGGGCGGGAATGGCGTCGCGGATCACCTCGGCCAGCTCGGCGGTCGTGGTGAGGGGCCGACTGGCGGCGATGGCTCGGGCGATGCGCCGGGCGTAGCGCTCGTCTCCCAGTTCGGCCAGGACGGTCGCCAGGCGCGCCTCGCCGTAGGTGTTGACGATGTCGTGGGCCGAGGTCGGCTGCTCGCGGTCCATGCGCATGTCCAGGGGACCGTCGCCCCGGTAGGAAAAGCCTCGCTCGGGCCGGTCGAGCTGGGGAGAGCTGACGCCCAGGTCGAACAGCACGCCGGACACCCGCTCATGCCCGAGCTCCTGGCAGATCGCCGCCATGCGGTCGAAACGGGCGTGGCGGAGGGCCACCCGCCCGGCGAAGCGCTGCAACACCGTCGCCGCCGCGGCCAGCGCGTCGGCGTCGCAGTCCAGTCCCACCACTTCCAGATGCGGGTGATTCTCGAGGAGCGCTCGGGCGTGGCCGCCACCGCCCACCGTGGCATCGACCACGGGACCCGGTGGCACCGGCCCGAACAGGCTGGTGACTTCGGCCACCATCACCGGGCGATGAGCGAAGATCGAGCCTGTCGGTTCGGTCATCGGACCTCGCCCGTCCGCCATCCCCCGCCCGGTAGGCTCCGAGCAGTCCATCTGCTCGATCGAAGCCGAGGCACGGGGCGAAGAGGGGGGTCTTCCCACGTGCCGGTCGGGGGATGGCGCACGGGCGAGGTCGCCGCCGTTGTGCTCTTGTCGTCGGATGCAGATCTGTCATGGCAAGGCGCCATCGGGGTCAGCACTGCCGCCGGCGAGGCCCTGCTCGCCGCGTCGCTTGGTCTCCTGCCAGGTGGCCGCGTCCCAGATCTCCACGTGATCGAAGGCTCCGGTCACCGCCACCTCGCGCTCGAGGTGGGCGAAGGCCCGAAGCAACGGGGGGATCGCCACCCGGCCCTGTCGGTCCGGGCTGGCATCCTGAGCCCCGGCGAAGAACGCCCTGGCCTGGTTGCGGTCGGCGGGCGTTCCCCTCCATTTGGCCTTCATCTCCTGCGACCGGCCTTCGAATTCCTCGGGTGGCCACAGCGCCAGGCAACCGTCCACCTCGCTGGTGACGAACGCCGACTCGAGTTGGTCGCGAAAGCGGGCGGGCAGGATCACCCTCCCTTTCGCATCCAGGGAGTGGCTGTGCTCTCCCAGGAACATCGTCGCCACCTCGGTTCGGATCTCGTCGTACGGGCCCTGTGGCGGGCATGTCGGTCATCGCTGTCATGTCCGTCTCCCCCCGACACCACTTCGCGCCACCGTACTCCCCCGTCCTCCACCCGTCAACCACTCTGTTGCCGGGGGCTCCACTCGCGGCCCTCTCCACGGCTGCGAATAGGGGAAGCTTGGGCACATGGGCCTTTCCGTGCGCACCCGGCTGGCCGTCCTGGCCGGGCGGGCGGTGTCGGAGGTGTCCCGGCGGGTAGGCACCGGCCAGGGATCGGCCGTCGGAGGCCGGGTCACGCTCGCCCTCGAGCCCCAGGCCCTCGACCTGCTGGCCACCGGGCACGACGTGGCGCTGGTCTCGGGCACCAACGGCAAGACCACCACCACCCGGCTCCTGGCCGCCGCCCTGGCCACCAGGGCCGCGGTCACGACCAACTCGGCGGGGGCCAATCTCCTGTCCGGGCTGGTGGGCACGCTGTCGGGCTCCGAACCGGGCACCCTGGCCGCCTTCGAGGTCGACGAGGGGTTGCTGGCCAAGGTGATCGAGGCAACCCGTCCCGCAGCGGTCACCCTGTTGAACCTCAGCCGTGACCAGCTCGATCGCATCGGCGAGGTGCGCCTCCATGCCGAATCCTGGCGACGGGCGCTCGCCACCGCCCCGGGTGCCGCCGTCGTCGCCAACGTGGACGACCCCCTGGTCGCCTGGGCGGCTCGGTCGGCGCCCAGGGTGACGTGGGTTGGGACCGGCCAGCGCTGGCGTTCCGACGCGGCCGCCTGCCCGGCGTGTGGCGCCCGCGTCCTCTGGGGCGCCGGCGACGCGGGCGTCCCAGACCACGAGGCCTGGTCGTGCTCGTCATGCGACTTCGCCCGGCCCCGGCCCGACCTGTGGCTGGAAGGCGGCGACCTGGTGCTCGGCGACGGGCGACGCGTCCCCATCAGTCTCCAGCTCCCCGGATGGTGCAACCTGGCCAACGCGGCCATGGCCACGGCCGCGGCGATGGGCCTCGGGGTCGACCCGGAGGCGGCAGTGGGCGCCATGGCCGAGGTGGGCACGGTCGCCGGCCGCTACGAGGTCGTCGACGTCGACGGTGTGAAGGTCAGGCTCCTGTTGGCCAAGAACCCCGCCGGTTGGGCCGAGACCCTCGAGCTCATCCGGCCCGCACCCCTGCCCGTGGTCATCGGCATCAACGCCCGGGTCGCCGACGGGCGTGATCCGTCGTGGCTGTGGGACGTCCCCTTCGAGGACCTGCGCGGCCGGCTCGTCGTGGCCACCGGCGAACGGGGCCTCGACCTGGCCGTCCGCCTCGAGTACGCCGGCGTGCAGCACCGCTTCGTGGCCCAGTACAGCGCCGCCGTCAGAGCTGCCGGTGCCGCCGACGTCGACCTGGCCGCCAACTACACGTCGTTCCAGGACGCCCGTCGCGCCTTCGCCGGCAACGCCGTCACCCGCGATGCCCCCGCCCTCGGTACCCCGACCGGCAACCCCGACAGCAATCCCGACGACGCCAACGGTCCCGCCCATGCCTGAGCGGACACCTTCGGCCCGGCACGGCGCCGTCACCATCGGCGTGCTGTTCCCCGAGCTGTTGGGCACCTACGGCGACGGTGGCAACGCCGTGGTGCTGGCCCAGCGCCTCAGGTGGCGCGGGGTCGGCGCCGAGGTCGTCGAGGTCGGGGTGGGCGAACCCGTCCCTGGCTCCTGTGACATCTACCTGATGGGTGGGGGCGAGGACGGGCCGCAGTCCCTGGCCGCCCACGAGCTGCGGGCCGGCGGGGTCCTCCCCCGGGCCGTCGACGGCGGCGCCGTCGTGCTGGCCGTGTGCGCGGGCTACCAGCTGCTCGGTCGCGACTTCCTCGGCCCGGACGGCTCCGCCTACGCCGGGCTCGGCCTCCTCGATTGCGTCACCACCCGGGGGCAGGGGCCGCGACGGGTGGGCGAGCTGGTGGTCGAGGCCGATGCCGGCCTCGGACTGCCCTCGCTCACCGGCTACGAGAACCACGCCGGGGTGACCACTCTGGGCCCGACCGCCCAACCTCTCGGCCGGGTGGTGGTGGGCCACGGCAACGACGCCGGCCAGGGCACCGAGGGGGTGGTCGCCGGCCGCGTCGTCGGCACCTATCTCCACGGCCCCGTGCTCGCTCGCAATCCCGGCCTGGCCGATCTGATGCTGTCGTGGGTGGTCGGTGCCCTGGGCCCCGTCGACGACCGGGAGGTCGAGGCACTGCGCGCCGAGCGCATCGCCACCGCCCGGCGCTCTCGTTCCGCCGCCGGTCGGGGCTGGTCTCGGCGGGCTCGCTGACCCTGTTCCGGTCAGAACGATCGGACTCGGCCCGCCGTCCCGTCCTAGTCCAGCAGCCCTTTCAGGCGGTCGGTGAGAGCGTCGTGGTCGGCCCGCAGTTTCCGGACGTCGTCGCCCAGGGTGGTCACGGTGGCCTCCAGGGCGTCGATGCGCTCGGACCGCGAGCTGCGGGGCGACTCGGCCACGGGCAGGCCGCCGTCGGCGGGAACCTCGCCACCGAGCAGATGACCCCAGCGCGGCTCCTTCTGACCGGGCGAGCGCCCGACGTCGACGACCAGGGGCTCGTCCCGCCCCGCCAGGCGGTTCAGGGCCGCTCCCAGCTCGTCCATGCCGGCGAAGCTGTGGCTCCGCTCCGTCCGGGTGCGCAGCTCGGCCAGAGTCTGCGCACCCCGCAGCATCAGCACCCCGAGTACAGCCAGCTCGCTGTCGTCGAGGCCCCAGGCTTCGCCGAGGACATGGCGGTACTTGTCGGCCCTGTTCGACCTGCTGTAGACGACTCGCAGCAGTCCGAGACCCTTGAGGTTCTCGATGGCGTTGCCCACCGTCGCCTCACCGAGGGTGACCACGGGCCACCGGTTCGTGGTCTGGTTGCAGGCGGTCAGCAGGGCGTTCATGGTGAGGGGGTAGGTGTCGGGTGTGGTCCGTTCCTTCTCCATCAGGCACCCGAGCACGCGCACCTGGACCGGGGTAAGTTCCATCGAGGGGTCAGCCTAGGGGGCCGCCTCCGCGGCGGCCGACCCGACCCCCGGTAGCTTCGTATCCCGTGCACCCGGCCACGGTCGTACGTTTCGAGGTCGTCGGCCTGAGCGCCGCCTCGGCCCTCATGCTGGCCCTCACCTCGGTGCTCCAGCAGCGGGCCGCCTCCCAGGTACCCCACCACAAGTCGATGCGGCCGGGCCTGGTCACCGAGCTCGTGCGCCGGCCGTTGTGGGTGATGGGCGTGGTCACCGACATCGTGGCCTACCTGCTGCAGTTCCTCGCCCTGCGACGGGGCTCGCTGCTCGTCGTGCAGAGCATCCTCGTCACCGGGCTGCTGTTCGCCATCCCCCTGGGGGCGGCCATGTCACACCGGCGCCTGTCCAAGCTCGACTGGCTGGGCACGGTTGCCGTGGTCAGCGGACTGGTCGTGTTCCTGACCACCGCCGAGCCCACCCGGGGCCGGCTTCACCCCAGTCCCCTCGGCTGGGCCCTCCTGCTGGGCCTCGTCGGCATGACCGTCGCCGTTCTGGTGACGCTGGCCCCCTCCGGTTCGGGAAAACCCCGGGCCATCTTCCTCGGGTCGGCCTGCGGCATCCTGTTCGGGTTGAACGCCGCCCTCACCAAGGCCTGCGCCAACCTCCTCGACCACGGCGTCGCCCGGGTGGTCGTCTCCTGGCAGCTCTGGGTGCTGGTGGGCGCGGCCAGCTACGGCTTCCTCCTCTCCCAGAGCGCGTTCCAGGCCGGACCGCTGGAAGCCTCACTGCCCGTGCTCACCATCAGCGACCCCCTGATCAGCGCCGCCATCGGGCTGGGCTTCTTCCACGAGGCCATCACCAACCGTCCCGCGGCCATCGTCGTCGAACTGGCCGGGGTGGCCACCATGATCGTGGGCGTGTTCCTCCTGGCCCGCTCACCCCTGATCATGGAGGGGGCGCCGGGCTCGGGGGCCGGGCCACCGGACGACTCCACAACCAGGGACCCTGCGTAGGATCTCCGACACTTCGGGTGCACTGCGCGCCCGATCACCGTGGGGGGCGCATGCACCGAGTCGAGGGGCCACCCGGAGACGAGCAGGGCCTGCTGAGGGCGCTCACCGGGTGGACCGTCGGGCCCTTCGGGCTGAAGGACGTGTTCACCCTGGTCAACCTGGTCAGCGGGGTCGTCGCCATCCACTACGCCCTCGACGGCCAGGCCCGCGACGCCGGGTACGCGGTGATCGCCGGCTTCGTGTTCGGCGATCTCGTCGACGGCGCCGTCGCCCGGGCCACCCGCACCGGCAACCGCTTCGGCTCCCAGTTCGACACCATCACCGACCATTTCGTACACGTGATGGTGCCCGGTCTGGTGCTCTACACGGTCTACGACCGGGCCGGCCATGCCACCCTGGGCCTCGTCGCCCTCGGGCTGTTGATGGCAGGCGCGAGCATCCGCCACGCACTGTTCGCAGTGGCCCCCTTCGACTTCGCCCTGTGCTGGTGTGGACTGCCCCGCACGATCGTCGGCTTCTGCGCCTTGGCCCTGCCCCTGTCGCACCTGTTCCCCCACCTGCCCGACCCCTACCTCGTCGGCACGGCGATGGTGGCAGCCCTGAGCGTACTGAGCGTAGTCCCCGTGCCCTACATGACCCATCGAGGCGAACGCGGGATGCAGTGGTTCGTCAAGGCCGGTGTGGTCGCCTTCGTCGCCACCTTCCCCCTGGTGTTCCTGTTCGCCCGGAACTACTTCTTCGACTCCGTGTTCATCTGGTTCTTCGGCTTCGCGGTGGCCGGCTGGTCGACGGTGCACCCCGACGAGCGGAGGCAGTTCCGGGTCGAGTACCGCCGCTGGTCGGCGAGCGTGAAGACCTGAGGGCTAGGCGAAGAACGACTCGACGGCGTCGCACACGCGGTCGACCACGGACTCGGGCATGCCCGAGTGCAGCGGCAACGACACGACCTCGGCCGCGGCCCGCTCAGTGACGGTCAGGCTGCCCCGCCGACAGGGCCGGAACAGGGTCATGGTGTGAGCCGGCGTCCAGTGGATCCCGGTGTCGACCCCGAGGGCCGCCAAGTGCTCGCGGAACCCGTCTCGCAGGCCACCCGCGACCCGGACGTAGAAGAGGAAGGGGTTGAGCCGGCTCACGTCGGCGACCGGTACCGAGACGCCTCCGAGGTTCTCGAGACGCTCGGTGTACTGCTCGCAGGCGGCCTGGCGGCTCGAGCGGATCCAGTCCAGCTTGCCCAGCTGGGCCAGGCCGATGGCGGCGTGCACGTTGGAGAGGTGGTAGCGGAAGCCGGGGGCGGTGGCGTCGTAGCTCCACAGGCGGGCGTTCTGGTAGGTGACCTCGACGGGCAGGGTCGAGCCCAGTACCCGCATCTCCCGCCCTCGTCCCAGTTCCTCGTCGGTGCGCATCAGAACGACCCCGGCGTCGATGCACGACACGGCCTTGACGGGATCGAAGCTGAACATGCAGATGTCCGAGAAGCTGCCCACCATGGCGTCGCCGTCCGCCGCCCCGAAGGAGTGGGCAGCGTCGTGGACCACCCGGAGGTCGTGGGTACGGGCCACCTCGTCGAGGGCGGCGTGGTCGTAGAGGTGGCAGCCGTAGTCGATGGGGATGACGGCCCGGGTCCGGGGGCCGATGAGCCCGGCCGCCTGCTCGACGTCGATGCACAGGGTGACGTCGTCGATGTCGCACAGCACCGGGTCGGCGCCCACGGCCAGGATGGCCTGGAGGTCGGCCAGGTGGGCGAAGGAGGGGACGATGACCTCGTCGCCCGGTCCGACCCCGGCCAGGGCGAGGCCGAGGTGGAGGGCGGCGTAGCCCGTGCTCACGGCCAGCACCCGGCGGGAGTCGGCGTCGACCGTCTTCTGCACGGCCAGCTCGAACTCCTCGACGCAACTGCCCATCCCGAGCCAGCCGTGGCGGAGGGCGGAGGACGCGGCTTCGATCTCCTCCTCCCCGATCAGCGGCTTGTAGATGGGGATCCGGTCCATGACGCCTCCACGCTCACAGGTAGCTCGCATGCTCTGACCTGTCGTCTCCATGATGCCCACTACTCCTGCACACCTTGATCGCAGCCCCATCCTGAGGCAAATGGACACAGCGGCCGGGAGGGCCCGGCTCCACCGGCGGGGCAGCCGGGAGCCGCATCGTCGATTCCAAGATTGTGACAGAGGTGGCGCCCACGGTCTCGCGCGACCTCCCTGCCATGCAGTGGCGGACGTCAGGTGCTCCGGTGGAAGGTGGCCCGCCACCTGCCCGTGAGGGGCGAGGTGGCCACCCGTTCGGCGGCACCGAGCAACCAGGCCGCGACCTCGTCGAGATCGGCCCCGTCGCCCACCGTGGCCACCACGCCGCGGGCGGCGTGATCCTGGGTCACCCTCCAACCTTCGGGCACGGGCAGCCCGCTGTCGGCCAATCGGGCCACGACCTTCTTCCCGGCCGAGTGCTGGAGGCCGACGGTGGTGGGCTCGAACCCGTCACGCCTGGCCCGGCCCGGGACCCAGGTGGCCAACAACGCTTCGGGGCCTCGAGCTCCCAGGAACGCCAACAGCCCCTGACGTGGTGGCTCGACACCCTCGGGCAGCACCGGCGAGATGTTCACCCACCCGTCGTGCGACCGGGCCAGGCGCGACATGCAGGCGACGAGCTCGGTCCGGTCGTCGGCCCGGAACACGATCTCGTCGGGCTCGGCGCTCATCGTCGCCTCAGAGGGTACTCAGTCGTCGGACGAAGGCATCTTCGACCGCGGACACACTCGGTGGCACCTTCCGCCCCCCGGCCACCTGGGCCAGCCCCACGGCCACATCCTCGAGGTCGCGCCCGGCCCTCGATCGCTCGGCGTCGTCGAGTCTGAGGACCCCGAGCGTCGCCGCTGGGTCCCATTTCAGGAGCGCAGCACACTGGAAGTGGGTCCCGGCCCGGGTCCGGCGCTGGCTGATGCCGACGACCTTGCCGCCGAACGGTGAGGGAGCGACCGCTCGCACCTCGCCGGGTCCCAGGCCGGCGAAGCACACCAGTGACGACCACGGGCCCTTGACCAGCGGGCCGTCGTGCCAGACCGCCTCGGTACCGAGCGCGCCCAGCGCGTCGGTCCACGCCCGACCCAGCCAGTGGGTGGCGCGACCCACGTCGCGATCCCACAAGGTGTCGTCAGCGGGAACGAACACGTCGACCCAGACCACGTCGCCGGTGCCCACGAGGACGGCGCCCCCACCGCTGCGCCGCCGTACCACCGAGACCCCGTGCCTTGCCGCGGCGGCAGCGTCGACCACGTCGGCGGCCTGGGTGCTGCCGAGCACGAGCGCCGGCCCGTGGGCTTCGACCAGGCGTACGCTCGCCACCACCGGCGTGAGCGGCCATAGCCGACCGTGGGCCTCGGCGGCCGAGCCCCGCCACCGGTCGATGGCCCAGCGCCCGGCGCGGGTCTCGCCCGGCCGGGCGACGGTCAGGCCGACAGCGCCGCGCCGCTGCGGAGGTAGGGCTTCCAGTGGGGGTGCACGGTGCCCACGGCGACGATGATCCAGGTGAGCTCCTGGGGGGCCACGGGCCGGCGTCGCAGCTGGAGCGCGGTCTCGTGAACCAGATGGTCTTCCTTGCGGGTATTGCACGGGCGGCAGGCGGCAACCACGTTCTCCCAGGTGTGGGAGCCCCCCCGGCTTCGGGGAATGACGTGGTCGATGTTCTCGGCCGCGCTGCCGCAGTACTGGCACCGGTGATCGTCGCGAGCGAACACCGCCCGCCGGTTGAGAGCGGCCCGAGCCCGAAAGGGCACTTTGACGAAATAGGTGAGGCGGATCACCGACGGTTCCGGCAGAACGGCATGCTCGGAATGGAACTCGTGGTCGGTGGCGTGGAGCAGCTCCGCCTTCTCTCGAAGGACCAGCACCAGGGCCCGACGAGCCGACACGACGCACAGCGGCTCGTAGGAGGCATTGAGCACCAGCGCCTTGGCCATCAGGGTCTCGTTCCGGCGCCGGCCCTGGCGGTCGCTGGGGGTTCGACCATCGTCGGAGAGGGTAGCGCGAGTGGCGCTGTCGACCAGTCGTCATTCAGCTCTGTCGGCCTGGCTCGGCGGACCCCGTCAGGCGCCGGCGCGGCACCATTCCAGCCACGCCACCACATCGGCCGGTTCGGGCCGATGATCGGGGTCGCCATAGGCGGTGCGAGCCCTGAACCCAAGCCATTCGGGGGCCGGGGTGGGCAGTGGCGGCCACCGTCGCCACCAACCCGGTCGGGCCAGGCGTCGAACCTGGACCAGCGCCGTCCCCCACAGGTCGGGGCGCGTGGCCACCGCCCTCACCACCGGCCAACCGCCGAGCGCTCTGGGCCGGGGTTGGGGGGACGCAACCCCCCGATCGTCGGCGCTCACCGGGGCGGCACCAGCCGTTGGAGGCCCCGCCAGCCCACCGCCGCCGCCCCCACGAGCGGACCCAGATCACCCAGGCCGGCCGCCACGATGCGGGTGCCGACCGAGAACTCGAGGCGGGCCAACCGATCGACTTCGTCCTGGGCCCGGCTGAAGAACCGATCGCCGAAGCCCAGCGCCACCGACCCCGCCACCACGGCCAGCCGAAGATCGAGGAGGTTTGCCACCGACGCCACAGCCCGGCCCACGAGAGCGGCGGTACGGTCGATGACCTCTTCGTCGGCCTCGGCTGCGGGCCGGCCGGTGATGGCGGCGATGGCCGTGCCCGACGCCTCGGCTTCGAGGCAGCCCCTGGCCCCGCACCGGCACGACCGGCCGTCGGGCACCACGATGACGTGGCCGATGTGGCCGGCGTTCCCACCGTCACCGTCGAGCAGGCGGCCATCGAGGACGATCCCCCCGCCCACGCCCGTCGAGACGACCATGGCGACGAAGTTGTCGCAGCCGGCCGCCGCCCCGCACCATCCCTCGCCCAGGGCCAGGGCCTTGGCGTCGTTGTCGACGAAGGTCGTCACGCCGGTTGCCCGGGCCAGGCGCGACCGCAGCGGGTAACCCCGCATCGACCCGATGTTGAGGGGCGAGACCTCCTCTCCCCCCAGGCTCATGGGGCCCCCACACCCGACACCGCACACCACCACCTCGTGGTCGGCACCGGTCCCGCGTCCCTGGCCGCCGGCCCGCACCTCGTCGGCCAAGGCGAGGATCTGGTCGGTCACCTCGTCGCCCTCGTCGCCCTCGGGCGTACCCGCCGCCGCCCTGGCGAGGACGTTGCCGTCGGCCGTGACGATGGCCGCCGCCACCTTGGTACCTCCCACGTCGATCGCCAATGCCACTTCGATGACCGCAGGGTAGGCGTCCTCGGCCCTCGCCGGGGCGACGGGGCTGGCCGGGCGCAGATGCAGTCCCGCAGTACGCTTCATCCGCGTGTCCAGGCCCCGCGTCGCAGCCCGTGCCGCGCAGTCCTTCTCCCTGGGTTTCGAGGCCATCGTCGCCAACGTGGCCACGATCATCCAGGGCAAGGACGAGGCCGTTCGCCTGGCCCTCATCTGCCTCGTCGCCGAGGGCCACCTGCTCATCGAGGACGTGCCCGGCGTGGGCAAGACCAGCCTGGCCAAGGCGGTCGCGGCCAGCCTGGACCGCTCCTGGGGCCGCATCCAGTTCACCCCCGACCTCCTGCCGTCCGACGTCACCGGGGTCAGCATCTACAACCGGGCCACCGGTGCCTTCGAGTTCCGGCCCGGCGGCATCTTCGCCAACCTGGTCCTGGCCGACGAGATCAACCGGGCCTCCCCCAAGACCCAGTCGGCCCTGCTCGAGGCCATGGAGGAGCACCAGGTCACCGTCGACGGCACCACCTACAGCCTCCACCCGCCGTTCATGGTCATCGCCACCCAGAACCCGGTGGAGCACGAAGGCACCTATCCCCTGCCCGAGAGCCAGCTCGACCGGTTCCTCATGCGCATCGCCATGGGCTATCCGGCCCGGGCGGCGGAGATCGCCATCCTCGACACCCACGCCCGGGCCGCCCCGCCCATGGACCGCCTCTCGCCCGTGGCCACCGCCGCCGACGTGGCCGCCATGGTGGCCATGGCCCACGCCGTGCACGTCAACCCCAGCCTGAAGTGCTACATCGTCGACCTGGCCGCGGCCAGCCGCCACCACCCGAGCCTGGCCCTGGGCGTCTCCCCGCGGGCAGCCCGGGGCCTGCTGCGGGCGGCCCGGGCCCGCGCCGCTTCGCTGGGGCGGGAGTACGT
>JBPCNP010000042.1:0-3732 GCA_051001215.1 Acidimicrobiales bacterium
CCGCCGCCCAGGCCGCCGCCGAGGGTGTTCTGGGCAAAGAGAACGTCATCGAGGCGCTCTGTCGCTCGGCCCTGGCATCTGAGCTCGTCCAGCGCGCCGCCCGGCGTGAGCACTGGCGTGAGGTCTATGTCGGCGTCCCCTACGGCGATGGTGTCCTCGAGGGCTACATCGATCTGCTCTACCGCGACGATGACGGCCTTGTCGTCGTCGACTACAAGACCGACGCCTGGCGCCCCGAGACCGATCTCGAGGCAAAGGTCGAGCGCTACCGGGTGCAGCTCGACGCTTACGCACAAGCCGTGACTGCCGTGGTAGGTGAGCCGGTCGTACGCTCCCAGCTCCTCTTCCTCGCCGCGGCGGGTTCGCCGCGAACCGTCACGCTGTCTACGGCCGGGGCCTAGAGCTCGCCACGGAGCGTCGAGGAGCGCCGTCGCCGCCGCGTGTGAGTCCGGCGACGATGTGGGCCATTTGATGCGTGCGGGCCGAAGGTGGGAAGTGGGAGACTCAACCGGTGTCTGAAGCGACTCCCGACCGTGAGCTCACGCCTGCAGAGGTCCGTAGCCTCGCCCGTGCTTTCCGTCGGCCCGTTGGTCGGTACACGTATGAGCGGGCATCTCACCTTGCCGGTGTGCCACAGCGCACGCTGCACCATTGGGCGAGAGAGGGCATCTTCGTCCCTGACTTCGACCATGCTCGACCGAAGCAATGGTCCTACCGCGACCTCGTGCTGGTTCGGCTGTTCGTCTGGTTGCGCCACGCTGGCCAGAAGCCCGACTCGGCGTCCCGCCGTGTCGCGATCGTCCGTCAGCTCCTGGAGCAAGCCCCGCGGGAGGCCCTACCCCAGTTGCACGGAGACCGCCAGGTGCTTCTTGTCGGCGATGACGACTTCGACCGCCTGAGTGGCCACCAAGTCCTCTCCGGGCTGGGCGTTTACCTCGATGTGTTCGACCTCACGGAATCCGTACCGGATCTGCCCAGCCAGCTCTGGGGCCCCAACCTGGTGAGGCCATCGAAGTGGACGTCCATCCAGCCGCTTGTCATGGCAGGCGAACCCTGCATCCTGACCACGCGCGTCACGACCGCCAACATTTGGGCGTTGCAGCACTCGCGCGGCCTGGAAGACGCCGAGATCGCTGATCTCTACCCCGGCATCGACGTGGAGCAGATAGCCGACGCTGCGGCGCTGGAGAGCCGGTTGCGGCCGGTGCCGACGGCGGCGTAGCTGTTGGCCCGGCTCCGGTGGCTTCTGGATCAGAATTTCCCGAAGCCCCGGTTCGATGCGGACCAACTCGATGCACGGGTCGAGTACATCCATCTCTACGATTTCAACCCGACGTTCTCCCGTACGTCGACTCCCGATTGGCTTCTCCATCTGGCTGCGAGCGACGCCGGCTATGACGGCGTCGTGACCACCGACCCGAGCCAGCTCGACCAGGACGAGGAGGCGATCGCACTGGCGGCCACCCGGCTGACAGTGGTGACGTGGACGCGACGCATCGACGATCCCGTCGTTCTCTGGGGCAGCCTGATCTCGTTCATGCCCGAGGTGCTCAAGCGGATTGCTCAACAGGGCACATCGTTCGTGACGCTGCCCGTGCCAAAGAGGGACAACTGACGCAGCCGTGGGTCAATCGGGAGCCGGCGAGCAGCTGAGTAGGTGAGGACGAACGCACCGGTGGTGGGTGCCACGCCCTCCCACCGGCGTCGAGGGTCGTTGCGAGCCTCCGCTTCGCTCCGGTTCTCACTCGCCCTCTGGGCGTCCCTTGACCCCGGCTCCGGGCGTGGCGGGGGCATGTACGGAATCGACGCAGGGGCGTCGCTTCCCGAGAGGGAATCGCCTTGCTGGGAGTGTGAGGGTCGGAGCTGGCCGGCGAACGCGACGCTGGTCGGTCCGAAGCCGGTTCAGGCCGCTGGGGCCCAGGGCAGGTGTGGGCCGATGCCGGCGCGGTCCAGCATGATCATCGTGATGAACGCCTCGGGGTCGTGAAAGCCGTGGGCGTTGGCGCGGAGCCGGCCGATGGCGGCGTTGTTGGACTCCGCGATCCCGTTGGTCAACTTCCATTCGATGGTCGCCTCGATGGAGGCTCGGTAGTGGCGGATCGACCGTGCCAGCTTCACGAACGGGGCCAGCTTGGACCGCGACGCCCAGGCGAGCCACTCATCGAGGGCGCGGCGGGCAGCGGCCAGGCCCAGCGAGAAGATGTCTCGGAGCTCCTCTTTGAGCTGCCAGGCCCGGAACATACGCCGATTGGCCTTCTCCAGCTCGCGGACCACGCCCCGCTGGGTGCCGCTGAGGTTCTCCCAGTTACGCAGCAGCAGCCAGCGCAGCCCCTTCATCTCCTTGGCCGCCGCCGCGCCACCGGTGCGCCGCAGCTGGTTCCATTCGCCCCGGCGGACCTCGTCGAGGGCGTCGGTGGCCCAGGAAATCACGTGAAAGGTGTCCAGGCACACGATGGCGTCGGGCGCCTTGTCGGCGACTACGGTGCGGATCCACTCGGCACCGTCACAGGTCACGAACCGCAGCGCGGCGGACCGCTCGTCGCCCAGAGCAGCGAAGAACGCCTCCACGGTGTCTTTGCTGCGGCCTTTCGCTGCCCACACGACCTTGCCGCTGAAGTGGTCGCACACGACGGTCAGATAGCGCTGGCCCTTCTTGTACTTCACCTCGTCGATCGCCACTGCCACCAGCCCGACGAGCAGGTCGATGCGTCCCAACGCCTCGGCTGCGACCCGCACGCAGGCGTTGTTGGCTGCCCGCCACGAGATCGCGTAGCGGTCCGCTGCCGCCTGCTTGTTCCCGACGATCGCGTCGTGCACGACCAGGTCCTCGAAGGCCCGGGTGAACGCGGAGTCGTGGCGGGCCCACGGCATCGCCGCAACCGTCGGCCCGTGAGTGGGACAGCTCACCCGGGGCGCCTCAGCCACCAGCTCGCACGTGGCGTAGGCGACATCGACATGGCGCCAGCGCCGCTCCCCATCGCCCCGGTCGAACCACGGCGACACGGTCGAGCACCGCCCACACCGCCCCCGCGCGCCGACCTTCGTGCGCACCCGCACCACCAGCTTCGGGCGCGCTGAGTCCCCGGCGTCGACCAACTCCCAGGCCGATACCACCACCGCTCGACCCAGCCCCAGCAGCTTTCTGAGTACCGTCTTCACTCGCACGCCATGCCCTCCTCCGTCGCCGACCTTCGAACAGCCGGAAACGTAGGACAGGCAGGGCGTGCGCGCTCAGATCGGCCGCTCAGGCACCCACGGGAGCGTCAGTTGAGCCGCCAAAGATCACCTCAGACCGGGTAGAGAAGACAGCCGGTGTCGGTGGCCGAGTCGCCGCATCCCGGGGCACCTCCCTGCCCGAGCTGCGCGCCGAGGTCCTACCGGACATGAAGGCCGAGCTTGTCGACCGCGGCCTGGACCATTTGTCGCGGTACCTGGCATGAGCCTGACGCCGCTCAGTCCCGCACGGCGGGGCGACCAACCCTCGCCGGCCGTATCGCTCACTCTCGGCACCGCAGGCGCGGAGACCCGCGGCCCGAGATCCCGGTCGGGCACGACGTCAGCCGTCATTGTCGTTGGCGCCTGTCATGTCCGTGGTCACCAAGACCATCTGGGATGAGGCCGGCGGTACGATGAGCCCCCATGGGCAAGCGCAGACGCAGACGAGCCGAGGAACGCGAACTCGCCTACCGGGCCCGGACCAAGGCCTTGGCCGACGAGCTGGGTCTCCCCGAC
>JBPCNP010000043.1:0-12136 GCA_051001215.1 Acidimicrobiales bacterium
CGTGACCGGGCACCGGACGGACTTGCCATCGCGCGGGCGGAGGCGCACAATCACCGTGGCTCGGTCCTTCGGGACCGGCTTGGAATCCAACCCACCGGGCCTCCATCAAACCCAGGCCGGTTCAATCCGCTCGCCGTGGCGCACCGGGCGATGGTCGTAGCCGAGGTTTGCCTCGGCCGACCCCAATACCGTGAGGGGCTGTCGGGCGGCCAACTCGGCCAGGCCGGACAGGTAGTCGTTATGGCCATGGGTGTCGATCCCGTAGCGGATCCGCATCCCCTGGGCCCGGGCGACGGCGAAGTACTCACCCACGTCGCGCTGGGGATCGAGTACCAGGGCTTCGCCGGTGTCCTCGGAGCCGATCAGGTAGGAGGCGTGGCCTAGGCCTTCGAGGTAGAACTGCTTGAAGAACATGGCGGGGACCTCCTGTCAGGTGAGGATCTGGCGGGCGGTGAAATAGACGGCGAAGCCGATGAGCAGGACGCCGAAGCCTTTGCGGAGCCGGTCGGCGTGCAGCTTCGTCACCAGGTGGGACCCGGCGATGGCTCCCGGGATGGCGCCGGCGGCGAAGGCGGTGGCCAACGGCCAGTCCACGTGGCCTAGGGCCCAGTGGGTCGCCAAGGTCGGAATGGACAGCACGGCGATCACCACCAGGCTGGTGCCCGCCGACTCGGGCATGGTGAGGCCGAGGACGAGGACGAACAGCGGGACCAGCAGGAATCCCCCACCGTTGGCCAACAACCCGGTGAACAAGCCGATGGCGGCGGCGTTGGGGATGACCACGAACGCTCGTCGCCTGGCCCGACCCGCATAGCGGGCCGCCGAGCTCAGCGGCAGCAGGATCCGGATGCCGACCAGGGCGAGCACCACCCCCGAGGCAATGAGCAGGCTTGTGCCACCCACCGACGACGACAGCAGGGCGCCGACGATGGTGGCCGGGACGCCGCCCATGATCGACCAGCGGGCGATGCTGAGGTCCACCTGGTGGCGTCGGGCGTAGCCCAGCGCGCCGACGATGGCGGCAGGAATCGTCGCCGGCAGCGGAGCGGCCACCGCGATCACCCCAGGCACCCCGAGCAGGCCGAGCACAGGGGTGGCGAAGCTGGAGCCCCCGACGCCGAAGAGCGCGAACAGCACCCCAATGACGACACCGGCGACGGTGACCTCTGGCCACGGCGGCACCGGCGCTACGTGGCCGTCGCCGGCGGCAGGACAGAACCGGGGCGGCTAGGAAACAGTATGCGCACGAACGCATACTAGCTCGTGCTAGCATGGCTGTCATGAAGGACGCGATCCGCAACGACGTGATCCGAAGCAGGGTGGGGCCCAACATGCGCCAGGAGCTCGACGACCTGACCTCGGGCATGTGCCGGGCACTGAACGACCCCAAGCGCCTGGCCATCCTGTATGCCCTGGCTGGGGGCTCCTATTCGGTCACCGAGTTGTGCGGGCTGCTCGAGGTGTCGCAGTCCAACATCTCCCAGCACCTGACCGTGCTTCGGGATCGGGGGCTCGTCGACACGCACCGAGAGGGCAACCGGGTCTTCTACAGCCTGCGGGACCTTCGGGTCGTGGACGCCATCGACCTGTTGCGTTCGGTCATGAACGACGAGTTGTCCCGGCGTCAGGCACTGCGTCACAGCGAGTAGCTGAACCTCGGTCCCACGGGCCCCCATCTGAGGAGACGAAAGCATGCCCGCATTCCTGTCCCACCATCCTGACCACGACGATCCCCAGCCGGTCGAGTCGCCTGGTGCCTCGGGTCGGCAGTAGTGGCCGACACGATCGATCCTGAGACCCTCGTCCGCAACATGGGCAAGTTCCAGGTCGTCGACGTTCGCTACCCGAACGAGTGGGAGGCCGGCCACATCGACACGGCGCTGCACATCCCCCACGACGACCTGTTCGATCGGATCGGCGAGCTCGACCGCAACCGGCCCGTGGTGACCGTCTGTCGCAGCGGCAGCCGCAGTGCCGAGGCGGCAGACGATCTGGCCGGCGAGGGCTTCGACGTCGAGAACCTCGACGGCGGCGTGCAGGCCTGGGCCGCCAAGGGCATGCCCCTCGTGGCCGCGGATGGCAGTCCGGGAGCCGTGGCCGAACCCGAACCACCGCCCGACGACCGTCCCGAGAAGATGAAGCGGCTCCAGTCCGAGTTCTTGGACGTGATCTTCGCCGTGCAGGAGCACTTCGGTGACCGGGAGGCCTCCGAGGAGGAGATGCAGGCCTTCCTGCGCCAGCGCCTGATCGACGAAGGCAAGACGCCCGAGGAGGCCGACAAGTTCCTGGCCGACATGGGACCCGTCGACATAGCGGACGAAGCATCGCCCACGCCGTCGCAGTAACCACCGACCAAGGAGACAACGACATGGCCGTACTGGAGTTCCTGGGTAGCCAGCCGGGGCGCATTGTGCGTATTGCAGCCGGCCTCGCCCTCGTCGCCACCGGGGCGATGCGCAGGGGCGGTTGGCTGGTGCTGGCGGCGGTCGGGTTGGTGCCGTTGGCGGCCGGCGTGTTCGACCTCTGCATTCTCGGCCCGCTCTTCCGCCTGCCCGTCGTTGGCCCGAAGTTCCGCCAAGCCATGGCCAACCGGTGACCCAGCCACGCCATCAGCCTGTGCGCGATCGGGCGCCGTCTTCGACCCGTCTTCGACGAGACACTCCGTGACGCTGAGACTTGGAGGCACGCCCTTGCCCGTCATCGGGCGGGCGCGGGTCTACGTCTGCGGGATCACGCCCTACGACACCACGCATGTGGGCCACGCCGCCACCTTCGTCTGGAGTGACGTCGCCGTGCGGCTCCTCCGCCATCTCGGTGCCGACGTGGAGGTCGCCCGAAATATCACCGACGTCGACGATGTGCTCGTGGCCGAGGCTGGCCGCCGGGGTGAGGCGTGGCGCTCCCTCGCTGCACAGCAGACCTACCGCTTCGAAGACGACATCGCCCGGCTGGGCGTGCTGCGGCCCGCGCATGAGCCGAGGGCCGCCGATCACATCGGCCACGTCATCGATCTGGCTGCCGCCCTGGTGGATCTGGGGTACTGCTACGAGCGACGCGGCTGGGTGTTCTTCCGAGGCGACGACGTCGTCGAGCGCTCCGGGCTTGAACCCGACCAGGCTCGTGGCCTGCTGGCGGCCGTGGACCCCTCCCACCACGGCGACCTGGCCGATGGTGAGTTCGATGTTGCGCTGTGGCAGGCCTCGGCAGCCGATGAACCGGGGTGGGCCAGCCCCTGGGGTCGCGGTCGGCCGGGCTGGCACGCCGAGTGCGCAGCAATGGCGTTGGTCACGCTTGGGGCGGGCATCGATCTGCACTGCGGGGGCTCCGATCTGGCATTTCCTCATCACGCCTACGAGGCGGCTCTGGCCGAGGCCGTGACCGGCGTCCGCCCCTTCGCCCGTGCCTGGCTACGGCCTGGGAGCGTGCTCCATGAGGGTCAGAAGATGGCGAAGTCCACCGGGAACCTGGTGTTCGTCCACGACCTGTTGGAGCGGTGGTCAGCCGCCGAACTGCGCCTGGCCATCCTCGATCGACACTGGACACAGGACTGGGAGTTCGACGAGGCCAGCCTGGCCTCCACCCGGGATCGCCTGCGTACGCTGCGAGCAGCATCGCGGGCCCACGATGGACAGGAGGGGGTAGACGCCGTGGGCGAGCGCCTGAGCTCGGACCTCGACGTCCGAGGGGCACTGGCGATAGCCGAGGAGCTCGGAGGCGGGGCGGCCAGCACGGTGATCGACGTGCTGGGGCTGCACCACCACGAGTCGGTCAGACGTAGCGCAGTCGTTCCTGCTCCCTGAGGACGAGAGACGATGGGCCGCGACCTCAGCCCTTGTAGGTCGGTACTCGCACCCCTCTCCACCGTGTCACTTGAGCCGACGGCACGGGATGGGGGTCAGCAAAGTAGCGGCGCCAAAGTGGCCAAGAATCGCTCCACTAATGCGGATGAGAGAGGAGTTAGAAAAAGGGGAACAAGCGCACCCGGTGCTGTAATCGACGCGTGCATCCAGTGCCGGTGACCTCAGACACTACGAAGAGGATGGCCACGGTGATGGCCAGGCCGACGAGGGGGTTGGCGAGGCGGAAGCCGAAGGCGACGCCAATGGCCCCGACCACCACCGCCAGCGACGTGAGGCCGTCGGTGCGGGCGTGCAGCCCGTCGGCCACCAGGGCGCCGGAGCCGATCTTGCGGCCCACCCGGATCCGGGTAGACGGCGACCAGCTCGTTGCCGGCGAAGCCGATGAGCCCGGCGGCCATGACCCAGCCGACGTTGCGCACGTCGGTGGGGTGCAGGAGGCGGCGCACCGACTCCCATGCCGCCACCGCCGAGAACAGGGCGATCATGGCCACGATGAAGATGCCGGCCAGGTCCTCGGCGCGGCCGTAGCCGTAGGGTGTAGCGCCGGGTGGGCGGACGGCGGCCGAGCCAGAAGGCGACCCCGAGGGCAGGGCGGTCAGGGCGTCGGCGAAGTTGTGGATGGTGTCGCCCAGCAGCGCCACCGACCCGCTGACGAGCACGACGGTGGCGAGCAGCGCGGCCAGGGAGAGCTTCAGGGCGCGGATGCCCTCGGCGCTGGTGGTGAGGGCCGGGTCGACCGAGTCGGCGGCATCGTGGCTGTGGGGGGCGACGAACGAGCGCAGCAGGCCGCGAAGACCGGCCGGGTGATCGTGGCCATGCAGTCGCGAGTCATCGTCGGCGGCGGCACCGTGGGCGCTGTGCTCGTGCGTCTCGTCGTGGACGTGGCCGGGTGCTGGGGATCCTCGGCGTGCCCGTGGTCGTGGGACCCGTCGTGGTGATCGGTCACGAAGCCACCGCCTCCGCTGCACCCAGGGCGCGCGATGGGCTCAAGGTGACCGGGCGGGGGTTGAAGCGGACTTGGCGAACCGCCACCACCGCGCCTCGCACCGCCTCCTCCACCGCCACGCCGGTCTCCGCCGCCTTGGCGACGCTCATCGCCGGGTCGAGCCCGCCCTCGATCTCGACCATCAGGGTGCGCCCGGTCCAGCGGCCCCGGGCCGTTGCGTCCCGCACCCCGTCCACCGTTAGGGCGGCGCGCTCGGCCTCGTCGAGCACCTCGGGATCGAGGCCGTCCATGAGGTGGTGGACCAGCTCGGTGGTGACCTCAAAGCCGACGTGGAGGATGAAGACCGTAACGGCGAAGCCCGCCACCGGGTCGCCCCAGCGGTAGCCGAGGGCGACGGCGACCAGACCCACGAGCGCCCCGGCCGAGGACAGGGCGTCGAGCCGGGAGTGATGCGCGTCGGCCACCAGCGTCGCCGACTGGATGCGCCGTCCGACCACCGCCTTGTAGCGGGCCACCGCCTGGTTGCCGACCATGCCGAGCACGGCGCCAACCATGCCGATGGCCAGGTGGGTGGTGGCGGTGTGGTTGACGAGCTTGCGGTAGCTCTCGACCCCGGCGAACACTGCGCTGGCCCAGATGACCAGGGCCACCCCGAGTCCGGAG
This sequence comes from Acidimicrobiales bacterium, assembly GCA_051001215.1. Classification (GTDB taxonomy): domain Bacteria; phylum Actinomycetota; class Acidimicrobiia; order Acidimicrobiales; family AC-14; genus DATAQC01. The sequence continues at coordinate 5,470 of JBPCNP010000043.1, forward strand.
AGATCCTCGGCCCGCTCGTAGCCGTAGGGGTAGCGCCGGCTCGGCGGCTTCTTGGACACGGCGAAGCCGATGAACACCACCACGCTGGTGGAGACGTCGGACAGGTTGTGCAGGGCGTCGCCCAGTAGCCCGACCGATCCGGTGACCAGGGCGAGCACCAGCTCTGCGGCCCCGGTGACACCCAGGCCGACGGCGGAGACCCCGATGGCCTGGTTGGCTGCCCGGCGGTGGCCGGCCTCGTCGTGGCGCGCGAGCGTGGAGGTACGGGGCTGATCCATGGGTGGCCAGTAGACTATCGCTATGTGCACTGATGCGCAGACAGACGAACAGCCCCGGGAGATCCCCACCCCCGAGCAGGTGGAGGTGGCCGTGGGCACGCTGCGGATGCTGGCCGAGCCGACCCGCCTACGCATCCTGTGGCTCCTCGTCGAAGGCGAGCAGTCGGTCGGCCGCCTGGCCGAGCTGGCTGGCGTGGCCCCGTCAGTCGTGTCCCAGCACCTGGGCAAACTGCGCCTGGCCCGGCTGGTGACGACCCGTCGGGACGGGAACCGCATCTTCTACGCCGCCGCCGACGTCCACGTCCGCCAGCTGCTGGAGGAGGCGCTGTTCCATGCCGACCACCTGGTCGGCGGCATCGCCGACCACGAATCCACCCGCCGCCGAGACAAGCCACCGTTGGCATCCCCGACCGGGAGGTCCGGCAGTGCTCTCGAGCGGGCGCCGATGTCCCCATAGGGCGTGAACGCCTGGGCCCGACGCCGACCCGCCTCGGGAAGGGCGCTGGATTGAGGTCATCTGGGTAACGGCGCCAGGATCGAACACGGTGAGAAGTGCCTCGAAGTCCCGCCCGGCGGGCCCAAGCCTTCGCCACCCCGGGACCTCTCGGGACGGAAGTGGTAAGCGTCTCCTTTCCGTCCAGTCCCCCATCTTGGTGGTCCTGCTGGATGCTCCCGCTCGTGGCCGGCGGCCTTCTCGGCGTTGCCATCGGCCTCGTGGGCAGTCACATCAAGATCATCGGTGCCCAGCCGGTCGTACAACTCTCGTCCGTTGCTCTTGCCCACGGAGTCGCCGTCGTCTGCGGGCTCTACCCCGCCAACAGGGCCGCCTCTCTCAGGCCCATCGACGCCCTGCGTCACGAATAGGCGGGTACCGCTTCCGGCCAGATCGTGACACCCACGCGCTACTCACCCGACCCGCGCCATCGTGGCCGACGCCAGCAGGCCGAACCAGGCGTGTCGAACGGCCGAGGCCTACCCTGGCGAGACGGTTGGTTTCCGTGGCGGGATCAGGCGATCGAGTAACCGTTGCACCGGAGCCGTGAGGACCACCATGGCTGCCACGAAAACTCCCGCGGCAGCTGCGGCGGCAAGTACGTCGCTGGGGTAGTGGGCTCCGACGGCAATGCGCCCCGCGCCCACCATGGCGGCGATGACCAGGGCCACGATCCCCAGGCGCCGCGACACGAGTAATACGCCGATAGCCGTGCCGACTGCGAGGGTCGTGTGGTCCGAATAGAACGAGCTATCGCCGTTCTTCGTCCCGATGGCATGCACCGACGCCAGCACGGAGTACGGCCGACCACGGGTCACGAACTGCCCGACAACCTGGTTGGCCACAAGGGCGATGGCTGTACCGACCCCAGCCAGTCCGGACTTTGCCATGGCGCATGTGTCTCGGCGCCAGAAGGCCCAGACGAAGACGGCAACGAGGAGGAACGGCGGCACGGCGGCCAGGTACTTGGCCGCCAGGATGGCGAGCGCTCGAATCGGCTGGTCTTGGGCAGCGTCGTTGAGCCACTGAACGAAATTGTGGTCGAGAGAGGTCATCGCCTGGTCTGCCCGTGATCGCGCCGCTCTGTCCTCGAACGCTGTGTGGGCACGGCCGCACCCTAGTGGGTGGCTCGAACGGTTGCTACGTCTAGAGATGTAGCGTACATCACAATGACTTGGCGCATCGTCACCTACCGGCTCGAGACCGAGGGCTCACGGCATCGGGTCGGCGTCTGGCGAGAGCTGCGTAAGGCGGGCGCGGTCTCGTTGCAGAACGGAACCTGGGCTATCCCGACCGGTACGGACTTCGACAACGCCCTGGAGCGGGCCACCGTGCTGATCGAGCGCGCTGAGGGGAAGGCTCTGGTGTTCGATGTGACTCCCACCGCAGCCAGCACGGCGGTTTTGAAGGAGTTGTTTGGGAATGAGCGCGAGGCGGAGTGGGGCGAGTTCGTCTCCGAATGCGCGAAGTTCGACGCCGAGATCGCCTCCGAGGTGGCCAAGGAGAAGTTCACCCTGGCCGAACTCGACGAAGAAGAGCAAAACCTCGACCGACTGCGGCGGTGGTACCGGGAGATCCGTACCCGGGACATCCTCGGGGCTCCGTCGGCTGATGTGGCTGAGCGGCGTCTCAAGGAGTGCGCGGCAGTGCTGGAGGACTTCGCCAACCAGGTGTACGAGGCCAGGCACCAGCCGTGGGCCACCTGACCGACGGTATCCTTCACCTGCACGGATGGGGTGCGCTCGCCGTCATCTTCATCCTTCCGGCCCTTGAGTCCTCGATCTTCCTGGGGTTTGTGTTTCCCGGCGAGGTGGCCGTGCTGTTGGGGGGAGTGTTGGCCTTTCAACACCGGGTCAGCCTGCCGGCCGTCATTGTCGCCGCCGTAGCAGGGGCCATCATCGGCGACACCGTCGGCTACGAGGTGGGCAAGCACCACGGCCGGCGGCTGCTGCACGGCACGATCGGACGGCTCATCAAGCATCAGCATCTGGACCGGGCCGAGAAGTACCTGGCCGACAAGGGCGGCAAGGCCGTGTTCCTGGGGCGGTTCACGGCCGCGCTGCGGGTGATGATCCCGGGCATGGCGGGAATGGCCGGCATGGAGTACCGCACCTTCGCGACCTACAACGTGGTCGGCGGCGCCATCTGGGCGACCGGATTCGTCTTGTTGGGCTACCTCGGGGGCTCCAGCTATCGACACGTGGAGTCGATCGCCAAGAAGGCCAGCCTCCTGCTCCTACTGCTGGTCGTTCTCATCGGGGCCACCGTGTTTGTGGCCCGACGTATCGCCGCCCACCCCGATCGTCTTCGGGCATGGGGCGACCGCCTGGCCAACCTTGCCCCGGTGGCTGTGCTGCGAAGCCGATACCGTCGCCAGCTCGACTTTCTCCTGCGACGGTTCCAACCCGGAGCGGCCCTGGGTTTGTCGCTGACCTTGTCCCTCGGGTTGCTTGTCGTGACCGGCTCGATCTTCGGTGTGATCGTCCAGAGCGTCCTCAGCGGTGAGTCGTTCAACCCCGTCGACCGGCCCGTGCTCCACTTCATGGTGGCCCACCGGGAGCCGTGGCTGACCACGGGGGCCACGATCGTCACCGCGTTTGGCAGCTCTGCGGTCCTGATACCACTCATCACCGCGGTTGGTCTGTGGTGCCGCTGGCGGCGGGGAACGTGGCGCCCGGCGGCGGTGCTCGCCGCGGGCTACGGCGGGGCGGCCGCTCTCTACGGGCTGATCAAAGTGGTGGTCGGTCGATCTCGACCCCCGCTTGCATCGGCCGTCCGTGGTTTCGATGGTTACGCCTTTCCGTCGGGCCACGCCACCCAGGCCATCGTGGCCTGGGGGATATTGGCGGCGCTGGTCGCTTCGTCGACCCGATCGTGGTCCACGAAGGTGGTGGCGTGGACGACGGCCCTGTTCATCGCTGTGATGGTCGCCGCCACGCGGGTCTACCTCGGTGCCCACTGGTTCACCGACGTCGTCGGCGGCCTGGTCCTCGGGGCGCTGTGGCTGTCGGCACTGCTGACGCTGACTCATGGGTTTCCGGCACTGCGGGGCGGCCGCGGACAGCCCCCATACTCTGGCGGGTCCCCGTCGGATCGGGACGAGACTGCGGCAGCGCACCGGTCGTCACCGTGACCGCCCCGACCCCCATCGAGGAGGGCAAGCGACGGCGTCGGCAACTTCGGCCGCTGTACGCAGCCGGCTTCGTGACGGCGTTCGGCGCGCATGCTGTCGCCGCCAACCTCGGCGGGTACGCCACCGGTCACCATGCCTCGCTGCTGGAGGTGGGGATCTTGCTCGCTCTCTACGACGGCGCCGAGGTGGTGCTCAAGCCCGCCTTCGGCGTGCTGGCCGACCGCATTGGCGCACGGCCCGTCCTGATCGTTGGGCTCATCGGGTTCGCTCTGGCATCGGCCGCCTTCGTACTCGCTGGAGAGCCGGACGCCCTCGGTGTCGCTCGACTCGCACAGGGAGCTGCCGCCGCAGCGTTCTCGCCGGCCGCGTCCGCCATGGTGGCGGCCCTTGGTGGCCAGCAGGGTAGGGGCCGTGCCTTCGGCGGCTACGGCGCAGCCAAGGGGCTCGGTTATGTGGCCGGACCCGTCGTTGGCGGCGGCCTGGTCGTGGTTGGTGGCTACAACTTGTTGTTCGCAGTGATGTCTGTCTTGGCCGTGGCCGTGGCGGCGAGCGTCACGCTGGTCGCGGCGCCCGCCGTGCCCACCACACCCAGGAGCCGTCAGACCGTCGTTGGGCTGGTCCGGAGGTTCGCCACGACGGAGTTCGTCCGCCCGGTCGTCGCACTGGCCGGTGCCACCGCGGCGCTCAGCGCGGCAGTCGGCTTCCTCCCAGTGGTGGGCGCCCGCCACCACCTCGGTCCGCTCGTGACGGGAGGCGCAGTCTCGGTCCTGGCCATCATCGCCGCGCTGGTGCAGCCGAGGGCAGGACGCGGCCTTGATGCCGGCAGACTGGCGGCAGCGGACGGCATGTTTTTCGGGCTGGCCGCCTGCACGTTGGGTTTGGTCCTCGCCGTCGTCTTACCAGCGGCTGCCGGGCTCCCGTTCGCCGCCGTCCTGGTGGGCTGCGGCGTGGGTGTGGTCACGCCTTTGGGGTTCGCAGAGCTGGCCAGGAACGCCCCGCAAGGACAGGCCGGCACGACGATGGGAGCGGCTGAGGTTGGCCGGGAACTCGGAGACGCAGGCGGCCCCTTGGTGGTAGGCGCGATCGGCGCGTTCTCGCTGACGGCTGGCTTCATCGGGCTGTCTGTCGTGCTCGCTCTAGCCGCTGGCAACGTCCGAGTTCGCCGACGACCATCCGCCGTCAAGGGTGCTTGAGCCGAGGGTCGTGCAGGAAAGCGGTTAGCTCATTTGCGACGCCGCTATGGGCCGGGTTGAGTCGGCTGACTGCCCAGTGACCGACGAACATGGCTCCCCGGCTTGACGCTTAGGACCGTCGGGTGTCTTGACCGCCGACGGCCGCTCCGTGACGTCACCGCCGGCGACGCCACGATGATGCAGGTGGCCTGGGTCGATGCCGGCCTGCTTCACGCCCTCCGCTCCATCCCGAAGCTCCTGCGGCGGGAGCTGCCGGGGCCGGGCGATGAGGCCTACTGGGCGGCGGGCGGCGGCCGTGGTCGTCCGCCGAGGGTCCCACGTCCTCATGGCGATGGGACGCCTTCCCGGCGCCAGGGACGACGAACGCGACCGGGCCATCGAGGACGTCGCCCGGGCCACCCTCGGCTGCCTGCGCTTCACCTGGAGTCGCCGGTGGCCTCCCGCAGCTGCGCGGCCGAGTCTTCCGGCCGGGTGTCGTTGAGGAAGGCGCCGCCGCCGATCTCCGACCCCGCCAGGTACTTCAACTTGGTGGCCGTGTGATGCGGCGGCATGAACTCCAGGTGGAGATGGCCTCCGAGCCGTGAGAACCGCCGTGAGAACCATACGGCCGCAAAAAATATGGAACAAGGGTCACGGGCGGTCAGCAACGGGCATCCTCTGAACGCCAAAAGGCCTGGTCACAGGTCACAAAGCGCAAGTGCGGACATCCATGGTCACCTGTGGACAACCTGTGGAGTAGACCTACGGATCAGAAGGTTGGGGGTTCGAATCCCTCCGAGCGCGCAGGACATACGTGCAGGTCAGAGGCTATTTCTGAACGTCTTCGCCGGCAGCGACGTCGGAGCGAGTCCACAAAAAGTCCACACCTTGCCGGAAGAAGTCCCCCGAGGCGCTCGGTGATCTCGGCGTCCCGCTCGGGGAACATGTGTCCGTAGGTGTCGTAGGTCACCGTGATAGAGGAGTGCCCCATCCGGCGCATCACGGCGTAGGGATCGGCGGTAGAGGCGATGCAGAAGGCTGCATACGTGTGCCTCAAATCGTGGAAGCGAAGGCTGTCGGGAAGCCCCGCGGCGCGCACGGCGGGCTTGAACTTGGCCCGGTAGAAGTTGCCGTGACGGAGCGGCCCACCCTGGGGCCCCGTGAACTACGTGAGGGCGGGGTCAGCCCGACGACGGCCTGATCGCCGGTCTCCCGGCAACAGGGGGCGGCTGCACGCAGCCCGGCAGAAGCTGGGCACCCGACCGCCATCGACGTACGATACCGGCCCGTCTCCTCTACCGCGCCACCGCACGCAGGGACTACAACCTCTCCCCGTCGCCGGTCTTGACGACTAGGACGGCGGTCGTCGTCGCCACGATCTTCGCTGACTTGCCGAGCCCTATTGGGGCGGAAGAGAAGTTGATCTGGCCGGGCGGGCGGTGCCCTTCGACCGCTCCCTTGTCTCTAGCGGGAGTTTCCTGGCTATCCGTTTGAGCTGATCACTGGGCCGCTGGGAACTTTCTTCAAAAGAAGGCTCTGACCAGCGCGTTTGTCCTGGTCAAAGGCTCGCGATCTGTCGCCGGTTGGTGTA